>JBAUHN010000035.1:0-14822 GCA_049680295.1 Sulfitobacter sp.
CGTCATAAGCGATGACGTAGGAATAGAAATAGTAGGATGCTGCTTAATCCCAACCAAAGCCTTCGCGCATTTTGCCGCGATCAACCACGTTGTAGTCAATGGGCTCCATCATATCCTTCTTGCCCAATGCCTGAGCCGAGAATGGATCGGCATCGACAATGTCCCACGTCGGGTTGCCGCTTTCGATCTGGGCTTGAATTGCGCCCTCTGTCGGGCCCGAGCCGTCCTGTTTCACAACCACACCGCTGTCTTGCTGAAATGGCTGGCCAAAGGCGGTATCAAAAGCGGTTATCGCATCGCCGCCCCAGTTGACGAATACCAGTTCTCCGCTTTCGGCAAGCGCGGGCGTGCCTTTCAGTCCCAGCGCGGTTGTGCCTAAAAGTGCGCCTGCCAGCGTCAAAAAGCTGCGCCGCGAAATATCGCCGCGCCGGGTCTTGATTGCCAGAATATCAAGGCAGTCTTTCTGAAAATTTCCATCCATGTGTCTTACTCCGTGTTGATTATTGGTCGTGGATTGCCGTCCGGGTCATCCCATCGGGCTAAAGCAATATTCCGTTTTCTTCGGACCAGCCTGCCCAGACCTGCGCGCCGGGGCCAAAGCCTTCGGGCAGGTCAGCGGTGGACTGTGACAGTATCAATTCCGTTCCATTCCGGGTTTTGAGCCCAAGGCGGGTCTGAGCCCCGAGATAGGTCAGATCGCAGACCGTCGCCGCAATCGCGTTGCCGCCCGTCGGCTGTGCTGTCGCCAGATGCATATACTCGGGCCGCACCGCCAAGTTGTCACTGGCTGTCTGCGCAGAACGAGCGGAACGCAGGGTTTGGCCTTCGAATTTCCCTTCGGTATAGGGGCTGCCATTTTTGACATCTCTCAAAGGTAAAATATTGATATCGCCCAGAAATTCCGCGACGAACCGGTTCTGAGGTTGTTCATAGACATCGCGTGGCGTGCCGATTTGTTGCAGCCTGCCTTGCTCAAATATTGCTACCCGACTGGACAGGGCCAAGGCTTCGGATTGGTCATGCGTGACAAAAACAAAGGTGGTACCAGTTTCCTGATGCAATCGGCGCACTTCATCCTGCATCTGGCCGCGCAGGTTCTTATCCAAAGCTGAAAACGGTTCGTCCAGCAACAGGACCGAAGGTTCGCACGCCAGTGCCCGCGCCAATGCGACCCGCTGTTGCTGACCTCCGGACAATGCAGATGGACGTTTGTGGCCGTGACCCTCCAGGCCAACCATCTCGATCATTTCCTCAACGCGGCGCTTAATGTCAGGGCCACTGCGTCGCCGCACTTTCAGAGGGAAAGCTATGTTTTGTGCCACACTCATATGCGGAAACAGGGCATAGCCCTGAAACACCATGCCAAATCCGCGTTCCTCCGGCTGGACATTGGTGACGTCACTGCCGTCCAGCGTCATCCGTCCGCGCGTTGCTGCCTCAAACCCGGCAAGAACCATAAGAAAAGTTGTTTTGCCAGAACCCGATGGGCCCAGTAACGTCAGAAATTCGCCGCATCCAACCGTCAGCGTGATATCATTCAGCGCCGTGAAGCCACCAAAATCTTTTCCGATGCCATGGGCACCAATCTCGGCTGCAGGTGTTTGTGCGGGCATGGTTTCCTCCGTCGTATCTCAGCGTAGAAGGAGGAATTACGCCCTGACAAACGAATTGTTTTTCCATCAATGACAAATGAAATTTGACAAAGCGGATGCCTATGCGTTTGAGTGGGCCATTTCATCCAGGATCCACTGTCGAAACGCGACGACACTGGCGAATCTGGATTTCGCGGAGGGTATGGCCAAAAAATATGCCTTCGGAGACTTGATTGACAGGTCGAACAGGCGCACCAATTGGCCGGTTGCCATCGCTTCTCGGCAAATGAATTCGTCGCCCATGGCCAGCCCCTGTGCATTCATCGCGGCACCATAAACCAGATTCATATCGGCAAAAATGACACCGGAATTTGCCATTTCAGAGGGCAGACCGGCGGCATGCAGCCAGGCTTGCCAATCTTCCTGATCCGCCAGATGCAGCAGATCGCCCCGCAACACATCACGAGGGTCCTGAAACGCGCCAAGCCTGTTGAGCAGGACCGGGCTGATGAGTGGCGTAAACTCAACTTCCTTCAAAAGCTCAACCTCGACCTCTTTCATCGTGCCTTCGCCAAAGGCGATAAACACGTCCGCGTCGGGGTTTGACACATCTTCAAGCAGCTTTGGTGTGACAATAGACAAGGCGATGTCGGGAAAGTTTTTTCTGAATTTCCCGATCTTCGTGCTCAGCCAGGTTGCCGCAAATCCGGGCGTGCAGCTGATGCACAACTGGCCTGACAATTCCTGGCCAGCATTGCGCGAAGCTGATGTGCTAATCAGTGACAGGGCTGTGCGCACGTCATTGGCATAGGCTCGGCCGCGCGTCGTAAGCTCGATCCGGGTGCCGACACGGTTGAACAATGCAAAGCCAAGGTCGCGCTCCAGCAATCGCAACTGATGACTGACCGCGCTGCGGGTCAGGTTCAATTCATCCGCAGCTTTCCAAACCGCCCCATGGCGCAAAAAACTGTCAAGCGCGCGCAAGGCTTGTGTCGAAGGTACACGTTGCATGTCAACTCCATCTTTGTGGCCACTTATACAAGATGAGTTTTGCGAAACCAGCCGCAAGGTGAACCAAATTTGCAGATCGATTGAAATGATTTCACTTTTCTACCCGCCTGTGCACTGCATTACTACACTGCAAGGAGAAAGCGATGCCTTTGTCGAACGCACAATCAAGCGGACTGGCCGCGGTAGATCACCGGCAAACCGAGTTGTCGGATTGGTGTGCGACGATCTTTGAATTCGCCGAGACCTCATGGCGCGAATATCGGTCTGCCGAATGGTATGTGAAACGCCTGCGCGCCGAAGGGTTCACTGTTGAAGAAGGCTCAGCTGGCATGCCAACGGCTTTTTGCGCAGAATGGTCAAACGGAGACGGCCCGATCATCGGGATGTATGCAGAATATGATGCGGTTCCGGGCAATTGTCAGGCCGCGTCAACCCAACGCGAACCGCGTGCAGGCCTTGGGTTTCAGGCCGGCGGGCATACCGATCCGCATTCGGGTCTTGGCATTGCGACTTTGGGCGGCCTGCTGGCGACCAAGGCGGCAATGGAAAAGCACGGGATCAAGGGCGGTTTGCGATACACCGGAGAGCCTGCGGAAAAATTGCGCGGATCAAAGCCTATACATGCCGCAAACGGATATTATGACGGGCTGGCAGCGATGCTGTCATTCCATCCATTTTATATGCTGCCAATGTGCAATACTGTGCGCTGGGACACCCATTGTGGCGCGGCCTATGCGATGGTGTACCGCTTTATCTGTGACGCGCCGGAAACCTGGGGCGCAAGTGATGGCGCGCCCATTCCGCAGTCCCATTCTGCCGTGCGCGCGCCCGGTGCAAACGATGCGTTGATGACGATGTACCAATCGTCCAAGGCCCTGCGCGAGGCCATGTTGCCGCATCAGGGCGGCTGGTCCGTGTCTGAGGCGATCCTGACTGCTGGACAGGCCACAGCGGACAACTTGCCCGCGGGTCTGGCCGAAATACAATATATGATGCGCACGCCCACGGTGGCGATGGCAGAGCAGATCACCGCTGCTTTGGACCGCAACGCCAAGGCAAGTGCTGCCATGACCGGGTGTCGCTGGGAACGTCATTGGGTCAGCAAGTCCCGCCCCGGCCTGGCCAATCATGCGATGGCAAACGTTGTATGGGATGCTTTGCAAACCGTCGGTCCACCGTCTTGGAACGAAACCGCCAAGCGGGTGGCGCGCGACATTCAGAATAATCTGGGGATGGCGCCAATGGACGAGCCTTTCATCGACGAATTGACCCAGTTGACCGAACCGAAGCAGGCCGAAACGATCCTGCGCCGGGATCTGCCGCCATCGCAACTGAATTCAACGTCGGATGACTACACCGATATGACATGGCATGCACCGACGGCGCGGTTTTACATCGCACGTCCGGCGCTCAAGGCACCAGAATCCGAGACCTATCCGCCCTGGGTGATGAACGCGCTTGGCGGTATTTCGGCCACGATCGACCCAATGGTGCAAACAGCGGCCAAAGTGCTCGCTTGCGCGGCGCTCCGTTTGCTTGAAGACCCGGTCGCGCGCAACTCTGCGATGGATGAGTTTAAGACCCGAACTGGTGGCGGCATTAACGGCGCCAACTGGCAACCGCCGCTTTGCGATTATGATCCACCGATCCACTTTCGCTGGCCCGAATATATTGACACCCCGCGCGGGCGAGACTGGTGGATACCTTCCACTATGCCCGACGCCTGACCCTACAGGAGAAAACAATGGCCCTCGATCGGCAAACTGATAGCTTCACCCTTCAGCGGCGCAACCTCAGCGGCGGCACCCAGCCCCTGACAAACTGGGGGTTTCGAAATGAGACCGACCCGCTAACGGACGTCCTGCTCGGCTCACCTGCGCATCTGTTTCACCGAGCAACGTCAAGTCTGTCCAGCAAGTATCTGCGCGAAGACCCCTGCAACATTCAGCGCGCTCAGGCGCAGCATGCGGAACTGGTTTCGGCCTATAAACACTTCGGCGTCAATGTGCATATGCTAGAGCCTGAACCCGAACTGACCATGCAGGTATATTCGCGCGATTCCAGCGTTATGACGCCCTATGGCGCATTTATCACGGCGATGTCGCAATGGTGGCGACGCGGCGAAAACTATGCCGCCATCCGTGCCTATGAAAGCCTCGGCATCCCGATTTACGACATGGTGACGGCAGGAACGTTTGAGGGCGGCGATTTCAACGTGATCGAAGAAGGCTGTGTGCTGATCGGCTGCGGTGGTGCGCGCACCAATGAACCGGGCGCACGTCAAGTCGCCAGCTGGTTTGAGGCCGAAGGCTGGGAAGTGCGTCTGGCGTTCATTGACGAATACTACGTCCACATTGATCTTATGGTTGTACCGATTGCCGAAAAACTGACCGCCGTCTGCCTTGCCTGCACAGAGCCTGCAATCGTGGATTGGCTAAAAGCAAAGGGGCATGAGATTATCGACGTGCCTTTCCCTCAAACCATGACACTGGGATGCAACCTGATGTCGCTTGGAAATGACAAAGTCATCGCACCCACGTCATCGACGTACCTGATTGACCAGTTGCGCGCCCGCGGATTTGAGGTCGCCGCTGTCGAAACAGCGGAGATTTCTAAAACCGGGGGTGGCATCCACTGCATGGCACAAGCGCTCAAACGCAGCACGTGAACGGCGTGTTGCAAGGCATGGGGCCCTTTTGTGCGGTGACATGGTCGCCGCGGGTGGCACGGCGTAAAACTCTGGAAAGTCCCGTTAAAACAATTAGATAAAGACATTGCTTGCAAGAACTGGAGTGGGGAACGGCGCTGTCAGACGACTGCGAACCAGTCTCGGTTTGCTGCAGAATACGCGGACTTATCCGGAACAGAGCTGCCGCCACTCTGAGAGAGCCGCGGTGAACTTGTGCAAACATCGCATTTACCTGAAGCGGAGCGTGGCCTGTTTCTTGCCGTGACACAGTGCCAATGATCTTCGTCGCGGCGCCACAAGACTTGATCCCGTCAGTCACTATCACTTTTGGAATGCCGTCGCGCTTCATTGATTTCCTGAGTAATTTCAATGCTGATTCGCAATCCCGGCGCTTTTTCATGTAAGGTTCCAACACCGCGACTTTCGCGGTCAAAAGCCTGCAATTATTGCGTTTCGACTTTTACCTGAAACATCCCTTATCATCTAACGTGTTGAAATCCTTGCTTTCAGACAGCGTTAGATGTTTCAGGTATTGGTCGAATTGCTTTGGGGTCTGAGCCTCATTCATCCTTTGGAGCCAGCGGAAACGACATGATCACCATCGATCCCGCCAAGTGAATGGAAAAGACCGCTGGTGTTGTTTACGTTGAATTTACGAAGCAGCTTGGCACGGTAAACTTCCACCGTGCGGTACGAAATATCCAGTTGCAGGGCGATTTCCTTGCTGGTCAGACCCTCACTGAGGTGGCTAAGAATTTCGCGTTCCCGTCTGGTCAGTTGGACATACGGTCGCTCGGCTGACAAGTCAGCAAAGCTCCAGACGGCGCGGGCCAGCGGGTCATCTGGTGTAAAAGAATGACCTCGCACGCGGCACCAGAACAATGCCTTGTCCTTGCGCGCCATGATCCGTTCGTCCCAGTATGTGTTGGTCTCGCGAAGTTGTTTGACGCCACGGTCGCGGATGTTCACGAACTCCTCATCCGACGGGTACAAAATCGAAAACATCTGGTTGCGCAAGTCGTTAGGCTCATAGCCGAACATTTCAGCAAAGGCGATATTGCAATCACGGATCACGCGGTTTTCGGTGACCACCAGACCAATCGGCGCAAATGTGAATGCAAGCTTCGCAAAGTCCCCTTCTGCGAAGCAATTGTTGATACGTATTTCCACGACCTTGCCCCGTCACCCAAAGTGTTCGATGCTGCCATGATGTTAAACGAGCGGCCGGGCGCGTGCAATGTCATGGCCAGCCACCAAGGGAGGATACCATGAAGACACTAACGCGGTTCGCCGCTTCTTTTGCTGTTTCTATTGCAATGGCAGGGGCTGCTTGGGCTCAGGACCCGATCAAAATAGCCTTGATACACGGCTTGTCCGGTTCCAGCTTTGAAGCATTCTCAAAACAAGCGCAGACTGGTTTTGAATTGGGTCTGGAATATGCCACTGGCGGCACAAACGAGGTCAAAGGCCGCCCGATCGAAGTGATCATCAAGGACACCCAGTTCAAACCGGATGTGGCCCGCGCTGTTCTGGCCGAAGCTTACGGCGATGACGACGTGTTGCTGGCCGTTGGTGCCACCTCATCCGGCGTGACCAAAGGCATGCTGCCGATTGCCGAGGAATACGAGAAAATCCTGATTGTCGAGCCTGCTGTCGCTGACAGTCTGACCGGGCCTGACAGCAACCGCTATATCTTCAAAACATCGCGCAATTCGTCAATGGATATGCAGGCTCAGGCGCTTGCGCTCAAACCTGACGAGAACCTGTTTGTTGCTACTCTGGCCGAAGATTATGCCTTTGGCCGTGACGGTATCAATGCGTTCAAGGCAGCTTTGGAGGGCAGCGGTGCAACGGTTGTCACTGAAGAGTTTGTGCCTCAGGGGACCGCAGATTTTACTGCCGCGACGGAACGCATGTTTAATGCGTTGAAGGACAAAGAAGGCCGCAAGGTCATTCTGGTTTATGTCGCGGGTGGTGGTGATGCACCGGGCAAGATCCAGGCGCTGGATCCGGATCGCTACGGGATCGAGCTTTCCATGGGTGGTCACATCCTGCCGGTTCTGCCTACTTACAAGCGGTTCCCCGGCATGGAAGGTGCGGTCTATTACTACTATGAAGCCTACGACAATCCGGTGAACAAGTGGCTGGTGGATACGCATCAGGAACGCTTTGACGGCCCGCCGGACTTCTTCACAGCTGGTGGCATGGCCGCAGCTTTGGCTGTAGTCAAAGCGCTGGAAACAGCAACAAGCTATGAGACCGAAGATCTGATCGCCGCGATGGAAGGCATGTCATGGGAAACCCCCAAGGGTGAAATGACCTTCCGCCCCGAAGACCATCAGGCATTGCAATCCATGGTGCATTTCAAAATTCGTGTTGATGACGATGTGGCATGGGCCATCCCCGAACTGGTTCGCATCATCGAAGCAGACGAGATGAACATCCCTGTTGGTCGTACAAACGACTGACCACCTGGTCCGGCCCGCACCCGTTTGCGGGCCGGACACTTTAGCGAAATGCAGCAATCTCCCATGTCACAGCCGTCTCTTACAACGACCGATCTGACGATCCGTTTCGGTGGCCATGTCGCGGTCAATCAGGTCACTTGCGCCTTTCATCCGGGCGAAACAACAGTGATTGTCGGACCGAACGGGGCAGGCAAAACGACCTACTTCAACTTGATTTCCGGCCAGCTTTTTGCGTCATCGGGCACGGTCCACAAGGGCGATACAGACATAACCACTCTTTCGCCTTCATCGCGGGCGCGTCACGGCATCGGGCGGGCGTTTCAGCTGACCAATCTCTTTCCTCATCTCACTGTTCTGGAAAATATCCGCCTTGCCGTTCAGGCCCGTGCAGGTGCTGGCTGGGGCCTGTTTCGCCCGGCCACGCAATTGACCGAACTGAAAGCCACATCTGAAAAATTCCTTGATGCCGCGCATCTGAACGACAAGGCCTATATGCCTGCCGCCGCCCTGCCCCATGGCGATCAGCGCAAGCTTGAGGTGGCACTGCTGATGGCGATGGAACCCGATATCTATATGTTCGATGAACCCACTGCCGGCATGTCGCTGGATCAGGCCCCCGCCGTGCTGGACCTGATTGCACAGATCAAGTCCGACCCGACGAAAACGGTTCTGCTGGTCGAGCACAAGATGGATGTAGTGCGTGCCTTGGCCGACAGGATTATCGTGTTGCACAACGGAGAACTGCTGGCCGATGGCGCGCCCGATGAAGTCATGGCGAGCCAGATCGTGCGCGATGTCTATCTTGGCGCCGCAACGGAGGAAACGGCGTGACATTGTTGTCCGTTCAGAACATGAAAACCGACATTGGCCAATACGCTGTGCTCCACAACATCAGCTTTGATGTGCCGGAAGGTGGCGTGTTTGTTCTTCTGGGCCGCAATGGCGCGGGCAAGACAACAACGCTGCGCTCGATTATGGGGCTTTGGCAGCCCTCGCCCAATTCGGTTACCTTTGAGGGCCAGGACATTGCCGGCATGGGCACCGCAGATATTGCCCGCAAAGGCATCGCCTATGTGCCCGAGAACATGGGGATCTTTGGCGGTCTCACGATCGAAGAGAACCTCGTCCTCGCCACCGCCAGGGGCAAATTTGACCCAACGCGGCTGCAACGCATTTATGATCTGTTTCCCGCACTTGAGCGGTTCTGGTCAAAACAGGCATGGAGCCTGTCAGGTGGGCAAAAGCAGATGCTCGCCGTGGCGCGCGCAATTATCGAGCCGCGTGCGTTGATCCTGATTGACGAGCCGACCAAGGGATTGGCCCCGTCAATTGTAGCGGCGATGGGCGACGTATTTCGCGAGATTTCCCAGACCACAACCATTCTGCTGGTCGAACAAAACTTCAACTTTGCCCGCAGCCTTGGCCGCGACATGGCGGTGATTGAGGATGGCCGCGTAGTACACAGCGGTTCAATGGCCGACTTCGCCGCTGACACAGACCTGCAAGGTCAGCTTTTGGGCCTGTCCGCATGAGGGATTTTATGGAAAACATTTCCGACACGCTGGCCCGGCTTGGCGGCGTTAACCTGCTGCCTGTGGCTTTGGCCGCGATCGCGTTTGTGCTGATCGGCACACCATCATCATGGGTCACGCTGACCATCGCAGGCCTGTCGATGGGCATGATGGTGTTTCTTATGGCCTCTGGCCTTAGCCTTGTCTTTGGCTTGATGGACGTGATGAACTTTGGCCATTCCGCCTTTGTCAGCTTTGGCGCATTTGTCGCGGCAAGCGTGTTGGCCGCTTTGGGCAGTTGGCTTGGCAGCGACAGTATCCTTCTTGCCTCTGCAGCACTTGGCCTTGCGATGCTCGCAGCCATTGCCTTTGGCCTCGCTGCTGGCTTGTTCTTTGAAACCGTCATTATCCGGCCTGTTTACCGCGACCATTTGCGACAAATCCTGATCACGATGGGCGCATTGATTGTGTCCGAACAGATCATCCTTGCGGTTTGGGGCGGCACCCCAGTCACTGTTCTGCGCCCCAGCTTTCTGGAGGGCGCGTGGATCATTGGCGACGTAAGCATCGAAATCTACCGCGTCTTTGCCTTTTGCATCGGTGCTGCGGTCTTTGCCGGCCTTCTGGTGCTGCTCAATCGCACCCGTGTCGGGCTGCTAATCCGTGCGGGTGTCGAAAACCGGGAAATGGTTGAGAGCCTCGGTTTCAAGATTAACCGATTGTTCATCGGCGTGTTCATGCTGGGGTCGGCCCTGGCCGCTTTGGGCGGTGCGATGTGGGCGGGCTATGAGACCCTGATCACCCCTGCCTTGGGTGGTGAAATGATGATTGTGGTGTTCATCGTGGTGATCATCGGCGGGCTTGGATCCATCGAAGGCACGCTTTTGGGCGCGATCATTGTTGGGCTGACCGCCAATTACATCGGCTACCTCGCCCCGAAACTCGCGCTGGCGTCGAACATGATCCTGATGATGGCAATTCTGATGTGGCGGCCCAGCGGGTTGCGCCCGGCGGTGAAGTAACATGGCGCAAATGAAAGACACCTACGGCACATTGGCCGTCAAAGCCGTGATGCTGGTCATCGCCACGCTCTTGTTGTTTGCGCCGTTCTTGTTTCAGGACGTGCGGGCGTTGGAGGTTGCGGCACGGATCTGTATCTTCATCGTTTTGGTCGCCAGTTATGACCTGTTGATCGGCTACACCGGCATCGTCAGCTTTGCCCATACAATGTTCTTTGGTTTTGGATCATATGGTGCTGCTATTGCGCTCAGACAGATGGGGCCTGGGTGGGATTCTGTCGCACTTGGCACTTTGGCAGGTGTGCTGGTTTCCCTTGTTGTGGCTACGGTCATTGGCGTGATCAGCCTGCGCGTCAAAGCGATCTTTTTTGCCATGATTACACTTGCTGCGGCCTCGGTCGTATTGGTGCTGGCATCGCAATTGTCGCAGTTGACAGGTGGCGAGGACGGTATCACCTATCGCGCACCGGACCTTTTCAAAACGGCCACCAAGCTGATGGTGGATGACGACGGCAAAGTCGTGCGCTGGTTCGGCGTCAGGTTGAATGGCAAGCTGGCCGGTTATTACTTTGTGTTTTGCTCGTCTCTGGCGCTGTTCCTCGTCATGTTGCGGATCACTGTGTCTCCATTGGGCACTGTCCTCAAAGCGATCCGCGAGAATGAATCGCGTGCCGAAGCCATTGGCTACCGCGTCGTTGCCTACCGCACCTTTGTCTTTTGCCTGTCTGCTGTTGCCGCGTCGCTGGCCGGGTCGATCTATGCAGTTTGGCTCAAATACACCGGTCCTGATACCGCCCTGTCGTTTGCAATCATGATTGATATTCTGCTGATGGTGGTGATTGGCGGAATGGGCACAATGTGGGGCGCGGTGATTGGCGCGGTTATGATGGTCATGGCGCAATATTATTTGCGTGATTTGATGGGTGTCGCCTCCGAAGCCACGGCTGGCATTCCTTTGTTGTCGGAACTTCTTGCACCGGATCGTTGGCTGTTCTGGCTTGGTATTATCTTCATCCTCTTGGTGTATTTCTTCCCTCGCGGGATTGCGGGAACGCTCATGACAAAAGGCGCGCGCACATGACAGCGCCGCATTTTTCTTTTGTGCCGGTGCTGAATCATGAGATTCATGTGACGGAATGGGGTGACCCCAGCGCGCCTGCCCTGTTTATGATGCATGGTTTGGCACGCACCGGGCGCGATTTTGACGAACTGGCAGCGGCTTTGTCAGATCGGTATCATGTCCTGTGCCCCGATATGATCGGACGTGGTTTGTCGAGTTGGTCAGCAAACCCATCAACCGAGTACCGAATTGAATATTACGCCGCTATCACCCTGGCTTTGCTGGATCAGCTTGGCATTGATCAAACTGCATGGATTGGCACGTCAATGGGCGGGCAAATCGGGATGCGCATCGCCTCGGACAATCATCGCGACAAACTGTCCTGTTTGCTCATTAATGACATCGGCCCAGAGGTGCCCGAAACCGTGATCAAGCGCATACTGGCGTATGTTGGCAATCCGCCAACCTTCAAAACGCATGCCGAAGCAGAAACTTGGCTGCGCAGTACGTACACACCGTTTGGGCCAGCATCAGAAGTGTTTTGGCAACGGATGGCCCGAACCTCGTTGCGTCGGCAGTCAAACGGGTCACTGACAATGCACTATGATCCCGCGATTACCCGCCAATTTGTGGATGCGCCACAGGAAATGACCTGCTGGGACAGCTGGAATAAAATCACCACCCCTACACATGTTTTCTTCGGCGCCCAATCTGATCTTCTGGAGTCGGACATTCTGGCCAGGATGATGACCACAGGGCCGCAACCAGATCACACCTCGTTTCCCGATTGCGGCCATGCCCCCACTTTGTCGCGCCGTTCAGACATCGCGCTGGTGGGCAGAATTCTCGAAAAAGCGCATTGAACACGGCGCAATTACATTGGTTTCTCAAGATACGGCTTTTCCAAGGCCTCGTTAAAAATCAATGCTATACTCTTTGACCAGACAAGTTTCACAACTCATGTTCGACATAATCCGGATAAGTCCGGCAATGGCGTCGGAGGGTGAGAATTTTGACAATGCAATATGTGAAAGTTTCTTTGCTACCTTCAAATGTAAGTTAGGGTCAGGATCCTAGCAGATCGCTGCAAGATTGCGACCAAGGCCGAAGCTCGTGCGGCAATACCCGGCAACGATCAATTGCGTGCTGGAAAAGAGAAGGAAGTGACAAAGATTGGGGTCCGTGGCGGAGCGACAGGGATTCGAACCCTGGAGACGGTCTCCCGCCTACACACTTTCCAGGCGTGCGCCTTCGACCACTCGGCCACCGCTCCGTCCGGGCGGTTTAGCCTGCGCAGTCGGGTTTTTGCAAGGGGCAATTATGCAGCTTGAGCTTAAAGCACTTCGATTGATACCAGAAACCCTCAACGCTGCTTGAAACCAAGGATTTCAACGCGTTAGGTGATACATAATGTTTCAAGTCAAAGTTGAAGCGTTTTAGTTGTCGAGATGCAGGTAAATCCGCCGGTTCATCTGGCCTTTTTTCTGCACTTTCCCCAGCCGCACCCGTCCGATTTCGCCCAAAGTAGCCACATGGGTTCCGCCGCAAGGTTGCAGATCAATCGGGGACGCGCGATCGCCGATGCAGATCAGGCGGACCGGCCCTGCGTCCCTTGGCGGTTGCACGGTCAGCGTCTTGACCAACTCTGGCGCGGCGTCCAGGTCCGCCCAGGTGATCCAGTCCTCGGTCACGGCTGCGTCCAATGCGATCAGGTCGGTCAGTGCCTGCTGCACACGGTCTTTATCCTCAAGCGCCTCAGGCATATTGAAATCAAGCCGCCCATGCGCCATGTCGACGGCCCCGCCGGTCACACCGAACGGCACGACCTTGGACAAAAGATGCAAGGCGGTATGCACGCGCATGTGCCGGTGCCGGCGTTCCCAATCCAGCGATTGCCCGACTTCCTGCCCCAGGGCAGGCAAAGCCGCAGGTTCAGCCGGCACCAGGATGATCGCACCGTCTGGCCCTTTGAGAGCGGTGGCAATGCGCAGCGACGTATCATTCCAACGCAATATGCCGCTGTCGCCGGGCTGCCCGCCGCCGGTTGGGAAGAAAACGCTGGCATCCAGAATGATGCCACCTTCGGCAGTGTGGCCCGTCACGGTTGCAGATGCGTCGCGCAAATAGGCATCATCGCGATATAACGGATGGGTCATGTCGATGTATCTTTCAGCACTTCGGGGTTGCGCAGCCAGACATCACGCTGGGCAAAGGGCACTTCGATGTCTTCGGTGGCAAATCGTTCTGCGATCTGATGGTTTATTTCATTTTTGACAACATTGATCCAATTCACATCGCGCAGGAACACGCGAATTTCGAATTCCAACGCATCGGCGCCAAAGTTGCTGAACAGGATCGTCGGAGGCGGTTTGCGCAGCACCATGGGTTGGTTTTCTGCGATTTCCTGCAAGATCGCCTCAACACGGCGGGTATCGGTGCCATAAGCCACCCCAATCGGCACAATCAGCCGCCCGACAGTATTGCCACGGGTATAGTTGGTGACGGTGCCACTGATCAGGTCGGCGTTGGGAACAATGACGTCGGTGCGTTCAAAGGTCTCGATCCGGGTGGACCGGACCGAGATGTCGCGAACATATCCCATCTGGCCGCCCACTTCGATCCAGTCGCCTTCGGATATCGGCCGCTCGACCAGCAATATGATACCCGAGACGAAATTCGACACCACGTTTTGCAGGCCAAAGCCGATGCCCACTGACAGCGCGCCCGCAACATAGCCAAGGGCCGACAGATTGACGCCCGCACCGGTAATCGCCACCAGCGCAGACAGGAAAATACCGACATAGCCAAGGCCGGACACAATCGCATTCTGGCCCCCAATATCTATCTTTGTCTTGGGCAGGACATTGCTGCGCAGGGTGCCCTGGACCAGACGTGTCATCATATAGCCAATGGCAAAGATGATCACGAAAGCCATGAAATCACTGGGGGATATCCGCGTGTCCCCGATGGTCAGGCCGCGCGCAAAACTGGCCCAAAGTTCGGTCAGGTCGGTCAATCGTGCGCCCCAGACCAAAGCCAGAACCGGCAAGGATATGACCACCAGTATAAAACCGATCAGCACCGGGATCAGATCGTCGCGCCCGGCATCGCCCTGCCGTGACACAAAGCCGTAGATGTCAGCTGCGAAACGCTGCAATACCATCACCAGCCCTAATATTGCCAAGCTGACCACGGTTGGAAACAACAAGGCATCGCCCGCCGACGCATACCCAGCTGCCGCCATCAAAGGGGCGGCGACCGCCACCAGCATCGAGGCAGATCCGGCGAATTGCAACGCCTTTCCCAGGCCGGATTGGCGCATGGGTTCATCTGGTTGCGGTTCTGGTTGGTTGATGTTTTTGCGCAAATGCTGCCCCAGCAGCAGCAGCACGACCCCCATCAGAACCACAACCGGGAACGCCAGAACGGCCTCGGACGCAGGGGAAATCTCGGCAAAGGACATGAACAGGGC
>JBAUHN010000036.1:0-6161 GCA_049680295.1 Sulfitobacter sp.
TTTGATGCAGGGTATCAAATCACACGATATGTTTTGGAACAGGGGCATCGGGACATTGCTTATGTGTTTCCGGACACCAAGCTGAACGATCGAGCCAGAGGGCGATTAGACGGAGCAATGAAAGCCGCAAATGAATTTGGTCTTAACCCATCTGAAAATCGCTTGCTTACATGTCCCTATGATATTGGAAAGAGCAAAGAACTCACGATGAAAACACTGACGAATGACCGTCCGACTGCTTTTGTCTGCGGCAATGACGTTATCGCCCATGGGGCAATCTATGGCTGTCAGGCGAGCGGGCTTAAAGTTTCTGAGGACATTTCAGTTTGCGGAATTGGAGATTTTCGGGGGTCTGCCCATATGGAGCCGGGATTGACAACAATCAGACTGCCAGCGAAGCAAATTGGAATTGCTGCTGCGGATACAATCGTCCAAATGAGCGAAACTGGCATGCAGCCAAGTCCCCTCCATCAGCGTATGGATGTGTTGCTCGTCAAAAGAGGCTCGGTTCAAAAATTGATATAAAAATATTTCCCATCAACAAAGGACACCCATGATAGCTTTTTACATTTGGATTGGCTGATTCAAAAGTTGTTACTCTTGAACCTGCATTTTGCGCTTGCGCCGTTCTCTCGTTGTCGCGGTGGCTTCTTCTGATCCATCGTGAAACGTACCAAACCACTTATCCCATGGCATTTCGGAGTTTCCATAATTACACTCGTAATAACGGTGATGGAGTTGATGGAAGAATGCGCCAATCAATAACCGGGACTTGTCTCTAATCCAAATGGCTTCGTATCCGGAATGCGATGAAGCTGCGCCAAGCAACAGCCAATAAACCAGAAAAAACATATGGACCGGGTGAGCCGGTATCACCAGCATGATCAATAAGGCGCTAAAATAAAGCGAGCCCTCTACCGGATGCATCGAGTTGCCAGACCATGGGCCTGGGTTAACATTTCGGTGATGAACCGAATGGACGTGGCGGTAAAGCGGAGGCCAATGCACCAGTCTGTGAATAAAGTAAAAATGAATGCTCTGCCATAAAGCAAGCAATGGAAACATTAGAATAAAGAGTATCGGATGATCAGCGAATTCAATGGCTAGCAATGAACCATTTGCATAAAGCCATCGCAGGATCACTTCGTAGCAGGTAACAATCGGCACGCCAAAAGCCAAGCTGTAAAACATATTATCTCGAAGTTGCGTACCAAACTTGTAGAGCGCATTTTTTCGATTTGTCATCGGCCGTGGATCATATTTCAGACGATTACCCTGTCCATCGATACCATAAAACCAATAGTGCAGGCCGCCAGCAACCACGATAAGCGCGATATAATTGCGCAACAAGACAAGTCCCATCCAACCAAGCTCTAGGCTAGCTTGTTCATTAGTCACCGGTTGCAACCAATATGCGACAACAAATGCGAAGACTAAAAAAATCGAACGATCCGACACCTGCAAATAATTGGTCCATGTCCATTTCAAAAAAGTCATCGGGCGCGGAGGCCAAAGCCAGTATGGCGCATATTTTACGGGCAGCTCCGGATGCCAATACCATTCACGGCTCATTGGCTCAGATTGAGAGGTAACAGCATCTTCATGTTTTGCAGTTTTGTCGGTCATGCAATCTTGCCCATAATTTCGTATCATACCAGCAACAAATAAGTTTCGATCTTGATCTGGAACGTATCTAAGTCAAGCATTTAACTGAAGGTTTGGATCTACAATTAATAGTTAGGCTAAAAGAAAAGTAAAATGAAAATACATATAAACAAGCAATGGCGGCTTTCTGGGAATTTGAATACCATTTGGTGCGTCACGCCAATGGCAACAATGGGCCGGCTTTGACACCGGCCCATGTTACCTAGATCTCCACGCTTTCTGAAATTGCAAGCGCATCTTCCAGATCGACTCCTAGATATCTGACTGTGCTATCCATCTTGGTGTGCCCGAGCAACAATTGAACGGCTCTGAGGTTGCCAGTTTTCTTATAAATCTGCGCGACTTTTGTGCGGCGCATCGAATGGGTTCCATAGGCGCTTGGTTCGAGACCAATTGATTTTACCCAGTCCTTCAGCATCCGTGCATATTGGCGTGTCGAGATGTGGGGACGATTATGGAACCGACCAGGCCAAAGAAAATCATGCCCAGACATCAAGGGATGACTAATCCATTCGATCAGCGATTTGCGTGTTCCTTCAGTGACTTCAAAACGCACTGGAGTTTGTGTCTTGCTTTGGAGAATCGAAACGCGTTCCTTGATCGTACCTGAGGCATAAACGTCGGCAACTTTCAATTTGACTAGATCGCAGCCACGCAACTTGCTATCGATGGCCATGTTGAACAATGCGAGATCTCGAATTGCTTCTGCGAGCTCCAAGCGCACGCGTATCGCCCAAACATGTTTTGGTAAAAGGGGTCGTTTCTGTCCAATGATACGGCCATGGTTCCAAGCCCGTTTCGATGGAATAATCATGGGAAGGTTGAAAGTGGACATAGCAAAGTCTCCTAAACCATACCCTCCATCCGCAGCACTCAGACATTCAGCCAATCGATTTGGGCACAATATTGTGGCAACAGCAAACTCTGCTTCGAGCCCATTCAAGACCTTCGATCACATTTCCGTAAAAGTAAATGTCGGCCCCTCTGGCAGTCTCTCTGACTGAAGTGGATCTGCGCCACTGACGTTGCCAGGCCCCTAGATGGTATGCAGATATAGATCATAGTCCCCATCGGGAATGATGCGGGCGACGCGCGAATATTCAGCGGCCTTTACTGCGGTAAAAGTGCGATGCATTTCTTCGCCCAAGGCATCCTTCAAGAATGTAGAGGCTTGGGCCGCAGCAATGGCCGCGTTCCAGTCTCGCGGCAATGCCTGAGTTGTATCCGCGCCATACCCATTTCCCGTCGTTTCCGGACCGAGAACGATCTGCTCGGTTATCCCTTTACGCATTCCGGCAAGCACCGTTGCCCCTACCAGATAAGGATTGGCATCCACACCCGACAGCCGGTGTTCGACCCTACGAGCAGACCGTGATCCTGCTGGAACGCGAACTGCGACGGACCGGTTATTGACGCCCCACGTCGGTGCGACGGGTGCATAGCTTTGATTGGCAAAGCGGCGCCAGCTATTGGCGTGAGGGGCAAATACCAACATGCTTTCGCTCATCGTAGACAGCATCCCGCCGATGGCGTGGCGCAGCGTTTCGGTCAGGCCAGCATCCGCTTCCTCGGCAAGGATATTGTTGCCATTCTCATCGCAAAGGCTGACATGCAGATGCATGCCGGACCCTGCATAATCCGCAAATGGTTTCGCCATAAAGCAGGCGACCACGCCATGCCGTCTAGCCTGCGCTCGTACGATCCGCTTGAGACGTACAAGATCATCTGCAGCTTGCATGATTTCCGTGCGGTAGTGTAGCGTCATTTCATACTGACCGGGGGCATATTCCGAAATCAGCGTTTCGGCCGTGATACCAGCAAGTGCGGCCCCCGCGTAGATGTCCGAAAAAAGCGGCTGCATGCCGATCAGATGATCCACCGAATAGACTTCCGTCTTATGGGACCTGCGCCCGTCCAACACATCGCGCGCAGGCTGAACTTGGCCGGTGCTGTCGCGTTCTGGATCCAACAGAAAAAATTCAAGCTCGAATGCGGCAGCCGGATGCAGGTTAAGGGCGGCCATCGCATTAATCTGATTGCGCAGCGCATGACGCGGGTCCGACAACATCGGCGTGCCATCAAGGTGGTATTGCGACAAAAGCAACTCTGCCCGCGGCGGCATCGTGCCGTGCTGCGCCACAAGTGTACCCGGCACAGGCCAAGCCAGCAGGTCACCATCACCCGTGTCCCAGATCAACCCGGTCTCATCTACATCCTCTCCTACGACATCTAGGCCAAGGATCGAAATCGGCAGATGCCTCCCGTTCTTGTAAAGCGTTTCGAGTTCATGGCGACGAATGATCTTGCCGCGCCCGATTCCGTTGGAATCGAGCAAGACAATGTCAATTGCTTCAATCTCGGGATGGGCCACAAGAAAATCAGTTGCTTCCTGCAGGCGTGCGCCTGACGGGCATGTATCAGGCATGGGTGACGTCCTTAAGTTCAGTGATAACTTCGGTGAAAGCTGTGATGAGCCTGTCGATCTGGCGATCAGAGGTGACTGGGCTCACCAACATCATATTGTGAAACGGAGCGATCAGGCAGCCTCGGTTCAGTAGGCCCAGATGCACCGCCCCCTCCAAGGATGGATGATGTGCTACGGCAGCTTGCGACCCATTCAACAACGGTCCCGGGGCACAGATGAATTCCACCCGCGCGCCCACGCGCAAGACATGCCAAGGCAGACCCGCCTGTTCAACTGCAGCGCCAAGCCCCTCAACGAGCCGCGCCGCACCTGCATTCATGTGATCGAAAGCCTCGGGGGTCGCGACGTCTGACAATGTCGCTTCCAGACAGGCGAATTGCATCGGGTTACCAGCCAGTGTTGTGCCCATGCCCGAATGACCCGAAGGCCGCCCCG
The DNA here is from genome assembly GCA_049680295.1 of Sulfitobacter sp. Taxonomy (GTDB): domain Bacteria; phylum Pseudomonadota; class Alphaproteobacteria; order Rhodobacterales; family Rhodobacteraceae; genus JBAUHN01. The sequence continues at coordinate 4,526 of JBAUHN010000036.1, forward strand.
CGTCATAGGTTTGGAACCGCTCGGCCACCGCGGTTGTCATGCCCCACAGCGCGGTTGGCATCCCGCCTGCCACACATTTGCCGATCACAAAGATATCCGGTGCAAGCCCGTACTGCCCAGTATAGCCGCCGCGCCCACTGGATTGCGTATGCGTCTCATCAATGATCAGCAGCGCGCCATTCGCATCAGCAAGGGCGCGCAAGCCCTCCAGAAATCCGGGCTGCGGCAGGACCATGCAGGAGTTTGTCATCACAGGTTCCGTCAGGATTGCGGCGACGTCACCCTGGGCCAGCGCGGCCGCAACCCCCTCAATATCGTTGAATTCAACACAAACGGCCCCTTCAACCAGATCAAAGCCTTGCCCTACCAGACCTGCCCGCGCAACGGTCTTGCCTGCGTGCAGTTCGACCATCGTGTCCTCCAGCGTACCGTGATAGCAGCCGTTAAACACCAGAACCTTGCGTTTTCCTGTGATCGCGCGGGCCACGCGCAAGGCATTGCGGTTTGCGTCCGTCGCACTAAGGGTCATCTGCCAGATAAAATCGCCAAAATTCTTGGTCATTAACGCGCCCGCTCGAAGTGCCGCTTTTGATGGCAACATATAGGTCAAGCCGCGATTGGCCTGACGGCGAATTGCGCGGGCCAATGCCGGGGGGGCATGACCAAACATCGACCCTGTATCGCCGAGGCAAAAATCATCCAGTCGATGACCATCCAGATCAGTCAACCGCGCGCCCTTTGCCTTCTTAACAACCAGCGGAAAAGGCGATGGCCAATCCCGCATCCAGTGCATTGGCACGCTGTTCAACCACGGAGCCGCGCCTGCATCCAACGCGGCGCGACAGCGGGGACGCGCGGCCACGTACTTGGCGGTTTCTCGGTCGCGAAAGGCATCAAGTATATGGGACGGCACACCAGCGATGGAGACCATTGATTGATCATGGGAAGGTCTTGACATGAATGCTCCGAAAGTCTGCTCGGCAGACCATATACACGGGAAACTACAGAGGCAAGTACCTACCCGATGGGGTAAGGGGGCAACAGGTTGGCATTGGCTGCAAAGGAAGAGCAACAATGCAATCGCTGGATCAAATGGAGTGAAAGTGCAGATGGAAATTTGTATAGATTAACCTGCTTGAATGGCAGTTTACATGACTCAGGCTGCGTTGCAGCAAGAAACATGATGCAATTGCGACGGAATGCTGCGTCAACAATAGCTGAATCTGCATTGGGTAGTTTGACCGCGTTGCGGTCATTGATGTTACCAAAATGATGCGGCTGCACGAATGTCCGGTCTGGGTAAGCGATAAGAACGTCTTTTCCGCAAAGCAAAAGTCGGCTTTGGGCCGGCTTTGACACCAGCCCGCTTTATCTAGATCTCCACACTTTCTGAAATTGCAAGCGCATCTTCCAAATCGACACCCAGATATCGAACTGTATTATCCATCTTGGTGTGCCCGAGTAGCAACTGAACGGCTCTGAGGTTGCCAGTCTTCTTGTAAATTTGCGCGACCTTTGTGCGTCGCATAGAGTGAGTGCCATAGGCGCTTGGCTCGAGGCCTATTGATTTTACCCAGTCCTTCAGCATTCGTGCATATTGGCGTGTGGATATGTGTGGACGATCATGGAACCGGCC
>JBAUHN010000037.1:0-13106 GCA_049680295.1 Sulfitobacter sp.
AGCGGGATGAAAGGACACTGCGGCTGATCGTCAAAGCAATCATCCGGTGAAAACCGTTAGGCGGGCGCTTTGCCTCCTGCCCCTCGGTTCGGACACAGCCTATGCCGCAAAGGTCTGGTTTGAGCCCTTATTACCAATCAAGTTTCTCCAGAGTTTTGGCTCAAATTGGTAGCATTGCGGAGCTCAGAGATCAGCTTGCGTACTTCCTGCTCGGTGAGTTTGTGATACTGGACGTTGCCAGCATACGAAAACTTCAGAATGACCGGAACGTCTTTTGAATCGGCATGAAACACCTTCAAGGTCTTGGAGACGAAGACTGTTTTTTCGATTGCGTGCCGGAACAAGACAAGCCTGTCTAAGAAATTCAGCTTGGCCAAACCACAATCTCCTCGACGCTTAATCAAAATGAAGCTTGCAGAAACGGTGGAACATAACAAGCGTCAATTCTCAGAGTCAGCCTTAGCAACGAATGACCGCAAAGTCCGCATAGCCGCCAAACACCGGATAGGAACGATGGGACATTTTCGCGGTTGCCATACCCCTCTCCGCCAAGGTTACATCCGTCGCAGTTTCGCACGCGAAACGGGAATATTCAGGATTGGGACTTGAGCCAGTCCACCAGCCGGGCTTGAAAATCGGCGTCGACCTTGGCGCCGGACAGCACCAGTTGCGGGCGCCCCCGCACTGATTTGGCGACAAGACGGACACCGCTGATCGGGTCCAAAACAGTCTCTGATCCGGGCGATTTGGCCTGTTTGACCTTGCCCATGCCGGGTTTGGACGGGCCATTCACCGCCGCCGACAGGGCGGCCTGTTCGGCTTCGGCGTCTTGCGGCGGGTTGGCTGCGAACTCTTTGGCCAGCCGCGCTGTCAGCGTCGGGTCCGCGTCCAGCGCGTAAGAGATCGCAAGCCCCAGCCGTTCGCCGATCTGGGCGGGAAACCGCAGCACGGAATCCAACTGTTCCACCAAAGAAATGAACGATCCGATCTTGGAGCGTTTGGCTTTGCTGGCGGTCGAAAACAGGCTCTGCAAGGCGGATTGGACACTGGTATAGACCCCAAGCTCAACCGCGCGGGCGACCACACGGGCGCGTTCATAATAGCTCAGACCGACGCGGATCTCGTTTTCCTCGACCATGGCGACATAGGCGTCCGACGCCTCCATCGGCTGGCGCTCAATGGCGTTGACGGTGGCAAACTGCGCCGCGCCGGTCTCGGCGTGCAGTTGCGCCAGCGCGGTGATCCGGCGCCAGCCCGAGATCAGACCGTAACGGCCATCGGGCAGGCCCACCACCTCGATCGGGGTCTGCTGGCCGCGGGCTTTGATGCTGGCCTTGAGGCTGCGCAGGTCTTCGGTATCGACGGCAATGCGGTCGCGCACCAGATGATCTGTGGCAATCGCGTCCAGGGGCAGGGTCTGGATCAACCGCCCCTCACTGCGCGCCCGGATCAGTTCGGCGCTGACCTCTTCGAGGGCCGCACTGGTTGCGGCATCGCCTGCCACCCGCGCAATCGGCGGCGCGCCGGCGGCAGCCTCCATTGACGGATTAAACGAGCCTAACTGCGGTTTAGTCTCTGATTTTGGCCCCTCTTTCAGATAAAGGGGCTGCGCCGGTGTCAGTCTTTTTCGCTTTGCCATCTCGGCCTCTCTTTCTCATCTGTCGGGGGGCAGATCATTCTGCTGCAGCGGGCGCGGCCGCATCTGCGTCGCGCTGCCAAATGCCGATCAGCAACCGCTTGAAAGCGGCATAGGTTTCGTCAAAGGTCTCGCGGCCCCGGATATAGGTCTCGCGGTTGAAATCGCGGTAATCGGCCTCGTAGATGCCATTCACGCGTTCGCCGGCCTGCCCGATCAGCGCGGTGAAATCCTGCCGCCAGGGCGACATGGTGCGCCCCAGATAGGATTGCATCAGCCCGGCCAGTTCCGCCTGTTGTCCGGCATCATAGCGGGTGATCAGGGTGCGCACCGCGTCCCATTCAAAAGCGATCTCGGGGCGGCCCAGGGCGCGGGCGGCGCGGTTTTCGCCGTCCTCGATACTGGCAAAGGTGCTGTGCAGCATGTCAAAGAACCGACCCGTTGAATCAAATTCCAGAAACGACGCACCAACCGGGACCAGCAGGATATCAGCCGCCGCCAGCCCGTTGATGGTCAGATAGCCAAGGGCAGGGGGCGTGTCGACAAAGACGATGTCGTAGCGGTCCAATATGCCGTCATCTGCCAGAATATCGCCCAAGGCATCCCACAGCTTCCAGCTGCGCAGTGCCATGCGCCAGACCGGCACCTGAAATTCGGCCCAATAAAGGTTCAGCTGCGCGCCGATCAGATCAATGTTGGGCCAGTGGGTGTTCTGGATCAGGCTGGCGCTGTGCACCTTCAGCGCCTCGGGCAGGGGGTCCTCTAACGCCAGGGGCGTGTCACCCCGCGCCAGCCGCACCCGGTTTTCGGCCTGCAGATGGGTGGCATAATGGCGCGCCAGCAGCGGGAATACGGTTTGCCATTCATCGGCCACCTTGCCGCCAAAGATCGAGGTCATCGACCCCTGACTGTCCAGATCAATCACCAGCACCTTATAGCCGTCCAGGGCCGCTGACATCGCCAGATGGGCCGCCGTAGAGGTTTTGCCAACCCCGCCCTTGAAATTCGCGACGGACACGATTTTTGCAGGCAGATCCTTGGGCCGGAAGGGCTGGTATTCTTTTGTCTTGGACCCTTCGGCGGCGAAAAACGCCCGCAAGCGCAACACCTCGTCAAAGGTGAACCATTTGGCCCCGCCTTCGGTTTCCGACAGGCCTTGTGGCAGGTCGGGATTGGATTTCAGCACCCGGCGGAAATGGGCGGTGGCCACGGGGATCAGGTAGCGGGTAATTTCCCATGTGGAAAACCGGCGCAGCTGTTTCTGGCCGTCCTCACCGACCCCGCGTGAGGTCAGATCAAGACGGCCCATGGCACAGGCCTCGGCGATCTGGGCAAAGCCGCTTGTGTCTACCGGCGGCTCAATTTCGGCCAGTGCGTCCTGGGGAGAAATGTTGAAATAGGGGGGGATAGGGCTGGAATCGCGGGCCAAAACGGAACCTCATGTGCTGCTTATTGGGCAATATACGCAAAAAGGGCGCACATGTAAGTATAAACCGTACCTTAAAATTTTCTTTTATTTTCAATGCCTTATTTGCAGCGTTTTAGAAAATTTCAGAAGGCTGAAAAATCAGCCTAAGTTAGTAATAAGTTATATAATAGTTACGGGGTAAAGCGATTTTTGTAAGTCCCTGATTTTAAACTTTTAATCAGCATGATTTTAGTCGGTCCGACTCTGAACCCACGATAGGCTGACTCTGAACCCCCGACCAGATGATTCCGAACCCCCGCTACAAAGATGTCTGCGCGCTGGACCGGTTTGGGGGGGTCTTATACTCTGGTGTCACTGAAACCACGATAACGAGTCTTGGCTGGCCATGGGGGTTGTCCCCTTCGATGTCGGACCTGGACCGCATCGAACAGGCATAAGGCGAGAGCAGCGTGGCAGGCGAGGCAGTAAGGGTAGGCGCGGGCACCCCGCGCCCGGGGCTGATGCCGGACAGGTATCCGACGGCGGATTTTTTCCTCTGTGATATTCTGGACGCGATTCCCAAAAGCGATATGGCAACGATGGAGCATCCGGTGTTTTCACTGGCCACGCGCCCTGATTTGCGGGTGCTGAATTACGTGCACAATGACGCCGAGATCACCGTGACCCCATCGGTGCGCGGGCTGGCGACGGTGCATGACAAGGACATCCTGATCTACTGCGTCAGCCAGCTGATGGCGGCGATCAATGCCAAGCGCACGGTCAGCCGGTCGCTGACGCTGCGCGCCCATGATCTGCTGGTCAGTACCAACCGCGAAACCAGCGGCGACGCCTACCGCCGCCTGCGCGATGCGTTTGAGCGGCTGGCCGGCACCCGCATCACCACCAACATCGTCACCGGCGGGGTTGAGACGACGCGCGGCTTTGGTCTGATCGAGACATGGGAGATCGTGCGCAAGACCCGCGGCGGGCGGATGATCAGCGTCTCGGTCACATTGTCGGACTGGCTGTTTCGCGCGGTGCTGTCGAAATCGGTGCTGACGCTCAGCCGCGATTATTTCCGCCTGCGCAAACCGCTGGAACGCCGGGTCTACGAATTGGCGCGCAAACATTGCGGACGGCAACGCGCCTGGCGGGTGTCGGTGGATGTGTTGTTGAAAAAATCCGGCTCCAGCTCGCCGCGCAGGGTGTTTCGCGCGATGCTGCGCACGATGATCGCCGCCGATCATCTGCCCGATTACCATATCGAGGAAGAGCCCGGCGACATCATCCGCTTTTCCCCGCGCGCTGCGGTGGTGGAACCCTTTGCCGACGCGCCGCTCATCTCACCCCAGGCGCTGGATGCGGCCCGCGATCTGGCCCCGGGCTGGGATGTCTACGCGCTGCAAAGTGACTGGGCCGCGTTCTGGGTGCGTTCAGGCCGCACGCCTTTGCGGTCCCCCGACAAGGCATTCCTGGGCTTTGTGAAGACGGCGATCAAGGGGTGAGGAGAGGAGCGCTTGCCGCTGCGGATTGCCCCCGTCATTTACAGCCGACCCATTGCCCGGCATCGCCGGGCCGCGCCTGACCTTCCCCCCGGGAAGGCGCTTTGCGCCTCCCCAAGGTCAGGCGCGACCCTTGTGTTAGGGGGAAACGTCTGGTGTGGGCTTGCGCATTGCAGGCAGGCCCTGAATCAAGCCGCAGGCGCCGCGCCGCTACCCGGCCCCTTCCGAGATCAGCACCCGCGAAACCCGCCCGTTGTTTCCAAACACCTGCACATAGACATAAAAGCTGCGGGTGCCGTTGCGGATGCGGGCGCCGGGGTTGGCATAATAAGACGGGTCGTATTGGCATCTGCCGGCAATCATTGCGCGTCTGTCTGTGCTGTCAAAAAAGAAATCACCACCGTCGTATTGTTCGCGGTTCCCGAACCGGTGCCAATTGGCCCGATCCTGCTGCACAATGGCGCAAAGATCGTTCAGCGGTACCCCGCGCGAATTATACGCATCTGCCGGACCCAGCAGGGAATAATAATCCACCATCAATGTCTCTGCCTGCCCGATCACAGGGGCGGCGCACACCAACGCTGTGATCAGCCCGATAAATTGCTTTTTCATAACATCCTCCGATCAAATCATGCCTGCCAATTTAGCCCCCCAAACGCGATTTGTCTGCAAGGACGTAAGAGGGCCTCAGTCCCGCCGCATTGGCTTGGCATCTTTCGCGAAAGACTGATCTGGCCCTGATTGTTTCCAAAATGGAAACCCAATGTGGGGCAACGCAGACGTGATGTTAAATATTTTGACCTCCCCGCAGCGGACACAGTAGGACCGGGGCGTGTTATGGGTGCGTTTTGTCCGGTGCCGGATTTAGCAGGATGTGGATAGTGTATTAGAATGGCCGCGATAAAAGACATACCAAGCCGGGCAGGAACCTTTCCGGCGTCGCTTGGCGGGTTGTTCTGGCTGACTTTCGGCCTCCTTGGGGCGATGGTGTTTTTCTATGATGGCCTGGCCGAGCTTTTTGCCGCCTGGGCATTGCCGGAATACAGCCATGGCCCCCTGATCCCGGTGCTGTCGGGGTTCTTGCTGCTGCGGCACCTGAAATCCGTGCCGATCCAGCCCGGACCGGCCCCCGATCAGACCCCCGGTGTGGTGTTGCTGATTTTGGCCTTGCTGTTGGGGGCGGCAGGCCGGCTGATCCAGGTGGGCGACATCGTGGCCTATGCGCTGATCTTATGGGCCGGGGCAATCCTGCTGATCTGTTTTGGCTGGCGCACGGGCCGGCAATTCTGGCCCTCGGTGCTGCATCTGGTCTATATGCTGCCGCTGCCCGGTGCGCTCTATTACGGCGTGTCGACCTATCTGCAGGGGGTGTCCTCGGAACTGGGGGTGTATTTCCTCGATATGCTGCGGATCCCTGTGTTTCTTGAAGGCAATATCATTGATCTGGGCGTCTATAAGCTGCATGTGGCCGAGGCCTGTTCGGGGCTGCGCTACCTGTTCCCGATCCTCAGCTTTTCGTATATCTTTGCCGCCCTCTACCGCGGCCCCACCTGGCACAAGGCGGTGCTGCTGATCTCGGCGGTGCCGATCACCATCTTCATGAACTCGGTGCGCATCGCGCTGGCGGGGGTGGTGGTGAATTCCTATGGGCTGGAATATGTCGAAGGCTTCACCCATTTCTTCGAAGGCTGGGTGATCTTTGTCAGCTGCATCGCGATCCTGTTTGTGCTGGCCCTGGGGCTGGTGATGCTGCGCCGCGATAGGGTGGGCCTGTTTGAGGCGCTGGATCTCGATACCGATGGCATGATGGTCCAGCTCAGGCGCATCACGCTGGTGCAGCCGACGGCCGCGCTGATCTCGGCGGCGGTGCTGGCGGTGGGGCTGTCCGGCATCTGGATGGCGGTCCCGGCGCGCGACATCACCCCGGTGCAGCGCGATCCTTTTGCCACCTTCCCGTCGCGTCTGGGGGGCTGGGACGTCGGCGATGCCCGCCCGCTTGACGAAAACGTCGCGCGCATTCTGGCGGCGGATGATTATCATTCGGTGTCGCTCAGCCGCGCAGAGGCCGCCGCCCCGGTCGATCTGTTCCTGGCCTGGTACCGCGATCAAAGCAATGGCGGCGTCCATTCCCCCGAAGACTGCCTGCCCGGCGCGGGCTGGGAAATATCGAAACTGGAACGCATCCGCGCGCCTGATGACATCGGCGCAGGCGGGGCGTTCCCGCTGAACCGCGCGATTGTGCAAAAAGGCGTCGACCGGATGCTGGTCTATTATTGGTACGAACAACAAGGCACGCGCACAGCGTCAATCCTGGCTGCCAAGATCAGCCTGATGCAGGGCAAGATCCTGAACGGCCGCAACGACAGCGCATTGGTGCGCCTGATCACCCCGATGCTGCAGGGCGAAACCATAGATCAGGCCGACGCCCGCCTGACCGAGGCCATGGGCGAAGTGATCAAACCTTTGGCGCGGTTCGTGCCGGGGGTGGATGGGGCCTGAAGGGCAGCTTTCGCAGGCTGGCCAAAAACGCGACCAAATCAAAAACGGTTTTGCCACCCTATCTGGTGATAGTTCTCCATTTAAGCTTTGTTTGTGTAGGTCGCGCCTAGGAATGTGAATCAGCGTGGGCCGCTACCAAAATGTGGAGTTTCTCTAGAATTCTTTTTGCGACGTTGATTGCCTCAAATGGGTCTTCGAATTCAAAAACAACATCTTCATCAACATGACACTTCTCATCCGTGCACGCGTCATCGCCCGCGTGAATTTCTTCTAGATGCTCGTCAAGGTGCAAGTACACCTTGTTTGCAGCTCTTACGATGTTGGTGATTTCGCTATCAATCTCTGATACCTGATCTTCCCAAAGTTTCTTGTGTATCCCTCTGACTTCATCGAATATTTTGTCAACCTCACCTGAGACGAACGCGCAAGCTTTGTTAATCTTAAGCACACCGTCAACGATCTGATGGTAAGGGGCTAATTCCTCAGCTTCACCACTCTCCTTCTGTCGGATAAGCAGGTCTTGAAATTTGGCGACCGTCTCTTCGATCTGCGCCAATACTTCGTCTGGTTTGGTTGATTTTCTGACTGAAGGAACGGGTAACCTGTGTGTTATTTTCAAGTGCTCTCGTAGTGGAGCGTGTATCCGTTCCGCTGACGCTGCAATCGCGGCCACATTGCGATTAACACCAGATGCCGTATCTCCAGCATCTTGTTCAAGTAGGCCAATAGATTTGTCCAGTTTTTGTATCAAGCTATTGGAATCTACAAGGATAGTTCCTTCAGGTAATGCCATGACTAACCCTTCCGTTATTAGTTTATGTCAAATGCCACTCCATTAAGGCGAGTCAATCGTTGAAAGAAAAGCTTTAAGTTGTGTTGCGTGAACCCGCCGGAACCGCCAGTGGCAAAAACGCTTCAAGTTTTGCTGGGGGTTTGTGGCCTCGGCAATATCGACCGTTTTAGGCAGGGCCATCGAAGCAGGCATTGGCTCAGCCGCAGCGAAAGCCCCTTTCGTCGCGCCGCCCGCTACCCTTCCGGATTATAGACCCCGTTGAACCGGGCGCTGCCCAGTTGCTGAACCGCCCAGAGGGTCTTGATCTCATCCTCGCTCATGTCCAGCGTGATCACATGGCGCAGCTTGCGCAGATCACCTGTCGCGCGGTCGGCGACAAAATCATCCAGCAGCAGCACATTGCGCCCGTCCGGGGTGCGGTAATAGCCCTGGTTCACGATCAGCGGCACGATGTTGTCGATAAAGGTCAGATGTTGCGGGTCGCCGTCGAACTGGCGGGGGCGGGTGCCGATGGAATCGGTCTTGGTGCCGGTCAGGTACAGGTCCTCATCAATCGACAGGGTGCTGTCGCCGGTCATGTCGAACCCAAGCTGGCCTTTGATCAGTTGATCTGACGACAGTATCCGGTGCCATGCGGGGTTAAGACCCGTATAGGGTGTCTGCACATCCGCCATCTCGACATCGATGAACAGATTGTCCACATCGCTGTCGCGGTTGGGAAAGGTAAAGCTTTGGTTCAGGGCGACCCCGGTTTCAAACCCCCCGATCCGGGTCCGGTTCATGACAAAGTCAAACATATTGGTGCCCACCACCACGCCTGCGCCGGCGCTGGCGATAGGATCGGTGTTTTTGGTCCCGGTCAGATCAAAATCGATCAGCGTGTAATGCGAGGTGTAGGACATGCTGACACCTTCCGAGGTTTCCCAGTTGGTGAACCCTTCCATCACCGTGCGCAGGTCGTGGTTTTGGGCCGGGTTGGCCTTGACCACGATCATGCCGACTTGGGTGCCAAAGGCTTCGTTGTCGCGAAATCCCTTAATAGGGACTATATTTGGCCGAACCGTTGCCTTGCCATAGGCGACCTCGGGGTGTTCCAGATTAGCCGCATAGGGCCCCTTTGGTGCCGAGCGTGTCATCCAGACATAGCCATGTGTGGTATTGGCGGCGATGTTGTTGCTGGCCTCGACCAGACGTCCGGCAAAGAAAAACCCGTCCCCGGTGCGGCCGTTGTCGTGGCGCGGCAGGTCCTCGGCCAGTTTAACGGCGGGCTCACCAAAACTGGTGCCTTGTGCGCGGATTGCGATGTTTTGCGCCCAGATGCCGGTCTCATCGCCATCTTCGGCAGCAAAGGCCGCACCAAAGACGTCAAAGGCCACGTTTCGGATGAAATCGGCGTGGCTTGCGTGATGCACATAGCCCCAGCCCGGCGATCTGCTGATGGCATTGCCAATGGCAATGGCAGGCGTGGCCTGATCTTGGGTGCCGGTCTTGTGGAAGTGGAAAGGATAGCGGGATTTGATGTTGCTGTCGGGGTGCACGGCGCCAAGCGCGGCCACATCAAAGGCCGGGGTCGATTTGTCGGTGCGTCCCAGATCGTCAAAGGCAGCATAGCGCACATCGACATGGGCAGAATGCATGAACATCACATGGCCGCGGTGGTGGGTGGCGGTGTCTGCACCATCCGCGCTGGAGACCGTGACGTTGCGCGACAGATTGGCGACATAGGCGTGCAGATCGTCGCGCGGCGTGTCGTGGCTAAAGACCAGCAGGCGGTCGAGGGTCAGGACATTGCCATCAATCGCGGTGATTTTGACCTCTTCATCCTGGCTTTTGCGGTAAACGGTCTTGAGCAGATTATTGTCCCAGGTCCAGCCCTGTTTATGGGTGCCGGTCACCACCAGCGTGTCACCGACCTGCCAGCCTGTTGGCGTCTCTGCCAGGGTGATCTGTCTGTCGCGGCGCATCGGGGCCACCGCCGTCGCGATATGGCTGGCCTTCTCGGTGCCGTGAATTTTGACCGTGCCATGAGAAATGACGCCACGCGACACCAGCGTCGGGTCCCAGTCGGTGTCAATGTCGCCGTTGTTGGCAATCACGATCCTGGCGGTGACATCGGCCTGCAGGGGCGTGTCTTCGGTGCCAATCTCCAGCCGTCCGCTGGGCGAGACGATCATTGTGTCAATTTCAAGCCGGGTGTCGGCATCTGTGGCAAATGACAATGCGCCATCGACCCGCAGGGTAAAAAGCGACGCATCGCTGATCCCGTCATAGGTGACCGAGATACCATCCGGGATCAGGGCCTGCGCGCCGTCACCGGGGATGTGGCCCTGATGCCATGTGGCGGGGTCAAACCAGCCGCCATTGCTGATCGCCACATGGGTTGCATCCGCGCGGGGCACCAGTTTCAGCAGTGCCATATGTTCGGTCGCTTTGCCGGCGTCATCGCCATGGGCGTGGGGCTCGTCCCGGGCCATGACATCTGCCACAAATCCCTCCGCCGGACCTGCGCTGGCCTTGGGGGCGGTGTGGCCGTGGTCATGGCTGGTTTTCTGGATCTGCGGTTCAGGTTCCGGGACCGGGTCTTGCCCCGCCGCCGCCCTTTTGAACCGCATCAACGCATCCCAGCGCGGGTTGTCATCATCCAGATGGCGCAACGCCCCCCAGCTGCCCCATTTGCTGGGTGCGATTACATCGACATAAGCGGTAAAAACCGTGCCTCCGACATCGGCCCAGCCTTGCAGCATCCGGTCGTAAAGCGCACCCATCTCGGGGCTGTAATTGAAGTGGCTGAAAAATTCGGTCAGCAGATCATCATCGACGGGCGCGCCGACCCCGACCACATGGGTGCCGCCCTCATACATGATCAGGTCCAGCCCAAAGCTGCGCGCCACCTCGGCGTGATAGGGAAAGCTGCGGGTGATATTGGCCTCGACTGTGTCTTCGTCTACACCGGTCACCGATCCGTCGCGCAGTTCTTTTGCTGCCTGAGTGACGGCAAAATCGAACTTATGTGTCTCTAAATAGGCGGATCGGGCCTGTCCGGTCAGGCCCTGGGCATCTGCATCCGCTGCGGCCATGGCCTGACTTTCCACAACCCACTGCCGCACAGTGTCGGCTTTTTCGGCACCGAGCTGGCCGCTGAAATAGCCGGTGACACCGTAGGCTTCAAAATACTCAAAGGGCGGTTTATCGCGGGACCGGTCCTCATCCATCCAGCGCGGGGCCAGCAACAGACCCTGTTCCAGCCCTTCCCAGCCGGTCTGGGTTGAAATGATCCGGACCAGACGGTCGGGGTCTTGGGCAAACACCGCGCCCCAGATCTGCGCCATGCCAGCGGCCTGGCCGCCGGCAAATTGCGCATGCGCATCATAGACCCGTTTGCCCCACAGGGCCGCGCCGCGCCGGATCGCCCATTGCGCCTGTTCAAACTGCGGGTTCCAGACTTCGTTTGAATATTCGACATAGGCTTTGCGATCTGGGTCCAGCGCGTCTTTGACATAAGCCGCAAATTTCCGGTTGAAATCATCATTCGCCAGATGCGGCATGGTGAACCACGGATCAATCCCTGTCTCATTGGCCAGTGCCACCATCACCTCAACCGGCGCGCCGCGTAAGGCATAGGTGACATCCGCCACCTGTGGCCGGTCGTCCCATTTTTTCAGTTTGGAATCGTTGGTCTGCATCCAGTCCATGAACCGCAGGACCTGCATACCCTCTAATCGTGCCAGCCAATGCGGATTGAAAAGCTTGCCCTGATCGTGCAGCGCCAGATTGTCCTCATGCACCACCGATATATTGCGGATCGGATCAGCGGGGTCTGTGGCCTCAATCGCGATGCCAACCAGCCCGTCATTGCCGGGCGCATAATCAAACCAGATCTCGCGGGCGTCCGTGTCATGTTCAACATTTGTGGCACTATGCTGAAGGCCAAGCGTGCCTGTGCCTTCATACCGCACCCGGTAGCGCCCGGCGAGCGATTGCGCGCCCTCGGGCTGGGCGACCAGAACAAGGGTCTCAATGGCGGTTAATCCGACAGGCAGCGATGTGGGCCAGCCGTGTGCATCCAGATAGCCGCCGCGCGCAAGGTTATCATGGGTCCATGCCCCCCATTCGCTGGGCAGATGCCCGACCCAGGGCCGCGCGGTTTTCATCACGTCGATAAACGGGTGCTGGGTGCCCCAATCGGAAATGACCGCCAGCCCGATCCCAAGCGAGGCATCAGACGGCGGGTCTGCCGCGGCGGGTCTGGCTGGCGTGCAAAACGCAACCAACGCCAAAGCAAAACATCCGGCCAGGGTCTGGCCGAATGCTATGCGTCTGATAACAGAACGTATTTTGGAAATTCGGTTCACGTGGCACCCGCTTGTTGTACGCTGCCAGAATACAACAAAACGGGGCCTAGGTCACTCAGATATCAAAGACATCCACAGTGACGGTTGCGCGCGTGAAATCGCCGTCGTCATCGGCGGCCCAATAGTCAAAGCTGTCGCGGCCCGAGAAATCAGTGTTCGGGCGATAGAGGATCTGACCGTTCTCCTGAACAAAGACCTCGCCGTTTTCGGCATCGGTCGACCCATCGACCCGCAACAGCCCGCCGGTCGGGTCGATGTCGTTTGACAGAACGTTTATCAGAATGTCCTGACCAAAGCCGGTTGTGGCAAAATCGTCCTGTGCCGCAGGGTCGATACCATCAAAGGTAACGGTGCCGTTGAACACTGCGCCACCATGCTGGTTGATGGTCCAGTTGCTCTCGATCTGCTGCTGGCTCATGTTGAGGGTGATCACATGGCTGATCTTGATCAACTCACCGGTGGCCCGGTCTGCGACATAATCCTCAAGCAGCATGACATTGCGGCCATCGGGTGTGCGGTAATAGCCTTCGGTCGCCAGCAGTGGGGCGATATTGTCGTAGAAGGTCAGATGTTGCTCATCGCCTGAAAACTGACGATCCCGCGATCCGATGGAATCGGTCTTGGTGCCGTTCAGATACAGGGTTTCGCCCTCAGAGATATTGGTGTCACCGGTCAGGTTGAACTCAAGCCGTCCATCCACCAGTTGCGACGAGGACATGACCGTGTGGTACGATCCGTTAAAGCCGGTGTAGGCAGAGCCCACATCGCTGGTGTTTACGTCGATGAACACATTGTCCACATCGCTGCCGCTGACGCCAAAGGTAAAGTTCTGGAAGTTCAGGTTCACCCCGGTGTTGAAGCCTTCGATGTTGAACCCGTTGGCAACAATGTCAAAAGTGTTGCTGCCAAGCGTGTA
>JBAUHN010000038.1:0-3236 GCA_049680295.1 Sulfitobacter sp.
GCGATCTTCCGGGCCATGGGCGCGCGCCCTTTCACAATTCTGAGCATGCTTGTCCTGGAGGCGATCGTCATGGCAGCGGTTGGTGCATTGTTTGGTCTGGCCTTCCTGTACATCGGGTTGGTGGTAACACAGCCGATCTTGGATAGTGCCTTTGGCCTGTGGCTGCAGATTGATGCACCCTCCATTCGCGAAGTCTGGGTCATCCTGGGGGTGATCGGTGCTGGCGCAATTGTGAGCCTTGTGCCCGCCTTACGGGCTTACAGGATCTCTGTTGCTGATGGTATGATGGTGAACACGTGATTCAAAGAATGAGGTGGATACAGTGTTAAGTCGCAGAAATACCCTTTTGCTGATGTCTGGCACAGCCGTTACACCCATGGCGGCATTTGCAGCAACACCTCGGGAAATCATGTGGGATGATCTTCTCCCGCCGGGTCTACCCTATTCCGAAATCATCGGAGAAGGCGAATTGGACGAGGCAAACGATGTGTGGAGACCAATCTACGATGCCAATGCGATCAAACTGAACGAAACGCTAAACGGTGCTTACATCAAGATGCCGGGCTACATCATCCCCTTCGATGTCAGTGCGAAAGGTGTGACCGAATTCATGCTTGTACCCTATGTCGGGGCCTGCATTCACACACCCCCACCGCCCGCCAACCAGCTTGTCATGGTCAGCTCAGAAAAACCCTGGCCGAGTAATCAGCTTTGGGATCCGGTCTGGGTTACAGGGATAATGCGCACGCAGCTTCAATCAACCGACCTTGGTCAGGCAGGCTATTCCATCGCGGCCGACGATTTGGAAGTGTACAAATGGTGAACCGCAATTTGCAACGCCGCGCGCTGCTTGCGGGACTGGCTGCATCAGCACTGGTGCCCAGCGTGGCGCGCGCCGAGGATTACATCGACCTTGATTGGGAAGATTTGCTGCCGGAAGGCCAATCAACCATCCCAAATGCCTTGCGCGGCTTTTTGCCCCATGACGAACAGTTACCGCTTACAAGCCAACAGCCTGCGTCAGGCGGTGTCAGAACTGAATGGAACGGCCAGATTGTGCGTCTTCCCGGATTCATCGTTCCCATCGATCATAAGGGCACCGGCGTGACCGCATTTATCCTGGTGCCCTACGTGGGTGCCTGCGTCCATGTCCCGCCACCGCCAGCAAACCAACTTGTCTTCGTCACGACACCGACACCCTATGAGAGCAATGGTCTGTACGAACCGGTTAATGTCATTGGCATGTTCGGCGTGTCATCCTTGAGAACGCATCTTGCAGATATCGGATACGCATTGTCGGCGGACGAGATTGAGCCATATCGCATGTAGCGATGGCGATGCGCGTTGTTTGAAAGCGATGCGTTTTTTGCGACGCGCCCGCCAAACCTGATAAGCATCAAATAGGCGAAACCGACATCCGCTGCTTTGCAGAAGTTTCGCAAAGAGGACTCTGACCGGCCCTACGCGCCGCGAAAACAACCACCAATCCGTGGCTGTTTGAATGCCGGTTTTCGCCATTGATCAATTCGCCACGTGTTCCTTTTGAACCCAGTATTGTGATCGATCCCGCCAACTTCACGATAAACGCGCAACGGTGCAATATGTCGTGAAATCAGTTGCACGGGCAATCTTTTGCAATGGGCTTTGCATGATCGCGTTTAACAACTCAAGGCCGCTGGCGTGACCACTAGAGCGCCCCGCCTTAAACATGAATCACTTGTTCGCTGCTTTCGCCTGCGGCTCAACGCGAAAAGTGATGCTTAATGGCTCAGGTTAAGGGCGGGACGCTTTAATAACTTGATGCGCTTGCCGCGGGCCTCTGTGAACTTCCAAAAGGAATACATGGGTTATCATTATGTTAGATGGATATGGGGCCTGCTGCCACTGCCAGAAAAGATCCACATTACCACACCGAGCCATAGATTCGACAAGATAGCTAGTGGCTTAGTTGCGATACAGTATCTAACCTTCATACAGAGCGCCCAGTGAACGCCCTCTCTCACTCAAGTATTTGTATTTATATTGGCAGGGGCTGAGGGACTCGAACCCACGACCCTCGGTTTTGGAGACCGATGCTCTACCAACTGAGCTAAACCCCTATGCCGATAATTGGGGTAGTCGGATTTGCAATTGGGTTCAAGGGGGTTTCGCAGCCACGCTCTAAAAACACCGTGCGGTGGACCGCTATACCTTTTCAAGTGCTGCGATATTCCCGCCTGATATCTGCGCCTCATGGGACAGTATCTTTTCAATCGGCCAATCCCACCATCCGATCCGGATCAACCGCTGGATAACCTCAGACGAAAATCGTTTGCGTCTGAGTTTGGCCGGGTTTCCCGCAACAATGCTGTAGGGATCAATCGACCCGGCCACGACCGCACCCGCGCCTACAATCACACCATCGCCCAACTGCGCGCCGGGCAGGATGCGTGCGCCCTGACCGATCCAAACGTCATTGCCAATCACCGTATCCGGCCCGGCATTAGGCATGGATGGCCGCCCCGGAACCGGGCCACCGCCAAAAATCGCAAAAGGGAATGTGCTGATCCCATCATAACGATGATTGGCAGAAGAGGTGATAAACTGAACACCATCCGCGATTTGGCAGAACTTTCCGATCACCAGCTTTTCCGGTGAAAAATCATACAGGTAAGGTGCCAGATGGCTGGCCCAGTCTTTAGGCGGAATATGCGCGCTGGCATAGGTGTATTGCCCGACGGACAGGCGCGGATGCGATGTCACAGCGCTTAGAAACACAGTGCCCTCATGTGGTGACCCGTCAGGCAAGGTCACAGGATGCCGTGTGTCCGGGTCAGGGAAATCTGGAACGGTTGGCATCAGTGCAGTCCTTGAAGGCGTCAGGAAATCGGGCGTTTGGGTCAAGTGATACTTGAATTGGAGCACGGCGGGCAACAACGCAAAAAAGGCCGCGTCCTTTTGGAAGCGGCCTTTCTTTCTATTTCGAACCCTGGTCCCCGGTTGCGATCGGGGGTGGGCTCTCGTCGGTCCTGGGGAACGACTGTCGCCCATACGGTGCAGGGGCTTTCGCCCCTACCCCGTAGATTACTCGGTAATCTTAGACACAACACCAGCCCCAACCGTGCGGCCACCTTCGCGGATGGCAAAGCGCAGGCCTTGTTCCATCGCGATTGGTGCGATCAGTTCAACGCCAAAGGATACGTTGTCGCCCGGCATCACCATTTCAGTGCCTTCAGCCAGTTGAACCGTGCCCGTTA
>JBAUHN010000039.1:0-6904 GCA_049680295.1 Sulfitobacter sp.
GCCGACATTCACGCTGTTTGGGGTTCTCTTTCTGCTTGGGGTTTGGGGCTGGGGTGATTTGTCCATTCCAAGTTGGGTGCGGTTTGGCGTAGGCCTGCCTCTCATCCTGCTAGGCAACATTGTGGTATGGATGGAAGTCTCACACTTTAGGGTGCCGCAGACAGGTGGAGCCAAAGGCACCTTGCGCACAGAAGGTATGTACCGCTTTTCTCGGAACCCGCAATATTTGGCCGATATTGCCATCGTCAGCGGTTGGATGATCTTGTCAGCAGCACCTTCGGCGATGATCGTTGGCTTTCCGGCAATCGTAGTGCTCATTGCCGCCCCGTTTTCCGAGGAGCCTTGGCTGAAAGATCAATGCGGCTTAGCGTATGAGAGCTATGCCCACAATGTGAGACGTTTCTTCTAAGACATCACTAAGGTCAGTATCGGTAAATGGCCTTTTTTCACTCGTTTCTCCACGCATGGTCTATCTTCTACGGAGTGCCAGCTCACGATATAGGGCGGGCGGCGACACACCGATCTGGTCAGCGACCCTGATCCATTCGCCTTTGGCTGGCGTTCCATGAATGTCTAGCCAGGCGTCCAGCCTATCTGAGACGCGTCGCAGGCGCATAATTTCGATGCGTGATCTTTGTGCCTGAAGCTCTCGGGCGTGGGTTTCGATGAGGCTCAAGGTTGCCGCTGGTCGATCCTTTAGCGCAGACAGAAAATCTTCACGCCGAATGACTGCAACTTGTGAGGGCGTCCGAGCAACTGCGTCGCAATGATAGGTGTCGGCGAATAGCGACGCCTCGGCCAGTGCAGAGCCTGCCTTGGCGCAATGCAAGGTCAGCGATGTCCCGTCTGCCAATGGTCGTTCGAGCGCAACCTCACCGGAGCGGACAAAGTACATCGACTTGATGCGATCTTCCCGCCGGAACAAAACCTCCCCCGGCTCAAGGGTGCGTAGTTGCACTTCGTCGAATATATGCTGCCAACCAGACATGATAGAGATCATACGATCTTTCAGGTGCATCCGCTAGGGTGCGATGAAACTCAGGCGAGGGATAACAATGAGATTGAAAGTGATACTGGCCGCGATGGTCGTTGTGGGTGGTGCAGCCCTTACCGTGGCACAAACGCTGCACACCGATCATGACGCAGGGATGGATCATGCCGCACATGGTCAGGTTGGCAATGCCGGTGGGAGAGTTCTGACTGAACCTGGACAGGGCGCTTTTGCGGCGCTTTCAGAAGTGGTGCGGGTGCTGGAATCCGATCCCGATACAGACTGGTCTCGGGTCGATCTGGCGGGCTTGCGGGCGCATCTGGTCGATATGGACCGGCTGATAACGGATTCAGTAGTGACGGAAACGGACCTGCCGAACGGGTTGTTGATGATGGCGACGGGCGATGCGGAGTCGATTGCCACTCTGCGCCGTATGGTTCCGGCCCATGCAGCGCAGCTCGCAAGGGATGATCGCTGGACTGTGGACCCGTCCGAAGTCGAAAACGGCGTCGAACTGCGCGTCACAAGCGACGATCCCGCCGTGGTCGCCCGGATCACGGGATTGGGCTTCTTCGGGTTGATGGCAAGCCAGGACCATCACCGCGAACATCATCTGATGATGGCACTCGGGGAAGACGCGCACGCGCATTGATGCCCGCGACAGGACGCATGGTGGCTTGCGGCTTGCAAATACCCACATACCCCATGTAGGTATATCGTATGTGTTTGATCCGATTTCTTCTTGTCATCACGGTCGCGCTGTCCACTTCGCTTTCTGGGGCGATGGACGCGAGCCATACGGCTACTGTGAAGCATGACCAAGCAGCCATGGAGGAATTGGTGGACGATCAGCCGATCTGCTGCTTGGAAACCACCGAACACACTCAAACCTGTCATGCTCTTCTCGCGCTACTTCCTGGCACGGGCCTGTATGAAGCCGCCCCTGCGACCAGCGAGGATGTGATCATGGGCCCAGGCCTGCTTATGACGGGCATCAAGCCCTCCGGTCCGCTCGATCCACCCCGTCTGGTGTGATGCGACCCGCGTCCCTCTGGACGTGGTATATTCATTGCAATCACACCAGAGCGGGCTTTGCCCGTGCGTATTCCTGTCGAGAGGAAAAGACATGAAACCTATCAAAACATTACTCGCCTTCGCCCCTGCCGCAGCGCTTTCGCTTGGCATTGCTTCCTTTGGCGCAGTGGGCATGGCCCATGCGGATGACCATTCCACCATGACCGATCATGGCACCATGCACGTGACCAAAAGCCCGACCTGCGGTTGTTGCGGTGCGTGGGTCGCACTCGCCCGCCAGGAAGGCTATGACATCGAGATTACAGACACCGGCGATGTGACCAGCGTAAAGCTTGACAACAATGTGCCTGGCACGATGTGGGCCTGCCATACAGCAACAATCGACGGCTATGTGGTCGAAGGTCATGTGCCGTTCGCTGCCCTCGCCAAACTGCTCGAAGAACGCCCTGAGATTGATGGGATTGCGGTCCCCGGAATGCCCAGTGGCTCCCCAGGAATGGGGAATGATCCGACCGCGCGGTATGACGTAATGGCCTTCGGCGGCGAGGCCGGTGAGGGCGAGGTCTTCTATCAGGCCGGTCTGTGAACAGGATCGCGGCACTCGGCCTCGGGGCAGTGGTTCTGGCTGGAGCCGCTGCCCTCAACTTCGGGTGGGGGACCTCCGCACCGGCCCAAACCGTGCTGACACCTTCGGACCCAGACGTGGTGGCGCTTGGACAATCAATCTACTCTGAGAACTGCGCGTCTTGCCACGGTGCGAACCTCGAAGGTCAGCCAAACTGGCGGTCGCCCGGACCAGACGGGAGGTTACCCGCACCGCCGCACGACGCGACCGGTCATACGTGGCACCATGATGGCGACACGCTTTTCCGTCTGACCAAATACGGGACTGGCGCTCTGATCGGCGATCCCGACTACGCAAGCAACATGCCCATCTATGAGGGCGTTCTGACGGATGACGAGATCATTGCCGTCCTTAGCTACATAAAATCGAAATGGCCGCAGGACGTCCGCGAGCGTCACGACCAAATGGAGAACAGACGATGAAGCAGATAATTCTAGCCTTAGCGGCCACATTGGTGACGGCGACAGCCGCGCTCGCACACTCGAAAGCTGAAGATACGACCCCGGCTGCCGGCGCGACCGTTGAAACCGTCGAGGTTATCGAACTGCGCTTCGATGATCCGATGCGTGTCACGGCAATCGCTCTGGTCGGTCCTGACGGGGAACTGGCCATCACCCGCGAAACCGGCCTCGATCCAGTGACGGAGTTTCGAGCCATGCCGAACGAAAATATGCCTGCCGGGGCCTACACTGTAGATTGGCGCGGCTTGTCCTCTGACGGCCACCCGATGCAGGGCAGCTTCGACTTCACAGTGGTGGACTGACCGATGGACGGGCTGGCCCCCATAGACGGTTGGGCGCTTCTGGCGATCTTCGCGAAAGCCGCCGGATATGCGGCGGCGCTGGTCGCGATGGGCGGGCCGCTTTTCGTCGCGACCTTCCGGTCCGCGCCGGGTGACGTGCTGCGCCTAGCCCGGCAACTCGCCGTCAGCGCGGCGCTTCTCGGTCTTGTCGTGCTGGCGCTCCGGTTTGGAATCCGGTCGGCCCGTATTTCTGGGATGGGTCTTGAAGGCGCTGTCGATCCCATGATGCTCGGTCTTGTCTGGGACAGCCCACTTGGCACGGCGGCGCTCTGGCGCGGGGCAGGTGAACTGCTGATCCTCGCAGTGTTGATCGAAGGTACAATCGGTCTGGCGATAAGCCTTCTGGGCACGCTGCTGGTGGCCGTGTCTTACACGCTGGTCGGCCATTCTCTCGGTGATCCCCGCTGGCTTCTCGCAGCTCTTGTTGGCGCGCATCTGCTGGCCGGGGCGTTCTGGGTAGGCGCTCTTGCACCCTTGCACCACGCGGCGGGGCTGCATGACGGCGCTGCCCTTCTGCACCGCTTCGGCATCATTGCCAGCGGAACAGTGGCGGTCCTCGTTCTCGTCGGCCTCACCTTTGCCTGGCTGATGATTGGTTCGTTCGGCGGTTTGTTTGGGACGGCCTATGGCTGGACGCTCATCGCCAAGCTCGTCGTCATCACCGGTCTTCTGGGGCTGGCCGCAAAGAACAAGCTCCGGCTCGTGCCCTCTCTTACTTCCAACGATTCTTCTGCCCCCGACAGGCTGCGTCGCTCGATCCGCATGGAAATCATAGCCGTCGCCTTGATCCTGCTGGCGACCGCCACACTGACCTCGATCACCACACCCCCGGTGAACCTATGACTGGAAATTCCATTATGTCCCTATCTTCACGACGCACATTTCTGACTGGCGCTGCCGCCCTTAGCGGAACGGCGCTTTTCCCCTGCTTCACACTGGCCGACACCGCCCTACCGATCCTGCGAGCCAGACTGTCTACCGCGCAGCTCGCGCCAATCGGATATCCGGCCACGCCAGTCTGGGCCTACGCGACAGAGGGCGCTGGCGTGATCCCAGGTCCGGAAATCCGCGTCATGGCCGGTGAGCGCATCCGGCGTCAGCTCGTCAATGATCTTCCTCAGCCAACAGCCACTCACTGGCACGGTATCCGCGTTGAAAATGCAATGGATGGAGCCGCGCCGCTGACGCAACCGCCCGTTCCACCGGGTGAAAGTTTCGACTATGACTTCGTGGCCCCCGATCCCGGCACCTACTGGTATCACTCCCACGACAGAGGTTTTGAACAGGTGGCACGAGGGCTGGCCGGTCCTTTGATCGTGGAAGATCGGGAACGGTGGCTCGGCGAGCCAGGGGCCGCAACTCGCGAACTGACACTGGTTCTAGATGACTGGCTGCTTGATGCGGACGCCGCGATTGTCGAAGACCGGTGGGACGACCTGCACGCCGCCGCCCATGGCGGAAGAATGGGCAATACGGTCACCGTGAACGGCGCGGCCTATCCCGATCTGGACATGCGACCGGGCGAGCGCGTGCGGTTGCGTCTCATCAACACGGCCACGGCACGCATCATGCCCTTAGCCTTGCCGGGTCTCTTGCCGCGCCTTATCGCTCTGGACGGGCATCCTGTTCCACCGCGCGAGGTTGACACGATGCTGCTGGGACCGGCGCAGCGCGCGGATGTGGTGATTGACATGCCTCTGGACCCAGAAGTCCGGACAGTCTTACTTCTCGATCCCGGCAATGGGGAATGGGTTGATGTCGCGGCCTTCGTTGCGGCAGGTGAACCTCTTGCACCTATTGAAGTTGAGCTGCGGCCACTCCCAGCTTGGGGAACACTTCCGGCCCCAAACCTCGCCGATCCGCAGCATGAGGTTCTGCTGATGGAAGGCGGAGCAATGCGTGGGATGCTCGACGTCCGATACCAGGGCGAGGTCATGGACTTCCGCGAGCTGGCGTCAAACGGTATGGTCTGGGCCTTCAACGGGGTGGCGCATGGGATGAATGAGCCGATGTTTCGCGCGGCCCTTGGTCGAACAGTGCATCTGGAAATGACCAATCGCTCCATGTTCCCGCACGCGATCCACCTGCACGGCCATCACTTCGAAATTCTGGCGCGTAGTGGTGCCCTGAACACGCCAGGCGATGTGCGCGATACGGTTATGATCGGCGCTGACGAAACTCTAGAAATCGCCTTTGTTGCCGACAATCCGGGGCGGTGGATGTTGCACTGTCACATGCTCTCGCATCAGGCGGCGGGTATGATGGGCTGGTTCGAGGTCGCGTGACAGGACGATAAGAGCAAATGCCAGCGCTATCGCGACGCTTTCTGCAATAGCCCGATCAGCTCATCGAACTTGGCGCGCTGCTCCTCCGGGTCACCACTCGCGATTGCGGATTCAACGCAGTGTTCGGCATGGTTTTCCAACACTAGTTTTTCGACGCCAAGTACGGCCGACCTGATCGCGGCCGTCTGCGCGAGAATGTCCATACAGTAGCGGTCACTCTCGACCATCTTGGCGACACCCCGCACCTGTCCTTCGAGCCGCGACAGGCGGTCCAGCGTTTTTTCTTTGTTAGCCTTCATGCGGCTGCGCTCCCTTTTTGCGGAACCATTACCTAGCAAGTTGCTTATATACCCTATAGGGGTATATGGGGAGACAGACAATGGTACGTCGCGACGAGACTATAACGGTTTCCCCGTGCGCGCACCACGATAGCAAAGCCAAAACTGTTAACGACAACACGTTACCCGCCCCCGCCGAACTCATTGCCAAGATATAGGATACTCATCATGCCGAAAGACACCCGCGATGTTGCAGATGTAACGACTGATCCCGTTACCGACGCGACCGGAAAGACCGCCGTGCTTTACCGCATGTCCTTGCCGGACCATCTGTGTCCCTCTGGGCAGAAGGCGCGCTGGCTATTGAAGTCAAAGGGCTACGATGTCGATGACCGCGTCTTTCGCACCCGGCCCGAGGTCGATGCATTCAAGGAAGAGTACAGCGTTTCGACCACCCCACAGGTTTGGATCGAAGGCAAACGCATTGGCGGCTATAGCGATCTGCGCGAGTTGCTGACCGGCTACGACCCGAAAGCGACAACCTATTCACCCGTAATTTACCTTTTCGCTGTTGCCGCTGCGACAGCGATTGCGCTGTCTATCGGTTTTCTTGGCACTCTCTCTTGGCAGACGCTCGGTTGGTTCATCTCGGTCTCGATGATCCTGTTGGGAATGCAGAAGCTCCGCGACATCGAAGGCTTCACCACGATGTTCCTCAACTATGATCTGCTTGCGCAGAAATGGGTGCCGTATGCATATGTCTACCCTTGGGTGGAGACCGGGGCTGGCATTCTGATGACGGGCATGTTGCTCACCCCGCTCGCTGCCCCGGCGGCGCTCTTTATCGCCACGGTCGGCGCGATCAGCGTGTTCAAGGCGGTTTACATC
>JBAUHN010000040.1:0-3868 GCA_049680295.1 Sulfitobacter sp.
TCAATTGCCGTGGTCAATACCGGTCATAATTTCGGCTATATCGCGATGCCATCTTGGTGGAAAAAGGCGATTTTCTGGGTCTATGATCGTTTCATTTCCAGTTTTGGCCATGATGCCACCGTGGCGGTATCTCAGACCGTCGCAGATGCGGCGGCGCGCGCATGGCTGATCCCGCGAAAACGGTTGCATGTGATCCAAAACGGCATTCGCCTGCAACGCTTTGATGCAAGTGGCACGCCTGATGCGGCGTTAAAGGCGCAAGTACTTGGGGCCGCCACCACCGATGGGCCGTTGATTATTTGCGTGGCCCGGTTGGTCTGGTTTAAAGGATTGCACAACCTTATCGACGCGCTGCCAAACATCCAATCATTCGATCCGAAGGTGCGGGTCTTATGCGTTGGCGATGGCGAATTGCGTCAAACCCTGGAAGATCAGGCCAGACGCCTGGGCGTCGGTCATATGATCGTTTTCGCGGGTGAACGCGGCGACATCCCGAAACTTTTGAAAATCAGCGACCTGTTTGTTTTGCCGTCCGTCTCTGAAGGCTTGCCGATTTCGCTGCTCGAAGCGATGGCGGCAAGCCTGCCATTGGTGGCCACGGACGTAGGCGGCATTCCGGAATTGATTGAGAACGGCAAAACCGGATGTTTGGTGCCCTCCAATGACAGCCAGGCGCTGGGGCATGCGATCTTGTCGTTTCTTGAGGATCCCGCGAAAATGCGTCTTGCCGGGGCAGGGGGCCGGGCATTGCTGGAGGCACGGTTCTCGCAAACCTCTATGGTTCGCAAGACAGAAAACCTGTATCGAGAATTGATCCAAACGGCCGCGACAGATTGATGAGTGTGAGGAATGGTTGAACGTATTTTTATCCCTGGTCAGGACGATGAGGATGTTCTGGATTTGCGAGCCCGTGTCTGGGGCGCAGATCATCCACATACCAGCCGCGCGTTTTACAAATGGTTGTTTCAGGACACGCCTGCCGGAGTGGGGTCGGGCAATATTTTCGAACGGAACGGCAAAGTGGTCGGATTTGCCGGTATTGCCAATCGGCGCGCTCAATTGGGGCAAACCCAGCTTAAAATTGCGCATGGGTTGGACTATATGGCTGATCCGGGCCTGGGGGGGATGCTGTCTGGCCGAATTGCGCATAAGGTACTGATTACGCACGCAAAGCATGTAAAAAACCTGAACTATGATTGCGGCCTGAATTACCCCAACGACAATTCCTACAAGATGCTGATCACCAAACGCATGACATATTCAACCGTGTTGGAGCCGTCGTTGTTTTTTCGCACGGTGGGCGCTGTTGCGGTCAAAAACAAAGGATTGTCCCGCCAAATCGCCCCACGGCTTGCCGGTAGCCTGGGGGGGCTTTATGCCACGGCCCGCTCGATCGGGCGAAGGCGATCTGCTGAAATTCTGCCCGCTGCTGAATTTGATGCGCGGTTCGACGATCATTGGGACCGGTTGACCAAAGACGGAAAGCTGCGGTTCTATCGCGATGCCACAACGCTGAACTGGCGCTATGCGCAAAACCCGCTGTACGAATATCAAACCCTTGTTGCGCTCGATGCGGGTGCAGTTGCCGGGTTTGTTGTTGTGTCAAAGCGCCATCTATTCGGCATCGACGCGATGTTGATTTGTGACCTTTCCGTCGCGGATGGCACGCGCGACACCGAGCACGGCCTTTTGGACGCGGTGCGATCGCTGGCCAAACGCCAAGGTGTTCGGCTGATCATTTCCCAGGCGCTCCGGTCCAGCCGAACCGCGCAAAGCCTTGGGCGTATGGGGTTCTTGCGGGTGCCACAAAAAATCAATCCAAAGCAGTTTCGCATGGTCGCCAAATCTTATACGGATGTTGGGGTAAATGGCCTGAAATCAGACGCTTGGGCGTTTTCATGGGGAGATATGGATGTCATCTGAACCACCCGGCCTGCATAATCTCGACTATGTGCCGCGTTATGAACAGGTGCTGTCGCAGAATCTGCCACCCAGCTTTGAACAATTCGCAGACTTTTTTGCCGGCACTCAGCGCTTGCATACATTGGGGGCGATGTTCGATCAGCATGTGACGGCCAAGGGTCTGTCTATTCTGAACGTCGGCAGCGGACCTTTCGCCACCGAGATTTTTGTCGACGCGATGCAGGATCAGTCCATTCTGGCGCTGGATTACACACCCGAATTTGCCCCCTTCTACACGTTGTTTCAAAAAGATGGCCATCTGCAATCCACCCGTTTCCTGCAGGCAGACATCATGGCCGAGGAATTTGAAGAAGCGTCTTTCGATGTGATCATTTTGCACGATATTCTCTATGAACAGGCGTTGGACATGGACGCCGTCGTGACCCGCCTAAAGGGATGCCTTAAACCGGACGGCTTGATGTTTCTGGATTTTGTGAATGCGCGAACGGGCTGGCTTTGGTCATTGCTGGGCAAACCAAACCGGTTTCGCCGCTATGATCCGCGGCAGGTTAAGCGCAGGTTGGAAGACGCGGGTTTAAAGATCATTGACTGGCGCCCGACCCATGGGTCCAAAAGCCTGAGCGCGCGTATGGTACATGCGGGATTGCGCCTGTTTGGGGCCTCAAACAATTATGCGGTGCTTGTGCGCAAAACGGGCCACTGACCGTGGCCGAGAAAATCTCCGTTGTCATTCCAAACTGGAACGGTGCGAAATGGCTGCCGCTGTGTCTGGACAGTCTTGCCCGGCAAAGCTTTTCCGATTTTCGGGTGTATGTTGTTGATAACGGATCAACGGATGGATCGGTCGAGCTGATCAAAACCAACTACCCCGATCATGTCGTGATCGAAAATGCCACAAATCTGGGGTTTGCGGGCGGGATCAATTGCGGTTTCAGGGCCGCGAAGGGCGCTTTGATCGTGGCGCTGAACAATGATGTCGAGACCGATCCAAACTGGCTGGCGGTGATGGTGGCGGCGATGGATGACAACCCACAGGCCGGCTTCGGGGCGTCTCAGTTGATGGATTTTAAGGATCGCCGGGTGGTCGATTCCCTTGGCGACGGGTTTCTGCCTATCGGTCTGTCGATCAAAGCCTGGTCGCGGGCGACCTATCCGCCACAGGGATTAAGCGTCCACGAGGTTCAAAGTGCCTGCGCGGCTGCATCGGTTTACCGCAAATCAATGCTGGACCGGATTGGTCTGTTTGACGAAGATTTCTTTGCCTATATGGAAGACATCGACCTTGGATTGCGCGCGCAAATGGCCGGATACCGCTGTATTTTCATTCCCGGTGCGATTGTTTATCACATCGGCAGTGCGACCTCGGGCGGCACGGCATCGGCGTTCTCGATCCGCCAAACGGTGCAGAATACCTATTCTGTGATTTTAAAGAACGTGCCCCTGTCACTGGTGCCGGTCTACGTTGTCCTGACATTGGGCTTTCATCTGGCGATGTTGATCGGATCGTTTCTGACGCGAAAACTGGATTGGGTGGCGCGAAACCGTGGGGCAGTGGTGGCCGGGTTGATCAAGGCGGCCAGAGCGGCGCCGGACAGTTTGAGAAAGCGGGCAAAAATGCGCAATCTGCGCACGCAGTCCACTGCGGATTTTATCGCGGTGACACGCAAGGCTATGCGCTTTGCCCCACCCAAAAGCGACTCTGAAACCCCTAAACTATGATGTCGTTTCGTCGCCGACTTCGTTGAAATCCAGCTTGGTGACAAGCGTTGGACAGGCGCGGCGAAACGCCCAGACGAAGCCCGCATAAATCGCGATTGTCAGGCCATAGGCGGCTGTGCTGTCCCCCAGGGTTCCCAGCGATATCACGGCGACGCAGCCGCCAAATGCCGGGGCAGCCAATGCACGTCCGATGCCGCGCGGGCACACATACATGATCACGATTGCA
>JBAUHN010000041.1:0-4687 GCA_049680295.1 Sulfitobacter sp.
AGGAACCATCGGGAATGCCCTGGCCTGCGACGCAGGCAATAATGAAATCAGTCTCATTCACATTCGTGCTAAAACTGCTATCGCGCTTAGGGATGAGGCAACTCGTCCCAAGGTTATCATAGACGCCGCCGTCACTGACGATTGTTCGATGCGTGGCCGTTTCACCGCGCTTTATGTAGCGCTGCTGTTCATCCAAAGCTGGAAGGATGGCTGGAAACGAGGCACTGGCCGCAACAGCTTTTGCGACTAACGTGTCTTCGGTTAGCGTTCCAAATCTCCAACATCCAGATTCCATTGAGCCATAGCGAAATGCCGATTGGGTTCTGAGCTCTGACGCGTTGATAATGATTTTCAGGTTCTGGCGTTTGACCCCCTTGAGGAGGGTTCCCTTGAAATACTCATCGTCAAGAAATCGTGCAAAGGCTGTTGTTCTGCTCGCAAATCTGGGAAGCGGTGCTTGAAGACGTAGCTTCAATGAATCCAGGCTCGCATGTTTGATGCCGACAAGCCCAAGCGCAGAAATCAGAAGCCTTGCCGACGAGCATAGCGCCGCGAGAACGCCTGATGTGAAGATCGTCCCAACGATCTTCGGCGCTTCGCCAGAAAAGAGGGTGTATCGGATGATCCCCTTTTTCAGCCCTTTGCGCAGAATAATTTGCATGCGTTGATCAAATTCTTCGAAACTATCGTCCGAGTATGCCCAAAGCGCGCCAATCACACTTCCGCCGGATACAGTGGAAAGCGTTAGGACCTGATCGAGAATGCCGCGATCATTCAAAGCCCTCATACATCCAAGATGAAACGCTGCCGCTCGCGAGCCACCGCCTGATAGCGCAAGTCCGAATTTGAAAGACTTGCTACTCATCGACACTCTCCCCAGCGGCAAGGGTAACGACTTGAAATTCATTGCGCCTGAACAGATGAAAGCGCCAGGTCGGACGCGTGGCTGCATGACCAACGATCAGCATCACAACATGACGCGGCGTCTTTTCCTGTAGATGGAGTATCTGCGCCATGGCGCCAAGATCTACCATGCTTGGCTTTGGTATGGAAACAGGATGCGTATGCCAGACTCCAACGAACTTCGTTGAGTTGCCGCTTTCTTTTGCGTGGAATTCACAAAGCGCGTGCGTCCCTTCAATGCCGCACTCAAAAAGCTCGGGAGACTTTTTGCTGTCTGGCGGCGGTCCTGTGGCCACATCAATCGAAATTATTCCCAGCGCATCATCAATTTCGCCAAGGAGGATACCCCCAGTTTCGTCCTTAGCGCTGCCCGTACGGGCGTTTGACTTGATCTCACTGTCTATCGCTGATTGCGCGCGATGAGAGAGATGGACGCGGTATCCATGATGAGCCTCGACGTGGATACTGGGTTGGCAAAGCGGGACAAGATGCGAGGACATTGAGCCGTCATCATGTGACACACGAACGAAACATGCTGTTGCCTTTGAGTCACCGCCCTCCCTCAAGGCCGAAGCTGCAAAGTTGAAGAATGAGGATGCGAAAAAGGCGATATCTGCAGCTGATCCCACGAAGGTAGGCTCGGAGCAACCTGGTTCGGGTTGAAACCCTCGCTCGTGCTGATCGAATGGCCAAAACGCTTCGGCGAAATCTGTCAAACCGCTATCAGACATTGCGGCGACTTTGGTGCGACGCAATAGGTCGGCAGGGCCAAAAGCTGAACCAGGCATGTTCAAAGTGGCGATACCTTTTGATGCATTTGCGCTGATCGCGCATCGTAGCATCGGCGGCACATCATTGTGCTTTGTCAGATCAAGCTGCAAGGCGGTGGCAACCCGTCTTGACGCCGTCGCATCGATGACAAGATCGAAATCACTGATATTAAGTGCCTCTGGCCAACCTTTTGTTAGGTTGGCGAATTCATGATCGATGTCTGCCTTTGGGTTGATCGCACGCAGCTGTACAGACAAGGCGCTTTGTTTTGAGTAACCGACTTGATAGTTTCGGAATTGCTGCCGAACAAGGATGCCAGCATTGACGGCTGAATAATCGACCAGGCGAATTTTTTCGGCTCCAGCGCGAGCGAGGTATTCACCGATATGAGAGCCGAGCGCGCCACAACCCAACAGCGCAATCTTCTTGCCAAGAAACCAGCTGGCTTTGGTGCCTTGGTCCCGACGAAAGGTAACCTCGGGACGGTTATCGTAGACGCGGCACCATTCGGTCTTGGCTTCGGTTGCCCACTCAAGAACGACCTTCCAGGCTTCCAGCGTTGCCTCGGTATTCTCTTCCAGAATTATGCCCTGGAGAGCTTTGACATACTCCGCATCCATCTTCCAGGCGCTGAGGTGCTGTCGTAATGGCTCATCCGCCGCTCTTCGCCTCATGGGCGCGCCAAGAATGAAGTAGAGCGGTTCGTTATCAGGTTGGCACAGGGCAAATATTTTCAGGATTGAGAACAGCAGATCGAAGGGAACTCCGCGAGCTTCCAGCGTCGTGATGAGTTTGCTGATCGTGTCAGGGTACTCCATCGGCATGGCCTGATTGAGCAGCACGACTGCGGCAAACTTTTCATCCTTCGGCAGCGAGCTCGGCGTCTCGGACCATTCTGAAATATCAAAGCAATGGTCATTCCGTCTGGTTAGTTTTCCTGTTCCAAGCCAGAAGGATTTCCCATCTTCAATCTCTGGCGCATCGATCTCGACCGCAAGTTTGATGTCGGAGGAAGTGTATTCAACTGGCGGGTGAAGAGGTGCATCCTCCGGGTCAAGCTGATTGCGGGCAGCATCACGCAGCCAATCGTCCAGACGTTTGATCAGGCCAAACATTCCATCCTGCGATGCCCATTCGACATCCGTTGCCTGGTACAAACAGAGGTAGTCACCCCACTGCACATGGGCGC
The DNA here is from genome assembly GCA_049680295.1 of Sulfitobacter sp. Classification (GTDB taxonomy): domain Bacteria; phylum Pseudomonadota; class Alphaproteobacteria; order Rhodobacterales; family Rhodobacteraceae; genus JBAUHN01. The sequence goes on from JBAUHN010000041.1 coordinate 2,864, forward strand.
GCCCGAGAAAGCGCTTGTGTGCGAAGTAGACCCTTGGCGGTTCCACTGGAAAATGCGGCGACACGAAAATATTCAGCGGCTCGCGCCTTCTATAGTCGAAGCCGCCATCTTCATAAGCGTATCCGCTCGTATCAATAGACACGCGAATAACAAGAGAAAGGCCTTGGCCAGCAGGTGGCTTTACGTCAACGATATCAATCGTATCATCGCTGGCTGCCGCGATATCTTGGAGTTGGTCGAGTGCAAGTTGTTGCCCTCTCGTCGTGAAATCAGCCATACCCGACCTGTTCCGAGGGCGGGCTGTCTGATCCGCGCGCATCATCAACCGCATCGGCAAGTTTCCTTGCAGCGGCCGCTTGCGCAACTTCTGGAGCGTCTAGCGCGCCGTCGGAAACATCAAAGACCAGGGGCTCTCCGTCTTCTCCATCCTCGTGAGTGCAGAGGAAACCTCCATCAGCGATTTCTTCGTAGCGTTTCTTCGCTTTTGCGTGCGGTGGATTTTCGCCAGATGCATTCTGCAAGGGAATTTTTTCGCTGCTGGCGACAATCACGCCGCCATCAACCTGATACTCCGCCAGATCATCAAGAATATCCTGCTTGAGAACTTCTTTGTCGCCTTCCTTTTGGTACATGGCCGACTTGCTGCAATGATGCGGTGCAAGGAACACTTTCCAGGCGAGGTACTCCTCGTTGCCAGCCTCCTTGGTCTTGTCGATGATCTTGCGCAGACGCGGGTAGGCAATGTCGCCGAACAGGAGAACGCCCCCTTTGGAAGGGTTATCACCCAGAACAACCTGCATGCAAAGGCTTGTGTTGTTGCGGTCACCATCAGTTTCTTCCGCGAATGGTGCATGGATGAACGCGTTGAAGTCTCCCTCGTAATCGACACCGTCAATTTCTGTTATCGAGTTGCCAGGAACAGTCAGGCGATCTTCCGGGAAGCCGACGAAGTGATCTTCTTTGAGAAGGGCATCGTATCCGATGAGTCTGACCCGATCACCTGCGCCAACGTCACCACCTGAGTTGATCGTTTCTTGAACACGGCGCTCGGCTTCTTCTTTGAAGGCTACTGCATCATCGCACAAATCCTGATCGTTCTCGATGAAGACGCGCGGGGTAAACCAGATTTCGCCAATCGTGACGCGATCAAGCAAATCGTGGAAGCCCTGAATGTGATCTTTATCAGGGTGGGTCAAAGCAAAGGTTGAAAGATATGGTTTGCCGTTCACTGTGGGGAGGTTTTCTACGAGTTTGTCGACCAAGGCAGCATGATCATCGTCTGCATCGCCAGCGCTATGAAGATCTCGCAAGTCAACCTGCAAAACAATGCCATTCTGGACGACAACAGTTGTGCTATCCCCTGTGCCGACTGGCCAGAACATCACCTTAGGTTCATCAAACATTGTTTGCCTCAGTATTGGTCAATAATACGCACCATCGCTGACGCAACAGCTCACCAAAAGCATACTACGGATATTGCGGTTGAGGCAACATGATACAAGATGTAGGGTTAGAGAGAACGGGGATTTTCGGCTATTCCCTCTGGCTTTCCAACAGCTTCAAGGTTGATTCTGCTGGAGGCGCCTCGGTGTAGTGCGGCGGATCATCCGATCGGCCGACTGGTTTCTACGCCCAAATGAATGACTGCTTTCAGAAGGACAGGTGATTTTCGACGGGAGCGCAGCGAACGCCCGCTTGCCGCCCTGCGCGTTGCTGATGCTGCAAATGCGGATGCGAGCAAATTGCGCGCAGATGCAGCGAACGACTGTAAGGTCCCGCAAAGCCGCCCGTCACTCGGCCTTGCTGAACTCCCGCGCGAGAATT
>JBAUHN010000042.1:0-2769 GCA_049680295.1 Sulfitobacter sp.
GTTGATGTTTGCTCCAGAAAATTCATGACCAACGATTGACACTATCCCGATATCTCCACGCGTTGTAACAAGCACATCATCTTCCTCCAAATGCCCACTAATTAGGATCGAATGAAGGTCTGCAGGAATGAATCGCATATCGGCCCATGTTACGCGTCCATCCTTCAGGTTATTGGCGCGTATGAATGGAACTCCTGTCCCTGAAAATTGATCAACCTTGGGGTAAAGTTCTCCATAATTCCCATCTGATATTTGAAAATTGAGGGAATTAATTGTCCCTGTCTCCCAAGTCCCACCAAACTCGGGAAAACGAAGCTTGGGCACGTTCTGCTTTTTTTCTTCAACCGTTATCATGATGCATTCTTTAGAAGTTCGAACTTCACCTGATAGCGGTAAAAATCAATATTGGGCGCGACCCTGAGGGCGTGCTCGATGCGCTTGTCCTGTTCGAGTGCGATGATGACCCCGCGAACCGTCTGATTTTCCTCGGCCAGCTCACTGAGCACATAGCCCATGTAGCGCTGTACCTGCCCGACGACATTGTCGCTTGCCCGGCCTTTCTTCAGTTCAACCACCAGCAGTTCGCGGAGATCCTTGGAAATGGCCAGAATGTCGATTGGCCCGGTATCTGAAGGATATTGCTGGCCAATCATTTCGCCTTCTTCTGTGTAGATATCATGGGTGCGGCCAAGCAGGGTTTGCGGCCAATTGGCGACCAGAAAATCTTCCAGATGCTTTTCCAGCGCAAAAACTGATGGGTCTTCGATGGTTTCATCACGCGCCACCAGAACAGGCGTAGCACGATTGCCAATGATCGCCTCGATTTCCTCGGCATGCTTGGTAACGGTGCTGACCGTTCCAACGGAGCCGACAGAGTTCTGAAGTGCTTGACTCAGTTCATTGCGGTGCACTGTAACTTCGTACCATTTGACCGGTCGCTTGTGAGGAAGCTCATAATCGGGATCGTAATAATAATCGCCTGCAATCTCACCGAAGTGATAATTGCCATCGGTATCCGGCGTCATGACAATATCGCCAACCCTTGCGCCCTTGCATATGGTGTGCAGCATGCCGCAGGCCAGCCCGGCGGCAACCTTGGATTTGTCCGGATAAGTTTCCAGATAGACGGGAATCATATCCCGGTTAAAGTCGCGCCATTCTTCTGGAAACTTGCCAGTGAGATCGTGATCCGGTAGCCAACCCGCAGCAATAAAGCCGCCTTTGATGGCGTCGTCGGAGTTGGCCGACTTGCGGCCCAGCATTATGCGTCTGTATTCTTTCTGGATGCTCATACCGGTGCTCTTATTCCCAACTCTTCGCAGAACGATTTGATGGTCGTATCGGTTTTGGCCATCTCATCTTCGAGTTCCTGAAGCGCCTTGGCGGTCGCTTCCAGATCGACCGGCTCTTCCTCTTCAAACGTATCAACGTAACGCGGGATGTTCAGGTTGAAGTCGTTTTCGGCGATCTCGGCGATGGATGCGACATGAGCATATTTCTCGATAGCCTCACGCTTGGCGTAGGTTTCGATGATCTTTTCGACATGTGCGTTGGTAAGTGCGTTCTGGTTGCCGACCTTCTCAAACTCGCTACTGGCATCAATGAAGATAATATTGTCATCATGGACGCGGCATTTTTTCAGCACCAGAATACAGGCGGGGATTGAAGTGCCGTAGAACAGGTTGGGCGGAAGGCCGATGACGGCATCGAGATAGTTCTGTTCCTGGATGATGTATTGACGGATTGTCGCTTCTGCTCCACCGCGAAACAACACCCCATGGGGCAGCACGATGCAGGCTGTTCCGTTTTCCGACATATGGTGAATCATATGCTGGACGAAAGCAAAATCCGCTTTTGAAGTTGGAGCGATGGCTCCATACTGGCTGAATCGGTCATCGGTCTCGTTGAGCGGATTGTCCTTGCCTTTCCATTTTGCCGAGAAGGGCGGATTGGCAACAATCGCCTCGAACCGCTGATCGACATGCATCGGATTTTCTAGCGTGTCTTCCTGCTGAATATCAAAGCGCGAGAAATGCACGTCATGAAGGATCATGTTCATGCGGGCGAGGTTGTAAGTAGTGCGATTCAACTCCTGCCCGAAAAACTCCCCCACTTCCGCTTCCTTGGCGATCCGTAGAAGCAGCGAACCGGAACCACATGCTGGATCGTAAGCAGACTTGATTTTAGCTTTGTCGAGCGTGACGATCTTGGCAAGAATTTTTGAGACTTGTTGCGGTGTATAAAACTCACCTGCTTTTTTGCCCGCACCCGAAGCGAATTGCCCGATCAAATATTCGTAAGCATCGCCCAGAACATCGGAATCGACCTTGCCGAGTTCGAAATCAATCTTGTCGAGATGCGCGAGCACTTTTGAAATGAGTGAATTACGCGCTTCGACCGTGCGACCAAGTTTGGTGCTCGACAGGTCGAGGTCTTCAAAGAGTTTGGTGAAGTCGTCTTCACTCTCTGTTCCCATCGTCGATTGCTCGATGGCATTGAGGATCGCCTGCAAATCTTCGAGAATGAAATTGCTTGTGCCTTGGGTATCGGCATTTCCCTTTTTTGAAATGGCACTGAAAAGTTCACTGGGACGCAGAAAGTATCCTAGCTTTTCCAATGACTCATCGCGGATCGCTGCGATGTCAACTTCGTCAGTTACCTGCGTATAATCCTTGACCGCTTCTGTCTCCAGAAGTTGGGTTGCATAGAGGAATTGCTTTTCGGAACGATATTTATAGAAATTAAAACCACGTATGTAATCACGACACT
>JBAUHN010000043.1:0-4615 GCA_049680295.1 Sulfitobacter sp.
GCCGTGATCCTTAAGCAGGCGGGCCTTTTGACGTGACCAGTCCCGCTTGGCCGAGGTTTCGCGTTTGTCGTGGTTCTTTTTACCCTTGGCGATGCCAATTTTGAGTTTGGCCATGCCCCGGTGGTTAAAATACATCACCAGCGGCACTAACGTCATCCCCTTGCGCTGCGTCGCATTCCACAGGTTGGACAGATCCTTGCGACTGACCAGCAACTTGCGGCGGCGGCGTTCCTCGTGGCCAAATGTCTTGGCCTGTTTGTACGGCGCGATGTAGGAGTTCACCAACCACAATTCTCCGTCTTCAACGGCGGCATAACATTCCGCGATATTCGCGCCGCCCTGCCGTAAGGATTTGACCTCGGACCCCTCCAGCATGATGCCGCATTCCAAATCTTCCTCGATTGCATAGTCGAACCGCGCCCGACGGTTTTCGGCGATCACTTTGTAGTTGGGGTCTGATTTTGTCTGAGCCATAGCCGCAGATGTAGGTTGTCAGTGAAACAAGCGCAAGCTGACCCGACAAAGAAGCGAAACAGCCAGATATCACCGCCCCGATGCGCACCGGGGTGGGTTAGACACCATTGCGAAAAGCTTGGCGGAGGCGCAATTGGTTCTTCGCGTTACGGGCAAGCGGCAGTATAGCGCGAACCATCGGGACGTTGATAAACGCATGAACCCGATTGGGTGCGCCCGACAAAATTGCCGGCAGCAGCGCCAGCGGCACCGCCAATCAATGCACCAGCAACGCGGTCATCATCATTGGATACCGCAGCACCAATCGCAGCACCCGCCGCAGCGCCAGTCAAAGTGGATTGAGTTTGAGTATCGCATGCGACCAGCATGGACAGCATTGGCAGAACAAGCAGAAACTTCCTCATTTGATCCTCCATTGATAGGTCGATCCAAATGTATCACTGCAGGTGGGGTCCCATCAACTCCACGGCTCGGCGATTCGCCGCCCAAGTGCGGCAACGATCCGCCATATTCCCAATCAGTCAGGTTTGGCCAACATCCGCCCAATGCTACGTCCGCCCAAAATGTGAACGTGAACATGTGGCACTTCTTGAACGCCATGCGCCCCAGCGTTTGAAATCATTCGAAAACCATCACCACTGTCCAGGCTAACGCCCTCCATCTGGCACACTTTCGCAATCGTCCGATTAAGATCGACAATTTCGGCGTCGGTCGCTGCTAAAGCGAAATGGTCATAGCTGACATACGCGCCCTTAGGGATGACCAGAATATGCACCGGCGCCTGTGGCTGAATGTCGCGAAACGCCAGACTGTGTTCCGTCTCTAACACCGTTTGGTTGGGGATTTCTTTTCGCAAGATTTTGGCGAAAATATTCTGATCGTCGTATACGTAAGCCATGCGTTCCCTCAGTCTGCAAACAGATAATCTGTGTCGGTGATTTCACGGGCCTTTTCAGGCGTAGTGGACAGAAACGACGCCAGCGCCATTGCATTTTCATCACTACTGGCGGACTCGCGCATCCGCAAAAAATTCTCAAACTCGGCGTCGCGGATTTGATCGCTTTCAAAAATCATGTCGTTGCGGATCGTTGGCAACAACCGGTTCAACGTGTCATGGGACGTTTGTTCGCCCGCCAACCCGACGCGCTTTGCGTGGCCGATCAGATAGTCATCGGAAAACTGGCACTCAATCTCCAGCAGGCGCATGACGGATCGGTCGCTGGCAAAATCGTTCAAAAGCTCGATATTGCCGGGATCCATGCAAACAATCAGCCGGTCGGTTTCATAATAGTCAAACAACATGCGCATCAACGCGCGGCGATGCCGTGTGCGTTTGCCCAATGTCGATTGGATGCCGCCAAGATTGGGCAGTTCAGTGTCTTCTTCGTTAAACAGGTATTCGACAGAAGGAACATTTGTGACCTGTCTGATCCGTTCCAGAACGCGTTTGGCCACATGCCATTTTTTGCACACGATCACCAACAGTTCGCGTTCGCGACCAAGGGTCGATTCCGCCTCCCAAAACCGTGTCGCGAACCGTCGGCCGTTGCGCCCCCGTCCGGTCAGAAAACTAAACAGGCTGCGCCCCTCGTTAGAGATTTGAAACTGCACACCCCTGGCCGCATAAAGCAGACCCAACCTGCGCTTTAGGTCCTTGGCATCCAGACTGATTTTGCGGGCAAACAGGAAATCCTGACTTAGCAACAAATCGTAATGGTCGTTATAAAACGTCACTGGCATGCCGTAATCGCTGAACAACAAAAAAGTCAGCGTGCGACTGCGAATTTCGCTATCGGGAACGACGTGCCGCACCACCGTTTGGAAAAAAGTCTCATCGGGAATCCATGTGGTACGAAAAAACCGCATCACATCGGTTCGCTCTTTTGAGAAGCTTAACACCTTTTCAATGGTTTGCCTGCGCAAACACCACCACTGAGACCCTATCTGCACCTGAATGTCACTTGGAATGCTTCGGGTCAGGCCCAGCTTGCGTTGCAAATTGAAGGCGACGTAAAACCGCTTTTTTTGCGATCTTTCATTGAAATAGTGGCGGTAGATCAGCCGCTCTTCCTTCATCCCGGTTTTGATCCAATCGCTTTCGAAATAGTCAAAGCTCTCGATAAAATCCGCGTCGTTTTCGTTCAGGAACGTATGGATGTACTCGGCCGATTTTATCGCCATGCAGTCGCCCGACAACATGTAGAAATGCGTCGCGCGGGGGAACTCTTCGATTGCCGCCTCGATCGCGTGCATGGTGGCCGCGACCAAAGACCATTCGCCCCAGCCGCATTTGACCCGCTTGCGCGCAAAAGTAACGTTGGGATTTTCGCGAAGTGCCGCGCAGATTTCATCATAGGATTGCGGGTCAGCACTGGCATCAAAATGGATCGACATGCAGTCACCCGCCGCCGTCAAGCGCCGTGCCTGTTCCACAACTGCAACAGGATCCTTGTGACATAACAATATGTAGGCGATTTTTGCCATTTCTGCTGCGAACTGCCTTTTGCATTTTATTGGATACGTTGATAGTCGCGAACAACGATTGAATAAACACAATTTATTTGCTTTTTTGTAGCAAGAGGTAATCGTCGCGGTTGAGGCATCGCACGAGGCAGGAGTAGGCGGTATGGGTTTCCCGGGTACTTGGATGACGACCAGCGAAAGCATGGTTTATCGGGTGGTGCCAAAATGCGCGTGCTCGACCATTGGTCAGATCATGTATTATTCCGATCAGGGTGCATTTTTTGACGGCGATATTCACGATGCAAAAAACGGCCTGCACAAATGGGCACTGGAAGACAGCCAGCAACCAATCACCGATAATATTCGCGACCACAAATCCTATGCTTTTACCTGCGTGCGCAATCCCTACACCCGCATCCTGTCATCGTTTTTCGACAAGATCTGCGGCATTCAGCGCAACGGCAAACGGTACCGCGGCAATCTGGTGCCGCTGCTGACCCAGAAATACGGCATTCAGGTCGGCGGTGATGACGGCAAGGAAGAATTCGACCAGATCGCAAATTTTCGCCGCTTCTTGCTGTTCGCGCGCGACACCATCCGCTGGCGCCGCCCGATGGATCCTGACATTCACTGGTCTGCCATGTCAGGACATGTGTCGACATTCATCGTGAACGGCGGCACCTATGACAAGATCATTTGGACCGAAAGCTTCAATGACGGGATGAAGGATGTTCTGAGCGCGATCAAAACGCCGCATAAGATCAACCTCAAGAAAATCCCCCGTTTCAACGAAAGCGAAGGTCACGGACCCAAGCGCCTGCACAACGTCGAAGACTATTTCGACGATCTGTCGATGCATCTGGTCTATGAAATCTACAAACGCGATTTCAATCTGTTCAAATATGATTTCGAGAATCCGGGCAACAAGATGCCGGTGGGCGAGATTGATCTGGACGAAGTGCACGCCAAATTGGGTGACTAGAGCAGTCGTGTTAAGCTTTCCACGCGTTTGTCCGCTGTGCGGGACAAAGTAGCCGTTGGCTTTTTGTGACTGTTGCTAGTTACAAGAACTGTCGCCAGAGAGAACATCGGCAATCTTTCGAGCTCTATCCCAATCCAAACCGGACAGCGCCATACCACCCCCAAATATCGGTTCTCGAATAAGCGGTCGGATGATTTCTTCTCCGCAGACATAGAAAATAATCTGCATTCCAACGTTCTCATAAGTTAGCTTTCCAAAAGCCGAAGCAGTAGGCTCGTCTACGGAAAAGGTGATCTGAATGGCACTTTCAGGGTCATTTAGCTGAACATCCGAGATTGACTTACTTCCAAAATTGATTGCGTCGCCTTTGAGCGCATAAATGCTGACAACCGGTGGATGGTCATCTTGCGCTTGGGCATGAAAGCCAACTCCCATCAGCACCAAGGTGGCACAAAAGTGTCTCAACAAAATTTGCTCCCAATAATCAATGGTTGGAAATTATGTGCGTTTGGTTTGCATTTCAATGTCACATAAGGGCTCGAACAAGACCTTCGAAACGTGGACCGCGTCCGAGCCGAGGGGTGGGCGAGAAGCGCCCGCCCCGTGGGGGCGGTTCGGGCGCTGCCAAATCGAAGATTTGGCTGGAAATCCTTCGGCTATCGTGTTCACCCTGACCGTTGAAAATTGATCAGACGC
>JBAUHN010000044.1:0-17328 GCA_049680295.1 Sulfitobacter sp.
GGGACAGCCAGTTCATCGTCCATTGCGCTTGCATTGCTGCGGGCATGAAACTCTCATCTCGGTTGCAGTATTTGCATTTGGCATTTGGGTGTCGCGAGAAACGAAAAAATGGTTATCAGACTTTTGGAATGCCGCCCTAGGTGAATTAGTCTCGATGTGATCTGACACCGCCCCCTTCCCAGCAAGCTGGAATGAGGGCGGCACATCACCCTCGTATGCTTCTGATATTGTGGCTAGAATACGCGCCCAATGGCCCGCGCGCCGCCAACGGTTGAACCGGTTCACACAAGTCGTATGCGGCCCATATCGTGCGGCAATATCGGTCCAAGGCGCACCCGTGCGCAAACGTCAGAAGATCCCATTCAAGACCCGCCGATCGTCCACCCGTGGCTTGCCACTCACCTTGGTTGGCAACATCGGCTGGATCACCGACCATTCAAAACCCGTCAGATCAAAACGAGCCACAAACACCTCCATTTTCGCATAGAAGTGACTCACATAATCTCAAGTCTGGGAATCTCGTTTATGGATATGTGACCTGGGGTCAGGACCCTAAGACGCGGAATGTACGGGCCCTTTGAGCGGCTTCGCACGACGCAAAATCAATTCCAGTTGAGAGAAACTGTGCGAAATGTCTTGCCGCTCTGGCTTTGCTATGAATGCGTCGAGTTCAGGCCAAAGTTGAATGGCCTGATCTATTTCCGCGTCACTGCCTTGCGCGTAAAGACCCGCCCGGATCATCACCGCACTTCGGTCATAGGTTGCCAGCGCGCGCCGTGCTTGTGCGATCGTTGTATTCTCAGGTTCCGTCGCCGCGGCAGGCAGGCTGCGCGAAACCGACCGCAAAACATCAATGGCCGGATACCTGCCGCGTTCAGCAATGGCGCGGTCGAGAACAATGTGACCGTCTAAAACACCGCGCAAAATGTCGGCAATCGGTTCGTCCATATCTGAGCCAGCAACCAAAACACTAAAGATTCCGGTGATGTCACCTTGCGCCGCCTGACCGGGGCCTGCGCGTTCACAAAGCGCCATAATCAAATGGGCAGTTGAAGGTGGATACCCACGCAAAACCGGCGCCTCGCCTGCTGCGACAGCCACCTCTCGGTGTGCTTCGGCAAAACGCGTGATGGAATCGGCCAAAAATAAAACGGACTTGCCTTGATCGCGAAAATACTCGGCGACGGCCATGGCACTCCAGGCGCAACGTCGTCGGACAAGCGGCGACTGATCAGATGTAGCGCAGACGACGACGGCGCGTTTTAACCCTTCTGGTCCAAGGATATCCTCAATGAAATGACGCAGCTCACGTCCACGTTCACCAATCATGGCAATAACCACAACATCGGCTTGCATATTTTGCGCAAACTGACCCAGCAAGCTGGATTTGCCGACCCCGGATCCCGCAAAAAGCCCAACCCGCTGACCACGCACAATTGGCAGCATGGTGTTGGTAATGGTCATTCCGGTCTGCAATCTCCCGCCAAGTGCGCGTCTGGACGCGGCGTCGGGTGGTGCCGCGCGAAGGCTCTGCGCGACAGGTCCGCGCGCAAGCGGCATATCGTCCAATGGCTGCCCAAAGGGATCAATTATGCGGCCAATCCATGCGTCCGAGGGTGCGATCTCAATACTTGGTAAAAGAACGGCGCGATCTTGGAGTGCCACCCCGTCCGGCATGCCGTCGGGCAGCATGATGGTTGTGGTTCCGTCCAACTGCAAAACCTCACCCGACAGGGCCGGCCCGGATCGTTCTACCCGCACCAAGTCCCCGATTTTTGCGTGATCGGCCAGACCCATTATATGTATTGTCCCGGCTTCGACCCGAATGACACGCCCGACCGGATGTACCAGCCGCAAATCATTGATCTGTTTCATCACACTACGGGTGTCTGAAAATCCGGGCATGAGCATCCTTTCTGGTGTCTGCATACGTTTTCTAAAGGAATCACCGTTAAGCCTTGGTTGAAATTGGTCGAGGGAGAAGCCCCGGTGTTCGAAAATCTGGATATTTTCAGGATGTCACATGCCATGGCTGTGCATGCCGGACAAAAACAGGCCGTATCGGCCCAGAATGTCGCGAACGCGGATACGCCTGGCTACCGGGCGCAGGATCTGCCCGCATTCAAAGAAACCTATCAGGCGACGCCAGCGGCCCCGTCGATGCTGCGCGCAACACGTGCCCGTCACCTGAACGCAAGTGTCACAGGGCAGCAATTTGTTGCCATCGACGACAAGCAATCCCCAAGCGCCCCAAACGGCAATTCGGTGTCTTTGGAAACGGAAATGCTCAGGTCAGCCGCCGCAAAAAGCCAGCATGACCGGGCGCTTGCGATCTATAAGGCGTCGCTGAGCATTTTGCGCACAACCATAGGCAGATAGCAGGAGGCTGGCATGAGCGAATTTTCCACATCTTTAGGTGTTTCCGCCAGCGGACTTAAGGCGCAGGCAACCCGATTGCGGCATCTGTCCGAGAATATCTCGAACGCGGATACGCCGGGATACCGTCGAAAAACGGTTTCATTTGAAACAGTGTTCAATCCTTACCACCAAGGCGCTGCGGTTGAAACCGGCACCGTGAACCTTGATCAAACCGAGCTTGAGAGGACCTTTGACCCATCGCATCCGCTCGCTGATGAAACCGGGCATTTCGAAGGATCAAATGTCGATTTGCTGATCGAGTTGGCCGACGCCCGAGAAGCGCAACGCAGTTATGAGGCGAATTTGAAGATGTTCGAACAGACCAAGAAAATGTCGGCTGGATTGTTAGATCTGCTCCGAAAGTAACCCCCTTAGTCACTACCTCCCAACCTGACCCAGAAAGAAATCCAGAATGGATATGAACACAGTCTCCGCCGTTCAGAAATATGCGGCATCGCGTCCCGCCACGGAACCAGATACGTCCGCTGGCAACGCCTTTACCGGCATGGCGATGGATTTCGCGCAAACGCTTGCACGCAGTGAACAGACCGCAAAAGCCACGATGATTGGTGATGCTGACCCGCATGCTTTGGTGCAGGCGTTGGCACAGACAGAACTGGCGGTCGAGGCGGCTGTGACCGTGCGCAACAAAGTTGTCGAGGCTTATCAGGAAATCCTGAGGATGCCGGTCTAACATGCTCGAAGAGACGATATTTTTTGACACACTTCGGCAGGGGCTTTGGATTGCCGTTGTCATATCCATCCCCATTCTGACCGCAGCATTGGTCACGGGTGTGTCAATCGGGCTGGTGCAGGCCCTGACGTCGATCCAGGAAATGACATTGACGTTCGTCCCTAAACTCGCGGCCATCGTGATCGTGTTTTGGATGTCCATGGGATTTATGACGCAAACCCTCGTGGCATTTTTTCAAGATCGCATCATCCCGCTGATCATCGGAGGCTAGAATATGGACAACGCAGGTTACACCACACTGACCCGACAATCCGGTCTGATGCGCGAAATGCAGATCGTTGCGAACAATATCGCCAATGCGGCGACGACCGGCTTTCGTCAGGAGGGGCTGATTTTTTCTGAATATGTCCAGCCGGTTGCCGGTCAGGCGTCCCTGTCCATGGCCCAGGGCAACGTCGGCAATACGTCGTATATTCAGGGTGCATTGACACAAACCGGCGGCACATTCGATTTTGCGATTGAGGGCGATGGATTTTTTCTGATCGAAACCCCAAATGGAGAGCGGCTGACCCGTTCTGGCGCATTCACGCCGAATGCCGACGGTGATCTGGTCACCTCCGACGGATACCGCGTTCTGGACGCCGGAGGTGCGCCGCTTTTTGCACCACCCGGGACTGACATTGGCGTATCGCCCGATGGCACGCTCAGTGCGGACGGTGTGCCCGTTGGACAAATGGGACTGGTATCGCCAATTGATAGCGCGGGCATGATCCGCGAGGACGGCGTGATGTTTCGCGCTGATGCGGGGTATGAACCCGCCGAAACCGCCAAGGTTCTGCAAGGGTTCGTCGAAGGTTCAAACGTCGATGCGATAAGCCAACTGGCCCGGATGATCGAAGTGCAGCGCGCCTATGAAATGGGCCAGAGTTTTCTCGAAGCCGAGGATGAACGGATACGCCAGGCTTTGAAATCCGTTTCCCAATAACAACCGACAGTCACATTTATCACAGGAGGTCGCCATGCGTGCCCTGAAAATTGCCGCCACCGGAATGAGCGCACAGCAAATGCGAGTGGAAACGATCTCAAACAACCTCGCGAACATGAGCACCACAGGCTACAATGCGCGCCGGGCTGAGTTTGCGGATCTGCACTATCAACAAATGGCGCGCGCAGGCACTGTGAACGCCTCGGACGGCACGGTTTTGCCGACAGGTGTTCAACTGGGTCTTGGCGTGCGACCCGCCGCCGTCTCAATCCACTTGGCACAAGGGTCGCTTTCGGCAACCAATGCCGATCTTGATGTGGCGATTGACGGAAAAGGCTATTTGGAAGTGACCTTGCCGTCCGGGCAGGCGGCCTTCACGCGCGATGGATCGCTAAAAAGGACCGGCGAAGGTTTGATTGTCACATCTGATGGCTATCCCGTCGCCCCCGAAATTGTCATTCCTGCCGACGCGCGCAGCATTTCGATCAACGCAGAGGGCGAGGTCTATGCCTATTTCGAAAATGCGGCCGACGCGCAGTTGCTTGGGCAATTCAACCTCTCTGGTTTTACAAATGCCAAGGGACTTGAGGCGCTGGGCAGCAACCTGTTTGCCGAAACAGAAGCCTCTGGCCCGGCGCTGGTTTCCGTACCGGGCGAAGATGGCCTGGGGACCTTGCGGCAGGGATACCTGGAAGACAGCTCTGTCGACGCCGTGCGCGAGGTGACCGAATTGATCGAAGCGCAACGCGGTTACGAAATGAATGCCAAAGTTATCTCGGCGGCAGATCAGATGATGGGGGCGACGACGCAAATCCGATGACCCGTTTTTTGTCCATTGCAATTTTCTTGGCGAGTGCTGCAGCCGCCTTTGCCGATACCGTGGTGCCCAGCAGGACCATTCGGGCCAACACGATTATTTCTGACAGGGATGTGAAAATTGTCGCGGGTATCTCTGCAGATGGTTTTGAACGCATCACCGATGTCATCGGGCAAGAGGCGCGTGTGGCGCTTTACGCGGGGCGGCCGATCCGTGTGAATGACATTGGGCCGCCCGCATTGGTCGCGCGGAACCAGATTGTGCTGCTGCTTTTTTCGTCGATGGGCCTGAAAATTTCGACCGAAGGCCGCGCGTTGGAGCGCGGCGGCGTTGGCGATCTGGTCCGCATCATGAATCTGTCGTCGCGCAGCACGCTTTTCGGGCAGGTGCAATCCGACGGGTCCGTCCTCGTTCATCAATAGAAAAAGAGATCGCAATGAAGACTACATTTTTGTCCGCAGTGGCAATTGCCGCGGTGGTGTCTGCCTGCGGGCGCAGCGACCATTTGGGAAAAGAACCCTCATTTTCCTCGCCCATGGGATCGGTACAACACAATGCGATGATGTCGCCGGGATTGCCTACACGACTGGAACAATCGGGCGCCTTGGATCAGGCATCGCTTTGGTCAGGCGCTCGGCAATCGCTTTTGGGCGACCGACGCGCCTTGCGGCGCGGTGACATTATGACCGTCGTGATCGAGATCGACGAAAAAGCCGAGATTTCAAATGCTACCGACAGATCACGGTCCGGCTCTGAAAGTCTGGGCGTTCCGGGATTGTTCGGATTGCCGCAGCGTCTTGATGAAAAATTGCCTGATGGGGCATCCTCGGCAAACGCGGTTGAGATTAACTCAAACAGCAGCGCGTCCGGCGATGGTTCGGTCAAGCGCAAGGAAAAACTGACCCTACGGGTGGCCGCTACAATTGTTGACGTGTTGCCAAACGGGGTTCTTTCGATCGAGGGATCACAGGAGTTGCGGGTGAATTTTGAATTGCGCGAACTCTTGGTGACGGGCTACGTCCGCCCGGAAGATATCTCGCGCCAGAACGAAATTACATACGACAAAATTGCCTCGGCGCGCGTGTCCTACGGTGGGCGAGGCCAAATTTCTGATGTTCAACAGCCCCGGATCGGACAGCAAGTGTTGGACGCTA
This sequence comes from Sulfitobacter sp., assembly GCA_049680295.1. GTDB lineage: Bacteria > Pseudomonadota > Alphaproteobacteria > Rhodobacterales > Rhodobacteraceae > JBAUHN01. Next base: position 6,069 of record JBAUHN010000044.1, read on the forward strand.
TCCTTCCTTTCTAAGTGAGTGCGACATGAAAAAACTTCTGCCACTGGTTCTAATTTTGATCGGTTCCGGAGCAGGCATCGGCGCCGGGTTATTTCTGCGCCCCGCGCCAGTTTCCAACCCAGAACACATGAGCGACGCGTCGGGCGACACGCACCTGCAAGCAGACGCGCCCCACGCAGATTCTGAAAAAAGGAAATCCGCGGACGGTGAAGGCCCGGCAACAGACGAATCGTTCGAATATGCCAAGCTGGCCAATCAATTTGTCATCCCGGTCGTTTACAACAAACGCATCGGGGCACTTGTCGTCGTGAAGCTGAGTTTGGAAACGGTTGTCGGCAAGTCGGATTTGGTCTTGTCCAAAGAGCCCAAGTTACGCGACGCGTTCTTGCAGGTCATGTTTGATCACGCCAATATCGGCGGATTTGAAGGCGCTTTCACAGATGCCGGCACATTGGATATTCTGCGTCGCGGCCTTCGCGAGATTGCTCAGAAAATCATGGGTCCCGGTGTGGTAAACGATGTGCTTATTCTCGAGATCGCGCGACAAGATTACTGATTTCGCAACGCCTTTGCCAAGGACTGCTCAATTGCAGTGGCAAGTTCGCGCCTGGCATCCGCGCGCCTTTCGCTGTTGTTTCTATCTGCGACCATTTCTTCACTGACAGTCATTTTCCCGAACGCAATGCGAACTTGGCGGATGTGATGCTCTTTACGGGCTAAAACACGTGCAAGTTGCAGGTTTACCTCTGCCTTTGCGCGCCCGGCCCAGCTATGCCAGATTACGTCAGCGCCGATGCTGCGCATATCCTGGTGATCCTTTACGGCGGCGTCACGTAACATGTTGTCAAGCCGCGCAAGTTCGGCCCGCAGCGATGCCTCTTCGGCCAAAAATCTTCCAAAGACCAATTGCTGTTGCTGATAGCGCAATTGCGTAACTTGATGCAGATCATCTAGCACAGTCATTGGCGCGCCTTTGCGCGTTGACGCATGGATTCCGCAAACCTAATTGCGGCCGCAACGGCGCGGAAATGATCGACCGCGATCTGCGATCCGATATCGGTTGTCGCGTGAAGTGCGCGTGCTGTTGGCGGATCGCTGTGAATGGGCACGGCCGCACCTGCAGCAACTTCGCGTATTTTCAATGCAATTTCGTCCACACCTTTTGCGACACAAGCCGGTGCTTCTCCGGGCAAGCGGCTCCATTTGAGTGCTACGGCAAAATGGGTTGGGTTCACGATGACAACATCGGCTGTTGGAACATCCGCCATCATCTGCGAATTCGCGATTTCCATGGCGCGTTGGCGGCGCTGTTGTTTCATATGTGGATCGCCTTCGGCATCCTTGTTTTCGTCGCTGATTTCCTTGCGCGACATCATGTTTTTGCGCCGATGTTCGTGATGCTGCCACAGTGCATCAATGGCGCCGATTGCCCCGGAAATCAGAACTACCGCGAACAGAAACGCCATTCCGATCTTGGCCAAAAGCGCGACAACGATCCGGGGTTCCGCCTGCATCACGATGATCATATCGCCAAGCCACGTGTTGATGAAAAAGCCCAAACAAACTGAATAAATTATCAGTTTGGTGAAGCTTTTGGAGAATTCAAAAAGGCCTGAGCGCCCAAATTTGTTCTTGGCGTTAGAGATCACGGAAATGCGCGACAGTTTTGGCTCCAGTTTTGACGGGGCGAATACGATGCCGCGCATCACGACCAATGTCCCAAGAACCGCCAGTGCGGGCAGCGCGAAAATTGGCGTGATCGCGGTGGCCACACTTTGTATGGCACCAAAGGCTGGGGCGGACGCGCCGCTGAAAAACAGCTTGGACATCTCGTTTGACTGATCGATCATGACCATCAACGCCGTGCCCAGCGTCGTAATGCTGCCCGCGCCTGCTATCAAAAAGGCCAACAACAAACCGATGTACCCGGCAGCAGTCAAAAGGTCTGTTGACCGCGCAATCTCGCCTTTTTCGCGCGCTTTTTTCAGCTTTTGTGGGGTCGGTTCAAAAGGCTTGTCTGTGTCGTCGTTTTGCCCGCTCATCTTGTCACACCAAAAGGATTTGCCAGAAATCCGTCAAGAGCGGCCATCCACACTCCAAGTATCATCGGCGAGGCGATGCACAACATTGCCAACCCACCTGCTGTAATCAACGGGGCGCCAACGAATGCAACCATAAGCTGCGGCATCGCCTTATTGATGACGCCAAGGGCCAGATTGTACAAAACGGACAAAATCACGAATGGCGCTGCCAGCGTAAAGGCCAAAGCAAAGGCCCGGCTGACCTGAGCGACACCCCATTCAGACAAAATGGATGCGTCTGGAAACTGCCCCATTGGCAGCACGTCGTAAGACAAAATCACCAATTGTGCCGCCTTTACATGCAATCCGGACATGACGGCCAACGCAATTGAGGCGACGATCAGGACGTATCCAATGGCTGGTAATGGCTCCGCGGCGGCTCCGCCCAAAATTTGTGACAATGAGGTAGATTGCGCCGCAATTGCCCCTGCGGTTTGCAAAGCCAACACCAACAATCGCAGTCCCAATCCCATTGCCAGTCCGGTCAGTATTTCCGTCAAGATCAATCGCGCGGCCATACTGAAATTCGGGTCAGCAACTGCAGGTGTAACGGCCGGTGCAATGATGGATGTAAAGGCAAGCGCGATGGCCAGTTTGATCCGCACAGGAACTGACTGTTCGCCAAATGCGGGCAATAGGGCAGCCACTGCTGCAACCCGCAGAAATACGACAAATCCGTGCCACAACATGGATTGTATGACAGGTGTCAGCTCAGCCAGCGGGGTCATGCAGCGACCATACCAACCAGCGAGGGGCGCGCATCCAGGCCAATTTCTTCGAACGAAAGCACTGGATTGGTGATGCCCTTCGCGCGCATTACGGTGCGTAAGAAACGGCGCCGCCGGGAATTTGTCACAATAGCAGCATTGATGCCAATTTGGCTGGCGTCATGCAATTTCGCCGACATTGCATCGCCTAATTTGTTGAACACATCCGGGGGCAAGGCGATGTCCAGCCCACGTTCCGCCTCGATCTGATATGTCGCAAATGTTTCTTCCCATTCCGGCGCCAGCTGGATCAATGGCACAGTGCCGTCCTCGCGCCGCAATTCGGCCACCAGCTGAAATCCAAGCCGTTGGCGCACATGTTCACATATCGCTTCGATCTGGGCGTTTTGCCCGCGTGCTTCGGCCGTTGCCTCTAGTATTAACGGCAGGTTGCGAACCGATACCTGTTCGTCGAGCAACAACCGAAGCACCGAGTGCAAAACATCCACAGGCACTTTGTCCGGTATCATCTCATCGAGCAATTTGCGGTTTGCCTCTGCGCGTGGCGGGTCGGAAATATTCACCATTTCAGCAAGCAGTCGTCGCAGTGACTTCAGCGTCAGCAAGCGGCTAAAGTTACGTTTGACCGTTTCCAGCAAATGGGTCGCCAGAATTTCCGCAGGTGTCACAATGGTAATTCCGGTCAGTGCGGCCTGTTCCTGATCGCGGCTGTTGATCCATCGCGCCGGGGCACCGTAGACAGGTTCGGTGGTGTTCGGACCATCCGGCAATGTCGTCGGGTTCTCGGGGATCAATGCCAAAACCTGATCCGGGTTCAGTTGGGCGCGCGCCTGTTCAACGCCGTGGATGCGCAAGACATATGTCCCGATCGGCAATCCAGGATGATCCGTCAGTCGGATTTCGGGCAGAATAATGCCAAAAACAGAAGCAACATGTGTGCGCATATTGGCAATGCGCGCATCTAACCCTGTGCCAGGATCCAGCACCATATTCACCAGATCAGGTGCAAATTCGACGTGGATGTCGTCCAGTTCCAGAATGTCCCCAAGTGATTTTTCGGGCGACGCAGACAATTCTTCGGTTTGGACATCTGATTGGGCTGCCTCGTGGCGTGTCTTTTTGTGCATCATATACGCCGCCGCCCCCAACAATCCTCCGCCTGCGATAAATGGCGTGAAAGGCAACCCCGGAAACAGCGCAAACATGACCATTAAAAATGCCACGGTGGCCAAGGCAGAAGGGTGTCGTCCCAACTGGCTAAAAACGGCCAAATCAGTGGCCCCGCGTGCCCCCCCCCGTGCCAAAAGCAATGCCGACGCAATGGATATGACCACGGCGGGAATTTGGCTGACCAGGCCATCTCCGACGGTCAATATAGCGTATGTTTCAAAGGCCTGAGATAATGGCATGCCATGGACTGCAATGCCCATGATCAGGCCAGCGACCAAGTTTAAAAGCGTGATTAACAAGCCGGCAACTGCATCGCCTTTCACAAATTTTGACGCACCATCCAGAGAGCCAAAAAAGGTGGTTTCTTGCTGTTCAAGTTCCCGCCTTTCCTTTGCCTCCTGGTGGGTGATCGCGCCGGCAGACATATCACTGTCGATCGCCATTTGTTTCCCGGGCATTCCATCCAGTGCAAATCGTGCGCCAACTTCGGCCATTCTGGTGGCACCTTTGGTGATCACCATGAAATTCACAATGAGCAGAACGCAAAACACCACCAACCCAAGAAACACACTGCCGCCCATGACGAATTGGGCAAAGCCTTCGATTACGTCACCTGCTGCGTTTGTTCCGGTGTGGCCTTGTCCAATAATCAATTTGGTGGACGACACATTCAATGACAGCCGCAACATCAGCGATGCCAATAGGATGGTTGGAAAGGCGGAAAAATCCAATGGCCGTTCGATGAACAAAGTTATGGTGAAAATCAGGATTGCCAAGGCAAAAGACGTAGCTAACCCAACATCAAGAACCCAGGCTGGCATCGGCAAAATCATCATGACGATGACCGCCATCAAGGCGATTGCCAAGGCAATGGTAGGGCTAAAGAAGATCTTAGTTGATAGATTTTCCATGCGACTATGCCTTAGTTTTTGCCCCGAGGGGCGAATAAATTCAAAGCCGCCGAAGACCCTAATGGTACAAGCGAGCCTAAATGTGGTTTGCGGGCCTGCACACGCAAGAGCGGAAACGAGTTCGTATGACTTTGGTTTTCGGAGACTTGCGTTATGCCGTCTGCAAACTCGGATTGGGTCGCGTAGATTTCGTTGAATCTCGCTATGTATTTATTGGCGTATTTTTCGGTGCGGGAATGATAGGCGCCTGCCGCCTTGGACCAATCGCCAAGTTCTCTGTGCAACGATGCAATGAATTTGGCGGCGTATCGGGCGTTTAATACTGGATCAAACATGTCTTCGACCGAAGCAAACGCTTGTCCGTGCCATTTGTAGTTTATCTGAAAACAACCAACGTCAAAGCTGCGCGCGCCATGTCCCATTTTTTCACGAACAAACGCCTTTGCTTCATTTTCAGTCTCAAACCAGACACCCTTGCCTTGCATATTGACGGTCCAGGCCCAGGGCTGAAGAGTGCCACCGCGTTTTCGCCCGGTTTCGGTACGCGTGATTGCACGCATGACGGACAGGGGAACACCTGATTCAGCGGCAACCTTGACGGCAGCGTCATCGCAAATTGATGATGCCTGTGGCATTGCAAAGGTAGGCGCTGGAGAAACGAAGGGCAAAAAGGGAAAAAGCGCGCACAGAAGTTGCGGCCGAAAAATGGCATATCGAAAATATGGCCTTGGCAATTCGAACCTCATTGACTGGCGCATTCTGCGACTGTGTCATTGGTATCCATGCGAAGTTTATTTAGTGTGACCAGAGCTCGGAAATTCGTCTCAATCCTGAAAAATCACGGCTGGTCTTGAACAATAACAGATGTGTCTGACAACAATTGATCAATCACGGCTCTGGCGTTACGGCTTTGATCCAGAATGCTGTTCGATTTTGCAAGCAGACCTGCGCCCGGTTCGTTGGGTTTCTCGTTGCTTTTGAATTGCGCACTTATCGGCCCAAAAACTGCAGTTTCATCCGGGATCAAAGTTGCCCAATCCTCTGCCAACCACGCTGCTTCGATTGCCTCTTGTTCATCCTGTGCCGATATCAACAGCGACTGAGCAGCTACATTGTCGCCAGACAGCAATCGCGCCTGCGCGCGCAACCGATCTATGTCTGGGCCATGCAAGCCAGTAAGCGCCGCTTCTGCCCGCTGCGGCTGATCCTTAGACAATGCGATTTTTGCCACCAGTTTCCAATATTTATCCGTCCGACTGTCGGCCTTTACGGCGTCCAGATAGACGCCAGATTCGCCAAAAAACCCAAGCTCGTACAAGCGCGTAGCGACATCCAACGACACATCGGAAGACGCAACTGAATGAAATTCAGCGCCCTCATCCAATACGTACCCCAAAAAGGCCATATCATTCGCCTGTTGGGTGATCTCAGCCAAAACATTTGAACCTAGGTCACGTCCCCGATCTATACCGTCGATACTTTGGATCTCACCCAATGCTTTGATGGCGCCTGGAAATTGCGCGGATCTGGCCAACGCCAACACATGCGCGCGCCGCAAATCTGGTGCTAGGTCGTGGTTTTTATACTCTTGGGCATATGCGCCGGCGAGCATCGTCGTCTCAACTGGAATCGGCTGGCCATTCTCGATGTGACTTTGCACAAGTTTGATCAAGGCTTTCGGGGATTGCGACGAACCGCTTTCCACGACCTTGTTAAGCAAATCTGCCGCAGCACCTTGCCGGCCTTTTTCGATGTCTACGCTGGCCTGTGCAAGTTCGGCGTCCGGCGCAGGTTCCAATGGCAGTCGGTCAATGTTGCGCAAGGCGATTGCGGCGTTTTTTACATCCCCCAGGGCCAATAGAATGTTGCTGAGTTCCGGCGCGATAATCAGGCGCAGATGTTGGGGCAATCTTGCCAGCGCGCGGGTGGCGGCTTTTGCATCATATTGCAGATCTGCTGACGCAGGATCTGTCGCCAACAAGGACCACAAAGCGAAATCCGAATCGCAATGTGCCAATGACGCAAGCGCATCATGAGGCGGGCCCTGTTCAAAGATGGCCGCCAAGCCCTGCAAGTATGGGGTGTCTCGCGCGAGTGACGGGGAAAGTGCAAGTGTCTGTCTGGCCTCAGCACCAAATCCGAAAAACAGATACAATCGCGCGAGCTTTATCGCGGCGCTGGTATTCAATTCGTCAAATTCACCAACAAGTCCCTGCCGAGCTTGCCCGATTTGATCGGCAAAAGGCTGATCTGTCCCCCATGCCGGGATATCTACAGCATCCGGGTTCGGGCAGGTTTTTTGAGTGTTCTCAACCACCTCGACATCTCGCCCCGGCACATCTTGGCTGGATGTCACGCGCATTTGCCGCACGCGCGCTTCGGGATCGGTGCTTATGGCGAGGGGTTTAATTGTCGGTGGCGAATCGACCTGTGTCCCTGTTGAGGATGTGGGTATTGCGGGTTCTTTCTGGATGTCGGACGTTACTGGCATCAGTAATCCCAGCGTTGAAGCCTCGCCGATACCCTGCGCAAGCCGGTCTCGGGTTTCATCCAATATCATGTCATGCGCCGCAACATCCGCGTCCGTATTTTCCGGTTTACCGGTAGCGGACCCGGACGGATGGCCCGCGATGTTTTGAACGTATGCCTGCGGTTGGTTGATTGACCATAATAAGTCCCCATATTGAAATTGGTGACCGGCGCTGGCTTTTTTTTTCTGCGGCGGTCGAACCGGCGTGACAGCAGCCTTAGAATCATCGGCGATATCGACAATCAAGACCCGGTTTCGGTCCAATAACGCGGTAACTTTACATGGGCAGTTCGTGACCAACGCAAGCTCGGACGGACCTGACGAAATGGACTGCAGCCGCGTGCGCGGGATCCGCGCGAAAACCGATCCGGTGTCAAACCCTTCTGAATGACCCAAAAAACGGACTGTATGGGTGCCATTTTCCTGTTCCAATGTCCAACCAACCCCATCGGGCAAACGCATAACCAACCGGGCAAAGGTTTCATGCTCACCCGAACGCACGGAAATCGGTGCGGCACAAAGGACAGCGGGAAGAAAAAAGCACACCAAAAAAGCACAGGTCAACCGACGCATCAGGCTGCCCCTTGCTTGACCGATTTTAGGGCGTCTTCCAGATCCGAGTAGCTGGGCCTGCATTGCGACGGCGTGTTCTGCCGACCAACCTCAATACAGATGTTGGTGGCGTGATTGTGCAAGTTCGCAACCAGAACTTCACGAATTAACTGATTGAAATGCGCGTCTTCCTCGGTGACGGTTTTGACCTTGGCCGCAAACGGCCCGACCAGCCCATAAGCCAAGAAAACCCCCAAAAACGTCCCAACAAGCGCACCGCCAATCAACTTCCCCAAAATCTCGGGTGGCTGATCAATCGACCCCATGGTTTTGATAATGCCTAAAACGGCGGCGACAATTCCCAAAGCTGGCAAACCATCAGCCAGGGTTTGCAGGGCATGACTGGAATGCATGGCATGGTGCATGTTCGCCTCGATCCGTTTTTCAAGAACTTCCTCGACCTGATGTGGGTCATCATAGTTCATCGAAGCCGATCTCATCGTGTCGCAAATCAGCGCAATGGTTTCTTTATCCGACGAAATCTTCGCATATTTCGAGAAAATATCCGAGGTTTCCGGTGCTTCAATATGTTCCTCGATTGCCACCGGATTTTGGCGTGCCAGACGGATCAATTCAAATAACAGACAGAGCAGATCACGGTAGTCTTCGTGTTTCCACTTAGGTCCTTTGAAAACTTTTCCGACATCTTTGATTGCATGTTTGATCGCGGGCATATCGTTGCTGATCAGGAACGCACCAACACCGGCACCGCCGATCATCATAAACTCAAACGGGAGCGAGTGCAGGATGATCCCCATTTTGCCACCCGCGGCCAGATAGCCCCCAAACACCATCACAAAAATTGTAACTATTCCAACAACACCAATCATTGTGCGCCCCATTGCGATTTCATTCTTAAGATCAATGACAAACGGAGGTTAAAAATTCCTCAGGATGCTGTCAGGATTTTGGAGCATTTGCATTTCTGCCTGCCAAAATAACGCTAATTGTATAGGCTGCCTGTGGCGACAGACCCGCCATGATCCCAGCCGCCGCATCCGGTCGCATCCGGCCCAGAAAACCGGCCGCGAAATCGGGTTCCATCGTTTCAAACAGGGCGGCGGCATCTTTTGGTTTCATATTTTCGTACACAGTCGTCAAACGCAGCAGGTCGTCTTCGGCAGCGGTGTCGGCAATTGCAAGCGTGGCACGCAGCTTTGCTTCGGCATCTTCCAATTCCTTCATCCGCGCGGCGATATGCTGATCTGCAACTGTAAGCGCCTTTAGACGGACATCTATCTGTCTTTCCTGCTCCGATATACGCTGCTCACGAGACTGGAAAGCGGCCAAAAGGGCCGTCAGTTTTGCTTGCGAAGGCGTGCCGTCTGACATCTCTTGTTCCGCGTTTTTGGCAACGGAGCTTTCGTCCGCGGCCGCGGTGTCCTTGGCAATTGCCTGACCAACCCCTGATCCAAATCGCAAAATGGATGAGGCAATAAGCAGGCTTGCGATAAACACGATTGAGCCGTGACCGGGCCTGCGCCGTCTTTTTGTTTGTTTGCCGCTCATCCCACATTTTCCTCTGTTTTGTGACGCATAAACATTGGCTCAGCCGCCCCGGCCTTTGTTTTGGGTGTCTTTTTGCCTGGCGCTTTGACTTTGGCCGGCTTGGAAACTTCAGGCTCCACCGCGTCCGGCCTTTCGGGAATGTCGTGCAGAGATGCCATTTGCAGCTCCAGTCGCCGCGACATGTCTTCTGCCCGCTCGGTAAGATTGGTCAACGTTTGCGCGGATGCTGACGCGGTCGATTGTGCCGCTGACAGCGTTTTTGTCAGGTCGTCAACCTGTGCTGACAACACCGCAACTGCGCCGCCTACACCTTTTTCGAGATTGTTGAACCGGTTAAGACGACCGCCCAAAACAAAGCAATAGATGCCTGCACCCATGGCACCCACGGCAAGAAAGATATCTGCAATTATTTCCACGTCCTGTTCCTCAATTCATCACAAATTCCATGACCAAAAGGTCTTTTACCATGCCCGGCCCCGTCACAATCTGAACTCTGCGAAGCATTTGCGCGCGCAAACGTGTCAGGGCGGCGCGATCTTCTAAGTCGTGCAGTTCAAGGGCCCGCAAATAGCTGTTCAAGACATCCACAACCCGGGGCAACAGCAGCTCTACATTTTCACGGTGGTCGGTCGGAACTTCGAGACTTGCACGGAACCGCAGATGTTGTTGAAGTCCCTGCGAAGACAGCGACACAGTCATTGGCGCGACATCTACAAAAGCGACTGCGGGCATCTGGTGCTGTGCATCTTCCTCAGCCGTTGAATGATCCGATTCGACCCCCAAAATCATACCCGACCAGGTCGCATAAAACCCACCCGCACCCAGCAATACAGCAAGTAAAAGGCCAATGATTAAAGGCAGCTTTGACTTTTTCGGCGGTTCCTGAGGCTGTTCTGTATCCGGCTCTGACATCTATCTCGATCCATTTTTGAGAATTTCTTTATAGACCGCATCGCACTAACCGATTGTTAAGTCTGATCGTTCATTGCTGATGTCAGTGCCGCGGCAGAACGCCCAGGCGAGACGGAGGCAGACGTGCAACAACTACTCAAGACCTGGAATGGGCTCGATCTCCGCCGTCAAATTACAATTGTTGCGGCAACGGTGGCAGTGTTTTTTGCAATCACGGCGATGTCAAGAATGGCCACCACGCCGTCAATGACATTGTTGTATGCGGGCCTTGAAAACGGTGCGGCGGGCGATGTCGTACGCGCATTGGAACAACGCGGAGACGTCTTTGAGGTACGCGGCGGTTCAATTTTTGTGGACGCCAGCGCGCGCGACCAGCTTCGTATGACCTTGGCGAGCGAGGGATTGCCAGCCAACAGCACCAGCGGCTACGAATTGTTGGACACATTGTCGGGCTTTGGAACGACATCGCAGATGTTTGACGCAGCCTATTGGCGCGCAAAAGAAGGCGAGCTTGCCCGGACCATCGTATCAAGTCCGTTTATTGCCGCAGCACGCGTGCATATTGCAAGCACCGGTTCAAACCCGTTCCAACGTCGCGTGACGCCGAAAGCGTCGGTTTCCGTATCTCCGGTCAGCGGTACCATTACGCCCGGGCAGGCCAAGGCGCTGCGGTATTTGGTATCCTCTGCAATCGCTGGTCTGGCGGCAGAAGATGTCTCGATTATTGATGCAAATGGCACGCTTGTTGGCGCTATTGATGACGCTGTTCCGGCGATTGGCGGTGACGATAAAGCGCAAGTTCTGCGT
>JBAUHN010000045.1:0-14994 GCA_049680295.1 Sulfitobacter sp.
GTCGAAAGCAACGCAGAAAGCATCTGCGGCTGCGTATGTCCCGCAGAGCTTCGACCCCGGCGTCCTCGATCGCCGATTAGCTGTATTAGTTCTGACTTCAGCTGACACCGCCCCCTTCCCAGCAAGCTGGAATGGGAGCGGCACATCTCTTGAATGAGATGATGGTTGCCCGTTTTGATGGAGGTGCAAACCGAACCATCAAGAGGAAACCACAATGTTGAATACTACCGATAAGATCATCAAACACAAAACCGGATTGCTGAACCTGGCCGAGGAATTGGGCAATGTGTCCAAAGCCTGCCAAGTTATGGGTATGTCGCGCGACACGTTCTACCGCTACAAGTCAGCGGTCGAGGATGGCGGCGTTGAGGCGCTGTTTGAGCGTACCCGGCGCAAGCCCAATCTGGCCAACCGGGTGGATCAAGCGACAAAGGACGCAGTGATCAATTCCGCCACCGACTTCCCGGCTTATGGCTAGGCGCGTACTTCCAATGAGTTGCGCAAACTGGGTGTGTTTGTCTCGCCCTCGGGTGTTTGCTCAATCTGGCTGCGCCATGATCTGGCAAACTTCAAAACCCGTCTCAAAGCGCTGGAGGCCAAGGTTGCGGAAGACGGCGGCGTTCTGATCGAGGCACAAGTTCAGGCGCTTGAAAAGAAGAAGCTGGACGATGAAGCCTGCGGCGAGATCGAGACCGCTCATCTAGGTTATCTGGGGTCACAGGACACGTTCTATGTCGGCACCCTCAAGGGTGTTGGGCGCGTTTATCAGCAGACCTATGTCGATACCAATTGCAAGGTGGCGCATGCCAAGCTGTACACCATCAAGACCCCGATCACTGCTGCAGATTTGCTCAGTGACCGGGTCCTGCCGTTTCATGATGAGCACGATCTGCCAGTGTTACGCATCCTGACAGATCGGGGAACCGAATATTGTGGGCGCGTCGACAAACACGACTTCCAGCTCTTCCTGGCAATCAACGATATCCCCTCTCATGGTTTGCACACAAACCACTGCCGGGCAGTGGATCACACGAAGACAAAGGTGAAATCACCGCAAACGAACGGTATCTGCGAGCACTTCCATAAGACGATCCTGCAGGAGTTTTATCAGATCACGTTCCGCAAGAAAGTCTATCAATCCGTCGAGGAATTGCAGGCCGATCTGGATGATTGGCTGTATTATTACAACACCGAACGAACTCATCAGGGTAAAATGTGTTGCGGCAGAACGCCGTTCCAGACCATGATTGAGGGCAAGCAGATCTGGAAGGAAAAGTTCGTGAACTGAACTTGGCCTGACAGATGCCGCCGGAAAAACGGCCAACTGTCAGATTAAGTCTGAATTACTACAATTTAGGTCGCAGCACTCATCTATGGTTGCTTCAAGGTTCTTGATGCCTCAAACTGCGACAAAAACACTTCACCAGTTAGCTCTGCCAAAAAATGTGCCCGTTTCAAGCGATCCATCACGGGACCTTTGACTTCGGACAGATGCAGCTTTACGTCCATCTCCCGAAGTCTTTCATTGATGGTTTCGAGCGATTCCAGCGCGCTGAGATCAATGTCATTGATTGCCGAACATTGTAGGATGACGTGGCGGATATTCTTGTCACCCGCGACCCGGTTGTGAATCTTGTCCTCCATATATCGGGCATTGGCGAAATACAGGCTCTCGTCAACGCGCAAGGACACGATGCTCGGGTCGGTCTTTACGTCATAGCGTAGGATATTGCGGAAATGCTCTGTGTTTGGGACTTGTCCGACTTCAGCAATGTGGGGTTTTGACGATTTATAGAGATGCAATAGAATTGATAGTCCGACACCAGCAGAAACGCCGGCTTCAACCCCCATCGCGAGGGTGATGGCAATTGTCGCGAAGACGGCCGAGAAGTCAGCCTTTGAATAGGCCCAACTGCGCTTCAGGATTGAAAAATCAACAAGGCTCAAGACGGCGACAATTATGGTAGCAGCGAGGGTTGCTTTGGGCAGGAAATAGATCAGCGGCGTCAGAGCGAGAGCAGCGATTGCTAATCCTACGGCAGTGAAGGCCCCTGCGGCGGGGGTTTCAGCCCCTGCATCAAAATTGACGACAGATCGTGAAAACCCCCCCGTGACAGGAAATCCACCAGTCAGCGATGCACCGATATTCGCAGCACCAAGGCCTATCAATTCCTGATCAGGGTCAATGCGTTGGCGCTTCTTGGCAGCAAGGGTTTGGGCGACAGAGATTGATTCCACAAAACCAATGATCGAGATCAGAAACGCAGGAAGCAGAAGCTGGCCAAGCAGTTCAGGCGAGAGTGAGGGGAGTGTCAGAGGGGGAAGGCTTTGCGGTACCTCGCCGACGATTCTAACGCCCTTGTCCGATAGGCCAAAGGCCCAAACGGCAGCAGTCGTCGCGACAACGACAGCCACCGGTCCGGTTTTTACGAGAACACCGGTGATGCCATCTGAGAGGCCAACCCGCTTCAGCAAAGGCTTCAAACCCTTACGCACCCAGAACAGAAACCCAGTCGCAAGCGCGCCGATGATGGCCGTTGTCCAATTTGTCTCGTTTATATGCTCCGCAAGTGAAATAACCAGTTCCAGCAGATTGTGGCCTTCGGCATCGATCCCGAGGATGTGCTTGAGTTGGCTGGCGGCAATGATGATGCCTGATGCGGTGATAAAGCCTGCGATCACTGGGTGGGACAGAAAATTAGCCACAAAGCCAAGTCGAAACAGCCCCATGGCGAGTAGGATGACGCCTGATAGTGCTGCAAGCGACAGCGCAGCCACCGCATAGCCCATCGTACCTTGTTCGACGATATTGCTGAGAGCCGCAGCGGTCATCAGAGACACAACTGCGACTGGCCCCACCGCCAATGCACGACTGGTTCCAAAGACCGCATAAAGCATGATTGGTGCGATTGATGCGTAGAGCCCCGCTTCCGGCGGAAGGCCCGCCAACAAAGCATAGGCTAGCGATTGAGGAATCAACATGATTGTCACGATCAACGCGGCAACAAGGTCGTTTGACAGGGCAGAACGGTTATAGGCCCGCCCCCATGTCAGTATGGGCAGGTAGCGCGTCACATCGGTTTTCATGGTGTTCTCTGGGGGTTTGAGTGGCCTCCGCATAAGGTACGCGGGGGCATTATGATCGAATTACCGGACTGTTACTTTTTCAGGCTTCGCCATCCACTCCCGGCCCTTGAGCATGCCTTGCCAATAGATCGGAGGTAGCATTTTCTCTTTCAGGAACCATGCCGCGCGGGAGGGTTTAGTGCCGTCAATCACCGCCTTTGGGAAGCTGGGCAGCATTGTTCCGCCATAGCCAAACTCTGCCAGAACGATCTTGCCGCGCTCAACCGTCAGCGGGCAGGAGCCGTAGCCGTTGTATTGTGCCACAGGGGAACCGCCGCGCATGTCCGCCACGATATTTTCAGCGACAATGGGGGCCTGGATGCGTGCGGCCGCCATGGTCTTGGCATTCGGGGCATTCATCACATCGCCCAAAGACCAAATGTTTTCGTAGGTCTTGTGGCGCAAGGTGGCCTGGTCCACGTCGACCCAACCTGCCGCATCTGCAAGCGGTGACACGCGAATGAAATCTGGCGCTGTCTGCGGCGGGCAGACGTGCATCATGTCGAATTCCATCTCGATCCGTTCGACCGGAGTGTCGGGTTTGGCCACGTCGAACCATGCTTTCTTGGCAGGGCCATCGACCGCAACGAGATTGTGGAAAAAGTTGAGATGGGCGTCGTATTTCTTGACATATTCCATCAAGGCAGGGACGTAGTCCTTGACGCCAAACAGCACACCACCTGCGTTGTTGAACTGAATGTCGATGTTCTTCAGCACACCGCGCCGGTGCCAGGCATCGCCTGAGAGATACATTGCCTTTTGTGGCGCGCCCGCACATTTAATGGGCATCGGTGGCTGGGTAAAGATCGCACGGCCCTGTTTCAGGCCTTCGACAAGATTCCAAGTATAAGGCGCAAGGTCATAGCGGTAGTTTGACGTCACCCCGTTATGGCCAAGCGTCTCGACCAACCCTTCAACCCTATTCCAATCCAGCTTGATGCCGGGGCACACGATCAGTCGTTTGTATTTCACGACGCGACATCCATCGAGGATTACTGCGTTATTTTCAGGCTCAAAAGCCGCAACGGCCGACTTGATCCAATGCACGCCCTTAGGGATGAGCGACCCCATTGTGCGTGAGGTCTGCTCGGCTTCAAAAATACCACCACCGACCATCGTCCAACCGGGCTGGTAATAGTGGATGTCAGCAGGGTCGATGATTGCAATCTCAAGACCTGGCTTGCGTGCTTTAAGGCTTGCGGCCGCGGCAATGCCACCTGCACCAGCCCCTACAATAACCACCTCAAAATTAGCGTCGCCAGTATCCGTCGGGGTTTTGCCCCCGTTGACGATCCGACGAACGACACCGGCCATGTCATACCCCGCCGCTTTGGTTGCGGCGAGGATGTCTGCAAGGCTGCGCTGTTCCGCTTGGCTAAGTGACCACAAGGTTGCCGACCGGGTGCCAGTACGGCAATAGGCCAGCACGGGGCCGGGTAATTCAGTGAGCGCTTTGTCGAAACCGGACGCATCTTCATCCGTGACCTTGCCAGATACGATCGGCAGATAGGCAGCTGCAAGCCCCGCTTTCTTGGCGGCTTTTGATACTTCCTCGAATGTTGGCTGGTCAGCCCCTTCGCCGTCCGGGCGGTTACATATGATGGCGCGAAAGCCAGCATCCTTGATGGCTTTCATGTCTGCGGGCGTGATCTGTTCGCTCACAGATAGACCTGCGGTCAGTGATTTGGTGTCCATGGTGTCTGCTTTCTTATGCTGTTTCAGCGTCAGCGTCAGCGCCTGCGACGTCCGGCGAAGAAACAAGTTTTGCACTGTAGGCTTTTTCACCCAGACGCTCGATCAGTTCGAGCTGCAACTCCAGCCATGACTTGTGACCTTCTTCGTCTAGAGCAATGCGCTCGAATAAGGTCCGAGAACCGACGTCGTTTTCGTCATAGGCCTGCTTGGCAGCTTTCAGATAGAATTCGATTGCCTCTACTTCATCGACAAGGTCCGCCTTGAACATATCAACCAATGTCGCCGCGCGCTTGGGTGCTTTTGCAAAGGCGATTTCCGGATCTCCTTTGAGAAACAGAACCCGTTCGATGAACAAATCCGAATGGCCGATTTCCTCGGCTTGTTCTGCACGCATTTTGGTTGCCAGCTTATCAAGCCCCCAGTCGTCAAGGATATGGGCGTGAAGCTGGTACTGGTGGGAAGCGGTCATCTCCATATGGAGCGCTTTGTTCAGATTCTTGACGGTTGTAATGTTAGACATGCGATGTCTCCATTCATGTGATGTGTTAAAGGCTGTTAATCGGTACTTTTAGCATTAGGTTGCCGTCCTTGTCGGTGGGAACATCCCCGGCACGCATGTTCACCTGCAAAGACGGGATGATCAATTTCGGCATGGCAAGCTGCGCATCACGTTCGGTGCGGAACTTGATGAAGTCTTCGCGGGTTTTGTTGCCACCGACATGGATGTTGTTGGCCTTTTGCTCAGCCACCGTGGTTTCCCACTCAATCGCACGATCGTTCGGGCCGTAGTCGTGGCACATGAACAGCCGCATCTCGTCAGGCAGGGACAGCAATTTCATGATGCTGTCGTACAATTCGCTGGCGCTGCCACCTGGAAAATCGCATCGGGCGGACCCACCATCGGGCATGAATAACGTATCGCCAGCAAAAGCTGCGTCGCCAATGACATGCACCATACAGGCAGGTGTGTGACCTGGCGTGTACATGGCAAAAGCCTGCATCGTACCGATCTGGTAGGTGTCGCCGTCTTTGAACAGTGCATCAAATTGGGACCCGTCGCGCTGGAACTCGGTGCCTTCGTTGAAGACTTTACCAAAGGTCTCTTGAACCACCATGATCTTTTCACCGACGCCGATCTTCCCGCCCAGTTTTTCCTGGATATACGGGGCAGCGCTTAGGTGATCGGCATGCACGTGGGTTTCAATGATCCAGTCAAGCGTCAAGCCACGGCTTTGTATTTCCGCGATCAGGGCATCTGCTGCGTCATAGGTGATCCGGCCAGCGGCATAATCGATGTCCATAACGCTATCGACAATGGCACAATGATCGCTGTTCGGGTCTTTGACGATATAGGTGATTGTATTGGTGGCCTCGTCAAAATGGGCCGAAACATCAGGTTTGACGGACATATTGATGGGGTAAGTCATATTCATTCTCCGGTTCGTTTAGAAGAAGCGCTTTGAGCCTAGTGGCCCGTTCCGCTCTCCATCATCATTTCATGTACGGCCTGCATGCCTTTTTCAGCCATCGCGGTCACTTCAGCGGCATGCGTTTGCAATGCAGATACCAGTTCAGGATCATCGGATGTCTGTACCACCAACAGCCCTTCGTCCGTCACTTCGACATTCGAGGTGATGCCGTCGCCGCGCAGAAAGAAAATGTCCAGAGTCGGACTTTGGATCCTGATCTTAGGATCATCCATCTGGCCCACACGATCGATCATTCCGACCGAGTGGTTCACCAGTGCGTCCATGACAGCCTGATCCTTAGACGCGGTAAAAGTTCGAATGCCGTTTGGCAAATTCTCGACCTCTCGGGTGATGGTTTCAAAATTGCGGAACAGCACCTCAATTTCTTCACTCTCAGTGGCGCTTGCGTTTTCACCGCGCAGTCCTGGCATATCGACTTCGTCATGGTTTGCGTGATGCGCACCATGCAGGTGTGCAGTACCGTAGTCGGACATTGCGACGTAAGTACCGCCTATGCCCACCGCTAATGCAGCCACCAGCAGCAGTGCGGTTTGGCCGGATATTTTCTGCAAGAATTTCACTATGCGACCTGCCCTTCAGTGCTGTAGAATCTAACAAGTTTGGCCGCGACTATGCCGCCGAGCAAAGCGGCAACAAAGATAAAGACTTCGGATTGACCGGCCCCAAGCGCAGGCAGCGCACCGCCTGGACAAAAACCGGCGATCCCCCAGCCCACACCAAAGACAGCAGAACCACCGATCAACTGCAGATCGAGATCGCGGCGCGTCGGCAGTTGAAAGCCTGTAGACAGATATGGGGCAGGACGCTTCAGGACGTAGCGATAGCCGATGAACGTAATAATCAAAGCCCCTCCCATGACGAAGGCTAGGCTCGGATCCCACGTCCCTGCAACATCAAAGAAATTGAGGACTTTGGCAGGGTTTGCCATGCCCGAGATGGAAATCCCGACACCGAAAACGAGGCCAACAAGATATGAGGTAAGGATGCGCATTACTTATGCTCCCAATACGTGGCGGACAACGAAGACTGTGATGCCGGTTGTTAGCATGAAGGTAAGCGTTGCCGCGATGGACCTCGGTGACAGTCGGGCCATTCCGCAGACGCCATGACCCGAGGTACACCCCGACCCAAAGGTCACGCCAATGCCGACAATGAAACCACCAATGATCAGCATCGTCGTCGAAACAGGCACCTGCACCGCGGGAAAATCTCCCGTGATGAAATGGACAGCAATCGGGCCGCTGATCATGCCGCCCAAGACGGCCGCACGCCATGACCAATCAGAGAAATTCGCGGGTTGCATCAACCCGGCAAGAATACCCGTGGCCCCCATGACCCGTCCCAGACTTGCCATTAGAAGAACAGAAGCGAGGCCGATCAAGGCACCGCCTCCGAGCGATTGAAATGGTGTGAAGGCGGTCTCGATCATATCTTACAAGTCCGAATGCCAAAGATGCGATAGAGTGGGCAAAATTTAATTGCAGAGGTTACGACCATCACGATGCCCGCGATAACGGAAACGATCGTTGCTGTGCTGGACTCAAAGATCGCCAGACCGCTCGCATACGGCGCGGCCAGCAAGACAATTCCAAGTAAGAGGCGGAAGGCCCGGTCAATTGTGCCAAGATTCGTTGTCATTTCACTGTCTCCCATTAAAAGCTATATACGTTATAGAGCTTTGCGGGGTCGAACCTTGGTGACATTGTCACCAAGTCAGAAAAGTCATTTACGAATTATGGTCAGCCAGTTTCTTGAGCTGCGAGTGATCCAGCAGGTTCACGCTCCCACGGCCTTGCTCAATCCAACCGCGACGCTGGAATTCCTGCAGCTGTCGCGAAACGACTTCGCGGGCTGTGCCCAACTCCACCGAGAGCTTTTGGTGCGTTGTTTCGACCTTGTCCTGTCCCCTTGAAAGATCGAGCAGCTTGTCTGCCAGGCGGACGTCCAGCCGCTGGAACGCCACTTCGTCGATCATCAGAAACAGGTCTGTGATCCGTTTGGAAAAGGCGGCAAAGACGAAGTCGCGAAACGACTTTGACTGCGCGACAAGATCATCGAATACATCGCGGGGCACCGCTGCGGCCTGGACGGCAGTTTCCGAAATGCCTTCTGCCGAGTAGTTTTCGTAAGCGAGAAGGCAGGCCGTTGTTAGAACACAGCTTTGGCCGGCCTGAATGCGATAGAGCACGATTTCGTGGCCTGTATCAGATACCTGTTGTACTCTGACTGTTCCGACCAGAAGGAATAGCATGTTTTCGGGTGAATTCCCGGGCCCAAAGATCGTTACCCCTTTGGGAACCTCAATGATGGCACTTCGAGAGAGCAGAAGTTGCTTTATCGGAGGTTCCAGACGTGAAAGCCCCGGAAAGCGCTCCACCCATTCTTCCGCATCGGTCATTGAGCTGTCGTCGCCTCCCTCGGCATCTCCAGCGGTGCAATCCGTTCCATCAATTGGCCACGGTTTGACGCAATATGCGCTATTGTGAGATCGTCCAGGACAGCCATGAAAGCCGCTGTAGCTTCCTGCATTTTCTTTGACAGGATACATATCCCCATCAGCGGGCAAGTGTTCTTTTCAGGGTTGAAACACTCCACCACGTCAAGAGGGCCTTCAGTAATCCTCACCACATCGCCGACGACGATGTCTTCGGGTGGACGGGCAAGACGAAAGCCCCCCCCGCGCCCGCGAACAGTCTCAAGGTAGCCAGCCCTGCCCAGCTCATGCACGATTTTCATGATGTGGGGGCGTGAAAGGTTATGGATTTTGGCCACATCATCAACGCGGACAAGATCAGGGGATTTCAGCGCTGCAAGCTGCAAAGAGCGCAAGGCGTAGTTGGTGTAACTGGTCAGTTTCATGATGCATCCTGTTGTCGCATTTTAAAGATACATTCAAAGTATTGCTTTTGTAAACAGCTTAGACTATCACGCCAGTAAACCACTATTTGAAATATAGGATAAACGTCATGAGCCTTCGAATCGGTGATACAGCCCCAGACTTCTCAGCGGATACGACGACTGGACCCATCCGGTTTCACGATTGGATTGGTAACGACTGGGCCTTCTTCTTCAGCCATCCAGCAGACTTTACACCTGTGTGTACCACGGAGATGGGTCGCACATCGTAGTTGGCGGAACAGTTCGCTTCCCGCGGCGTGAAACCTATTGGCCTTTCGACAGACACAGTTACAGAGCACGTGAAGTGGATCAATGATGTCAACGATACGCAAAACACGACATTGGGCTTTCCAATCGTCGCTGATGCGACGAAGGCTTTCCCGCAAGGTTTTGAGATCATCCGCCCGTATCTGCGCACAGTGAAACTCTGATCCCTTTTTCTGTAAAAACTGGAAGTACAATGAAAAACCTTATCGCAATCACAGCGTTGACCGTCTGTACCGCTTTCGCCGCTTTGGCTGAAAACACTCTCGGATCCCATTTTATTCTGAACTGGGATCTTGATGAGAACGGCGCTTTTTCCGTTGAAGAGATCACGGAGCGTCGTGAAATGGTTTTCAACATGTTCGATGATGACCAGAACGGCCTGCTGAATGCGGCAGAATATGTCATTTTTAATGAAACGCGTGCCGCTGACATGGAAAACAAAGCCAGGAGACACGGTAAAGGCGGACACCGCATGCAAGAAGGCCAGACCCTTGGATTCAATGGCACCGATGAAGTTGGCGAAGTCTCGATGGAAGAATTCATCGCCAGGTCTGCCGCTTGGGTCGCTCAGGTAGACCGCGATGGAGAAAATGCAATCACCGCTGCCGGTTTTGGTCCACAAGGCAATTAACAGTCCCTAGCGGTGCCCTGGAGCCGTCTAGGGTGCCGCTTTAGCAATAGAGGCAAACACCATGTTTGACGGTATGACCGCAGAAACACTCGCTCGGATGCAGTTTGCATTCACAGTGTCGTTTCACATCATCTTTCCAGCTTTCTCGATCGGAGTGGCCAGCTATCTGGCTGTTCTGAACGGCCTTTGGTTACGGACAAGGGACGAAACCTATCTGACCTTGTTCAACTACTGGAAGAAAATATTTGCCGTTGCTTTTGGCATGGGCGTCGTGTCGGGCATTGTGATGTCCTACCAGTTCGGCACCAATTGGTCTGTCTTTTCAGACAAAACAGGACCGGTTTTAGGCCCCCTCATGGCTTACGAAGTGCTCTCCGCCTTCTTCCTTGAGGCAGGGTTTCTCGGGATCATGTTGTTCGGGCGCGAACGGGTTGGTGACAAATTGCACATGTTCGCGACGGCGATGGTCGCTTTTGGCACGCTGATGTCTGCCACGTGGATTTTATCCGTCAACTCCTGGATGCAAACGCCTGCTGGATACAGCATCAACGAATTGGGACAATTTGTGCCAGAAGATTGGTGGCAGATTGTCTTTAACCCGTCCTTCCCATATCGGTTGGTTCACATGGTCTTGGCTGCTTATCTAACCACGGCCCTTGTTGTGGGCGGTGTCGGAAGTCTGCACTTGTTGCGCAACCGCGAGGATGAGCCCGCGCGCCGCATGTTTTCAATGGCGATGTGGATGTTGATCGTCGTGGCACCGTTGCAAATCCTTGCGGGCGACTTTCACGGGATCAACACACTGGAGCACCAGCCAGCCAAGGTGATGGCCATGGAGGGGCACTATGACAGCCATCCCGATGGCGCTCCGCTAATTCTGTTTGGCATCCCTAATCCAGAAGAAAAGCGGATCGAATACGCGATCCAAATTCCATACCTTTCCAGCCTCATCCTGAAACACCACTGGGACGCCCCTTTGAACGGTCTGGATACCATTCCTGACGATGAGGAGCCGCCGGTTGCGATTGTATTCTGGAGTTTCCGCGTGATGGTGGGGCTCGGGTTTACCATGCTTGGTCTTGGCGCTTGGAGTTTGCTGCGGCGTATTCGCGGGCGGCTTTATGAGGATCGTTGGCTACAACGTGCTGCAATCGTGATGGGACCAATGGGCTTTGTGGCGGTGCTGGCGGGCTGGATTACAACCGAGGTGGGGCGTCAGCCGTTCACCGTGTATGGTCTGCTGCGCACCAGCGATAGTCTGGCCCCTGTTGCCGCACCAGCGGTGGCCGCGTCCCTACTTGCTTTCATTGTAGTTTATTTCTTCGTCTTTGGCGCGGGCACTTTCTATTTGCTGCGCATGATGAACAAGCCAGCCGGAACCGTACATCTTGGTTTCAAAGAGGGTCCGATCCGGACAGCGGGCACCACGCCCATCATGCAAACCGATCCCGATGCAATTCCAGGCGAATAAGGAGCCTTCCAATGTTTGAACTTTCCTTTATCTGGGCCGGGATTATCGCTTTTGCCGTCCTGACCTACGTGATCCTTGACGGCTTTGATCTGGGCGTCGGCATCCTTTTTCCCCTCGCGGACGGCGAGCGGGAAAAGGCAACGATGATGAATTCCATCGCGCCTATCTGGGACGGGAATGAAACGTGGCTGGTGTTGGGCGGCGGCGGTTTATTCGCTGTTTTCCCACTGGCCTATGCGGTGATCATGCCTGCGCTCTACATGCCGATCATTCTCATGCTGCTGGCATTGATCTTTCGCGGTGTCGCATTTGAATACCGCTGGCGGACGGAGCGATGGAAACTGGTATGGGACGTCGCTTTCTTCGGCGGCTCCATTGTTGCGGCGTTCATGCAAGGGATTGCACTAGGTGCCTTGGTGCAGGGGATCGAAGTCGCTGACCGGGCCTATGCTGGCGGTTGGTGGGATTGGTTGAGCGTGTTCTCTGTGCTAACCGGCTTAGCCGTTGTCGTTGGATATGCTTTGCTGGGTGCTACGTGGATTATTATGAAGACCGAAGGCAGCCTGCAGCGTCAGATGCAAAACTATGCATGGTGGCTTGGGGCGGGGACACTTGGCGCGATCGGGATCGTCAGTATTCTGACCCCGTTCCAGGATCCGGAATACTTCAAGCGCTGGCTCAATTTGCCGGGCAGTATCTTTACCGTGTTGATGCCAGGCGCAGTATTGGCCGCTGCATGGGCACTCTTCACAGGATTGAACGCAGGCAAGGACAACCAGCCATTCCTGGCCGCAATCAGCATCTTTGTGCTGTGCTTCATCGGCATCGGGATCAGTTTTTATCCCAATATCGTTCCGCCCAGCCTCACGATTTTGGAAGCGGCAGCACCTGACAAAAGTCTGCGATTTGCGCTGGTGGGCACCGTCGTTTTGGTCCCGATGATCCTAGCCTACACGGCCTACGCCTATTGGGTTTTCCGTGGAAAAATAGATCCGGCTGAGGGGTATCACTGATGAATATCTCAACGTTTCGCCGGATCGGTTGGTTTGTCGCGCTGTGGGTCATGAGTGTGCTTGCTCTCGGCATCGTTGCTTACGCGATACGCCTTGCAATCACCCCTTAAAGTCCCCACGCGATATCGGCGTGAGGTGCTGCGCCGTTTCGGGAACTCACAATGCATCAAAAGGCGAATCCAAATGCGTATTTTCAGACTTCTGACTGCCTCCGCTCTTGCACTCGGTCTTGCGACGACTGCCCAAGCAGAAGACCCAAACAGATTAATCACCATTCTGACAAGCCCTGAGCCACAAACCCAGCTTATGGCAATGGTTCTGACCATGAACGTCATTACGGCAGGGGCTGAGGCAGAGGTCCTCTTGTGTGGTCCAGCCGGTGACATCGCACTCCGTGATGCGCCTACTTCCGCGACTGCAGGCCAGCCACCAAGAGATGCAAGCCCGCAAGACTTGATGCAAATGATGATGGCTCAAATGGATATCAAAGTGCAGGTCTGTGCGATCTATTTGCCAGGCAAAGTAGCAAAAGCGTCGGTCTTGATTGACGGTGTAACGGCCGCTGCGCCCGATGCGATGGGTGCCGCGATCATCGCCCCCAATACATCGGTAATGGGCTTCTAAGGACCTATTCCGCCTTCGCACCCAACGGGTGCGCAGGCGCTTTACTCAGAATTGACGACTTGGATGAGTGTTTGGGTTGCCTCATTGTCGCACCACATGTCGCTATAGGAGGTGTCATTGACGCATCTCAATCCACTGAACTCTAAAGACGCCATATTGGCACTGCATTGATGCAGACCGAGAATAATCGTGGAGACTCAGATGGTAAAGCCTGACGCAGAAAAGACAGAAAAAGCAACCTATATCAACGTTCCTGAGGCAGTCGGCGTGTTCGATACGTTTGAAGCACAGCAGGCCGCGTTCTATGATCTTCGTGCAGTCGGCTTTCATCATTCCGACATAAGCCTCTTGGGAAGTCAGGAAACTCTCGAAGAGAGGCTAGGCAAAGCCTATTGGAGCGCGTCGGACCTTGAAGACGATCCGCGCGCGCCCCGTGCCCATTTCGTGTCCGAGGAGGCAATCGGTGAGCTGGAAGGTGCTATCGCTGGAGGCTTCTTTTTTGTGGGTTCATATATTGCGATGGCAGCCATGCTTGGACCAGCCAGCACGCTCGCTGCATCAATCGCTGCAATTGCCATTGGGGGCAGTCCGGCCGCTGTCATGGGTACACTCCTGGCCCGCCGTGTCGGCAAGCATCATAAAGAATACTACGAAAACCAGATACGCCATGGCGGCATCCTGATGTGGGTCCGCACGCGTGACAAGGAGAGAGAAGACCTCGCCGCCAAGATCATGAAAGAACATTCGGGGCGCGACGTGCATGTGCACGCATGGAGTGAGTAGCGGCGGCGATCATTGCATTCATTGCAAGCATCTGGACCTGTTCCACCAGTCGAACGACCGGTCTGGGGAGACTAGCCGCATCGCAGCGCTCCCTTTGCCGCGAGTGCGAGCAATTGCTGCTTAAGCAAAAGCGGCGCTCGCAAAAGGCGGAAAAGTCCGCATAGCCGTCATTGGTGACCTGCGCGGCCATTAGCCGTTAAGCGGACTTTGCTACCCTTCACCGCAACTGATTAAATGGCCGCTTTGCCAAAAATCGAGAACTCACCGGCAAGCTGGTGTCATTCTCGCCTAGCGGCGAGTAACCGGTCGGTGGCCAACTTGATTTGGTTCAAGTAGCTTTCATGCCCATCCACAACTGACATTTCTAGGTCCGGTGCCCCTGTCCGTCCCGCAAGTGCAATTTGGGCGCAGAACCAGTTTAAGACTGCACCGCGTGGCAGGGTGTCGGCTGGTGGAAAATCCTGTTCAACTGCGGGTGCTTTCTCAATCTCACCAGCCAACAACTTGGTGGCGAAACTCGGATCGGCAATAAAGGGACGACCCATCCCGATCAGGTCGGTCTTGCCGCTAGCAATGGCGTCATTCATTACATTAGCGGATCGAAAGCCACCGGTGACCATTAGTGGAATATTCAAGGCATCTTTGATCGCAGCGGCGTAGTCCAGAAAATAGGCTTCGCGTATCTGAGTTGATCCGCTTTTCGACGCATGTTGATACGCTGTCGGCTCTTCGAAGTTGCCGCCCGAGATTTCGATGAAATCCACCCCCTCTGCTTCCAACATGACAGCCACTTGAACTGAATCCGCGTGGTCGAACCCGCCTTTCTGGAAATCGGATGAGTTCAGTTTGACAGCAACGATGAAGCCCGGATCAACTGCTTGCCGAACCGCTTTGACTACCTCGATTGACAGCCGAGCCCTGTTTTCCAATGCACCACCCCAACGGTCGGTGCGGGTGTTTATTCGAGGCGACAGGGCAGAACTAAGCAAGTACCCA
>JBAUHN010000046.1:0-2153 GCA_049680295.1 Sulfitobacter sp.
AAACAGAGGTGTTTGAGCGTGTCGCTGGATCAACCGCGAGGAAATCAATCCAGCCATGTGTTGCCACAAAATCTGCAACCGTCCGCGCATTGGCATCCGCGCGCGCGATCAGACCTTTCAGCCCACCCACGGATTTGGCCCAAGTCAGTGCCTGCAGGTAATCCTCAACACAGAGCATCGATGGCGTGTTGATCGTTTCACCCTTGAAGATACCCTCAATCAGCTTGCCACCCTTGGTCAGGCGGAAAATCTTTGGCAAGGGCCATGCGGGCGTATAGCTTTCCAGCCGCGCCACTGCACGCGGGCTCAGGATCAGCATGCCGTGCGCGGCCTCGCCGCCCAGCACCTTCTGCCAAGAGAAGGTTGTGACATCCAGCTTGTTCCAGGGCAGGTCCATCGCAAATGCGGCCGAGGTCGCATCGCAAAGCGTCAGACCAGCACGCTCCATTGGGATCGCGTCGCCGTTGGCCATGCGCACGCCAGAGGTGGTGCCGTTCCAGGTAAAGCAGACGTCATTGTCGTAGTTCAACGCCGCCATATCGACGATGTCACCGTATTCTGCTGTATGCGTCGTCGCTTCAATCTTGAGTTGTTTGATCACATCGGTGACCCAACCGGCACCAAATGATTCCCAGGCCACCATCTGCACGGGTCGCTCGCCCAGCATGCTCCACATCGCCATCTCAAAGGCGCCGGTGTCGGATGCGGGTACAATCGCGATGCGGTAATCGGCGGGCACGCCGAGAATCTCGCGCGTCGTCTCGATCGCTTCCAGCAGCTTGGCCTTGCCCACGGCGGCACGGTGGCTGCGGCCCAAGGGCGCGTCAGACAGGTTCTTCAGATCAAATGTGGGGGGTTTGGCACAGGGGCCAGATGAAAAACGCGAATTTTCCGGCCGCGCAGCCGGTTGTGTAATAGCCATTGATGCTATCCTCTCAGATATGCGCCCTTCGTTGGGGAAGGGTGTCCCACTGACGCGTCTAAAGATGGGGATGGGCTGGCACAATCGCAAAAACGGGGCTAGACCGCCGCTTGATCGCTTTTTCACGACATCCCTGACGCGGATCGGAAACTTTGCCCATGTTTACAGTCGTCTTACTGACCTCACCTGAAACACGCGGATTGGACCCTGCATTGGTTGATAATCTGCGCAACGCCTGGGGCGGCGGCGACGCGATCTGGCTGTCACCGGACGAGGCGGCGGAATTTCAGGTGGCGCAGATGCCTGCCAACCTGTGGGAGGTCTGGGAGACCTGTCGTGCCCTGCAGGTTGATTTGATAGTTGTTCCCACACAAGGGCGGCGCAAGAAAATGCTCTTGGCGGATATGGACAGCACAATGATCCAGCAAGAATGCATTGATGAGTTGGCCGATGAGGCAGGCGTTGGCACGCGGGTCAAGGATATTACCGCACGGGCCATGAATGGTGAGCTGGATTTTGATGCGGCGTTGCGTGAACGGGTTGGCCTGCTCAAAGGTCTGGACGCTGGTATCATCGACAAGGTCATCGCGGAACGGATCACCTATATGCCGGGCGGTGAGACACTGCTTGCCACGATGAAATCGCAAGGCGGGCATGCGGCGCTGGTCTCTGGCGGGTTCACGGCGTTCACGGCCAAGGTCGCGGCGACCCTTGGCTTTGACGAGGATCGCGCAAATACGCTTTTGATCGAACACGGGGTTTTGAGCGGCGAAGTTGGCATGCCGATCCTTGGCAAACAGGCCAAGGTGGATGCGCTTGAACAGATCACCGCGCGGTTGCAGATCACAGTGGCAGATGTGATCGCGGTGGGCGATGGTGCAAATGATCTGGGAATGCTGCAACGGGCCGGTTTGGGCGTTGCGTTGCATGCCAAACCCTCAGTCGCTGCACAATGTGATGTGAGGGTGAATTTCGGTGACCTGACTGCTTTACTGTTTGCACAGGGGTATGCGCGGGAGTCCTTTTTGGACCCGCAACCGGATCCCTAGTATTAACGCTTTACTTAATTAACTATGTTGTTAAATATCGGGTCATGAATGACATAGCCCGCACATTCGCCGCATTGTCTGACCCGACAAGGCTCGGCTTTGTTGAAAAACTGATGCATCACGGGGAACTGCCTGCCGGTGACCTTGTGACAGATGCCGGGATGTCTGCCCCGGCAGTCTCC
>JBAUHN010000047.1:0-24677 GCA_049680295.1 Sulfitobacter sp.
CTTTTCCTGTTTTGGAAGGTCAGACCATTGGCATAACCCCGCCTGGAACTGACGCCAAGGGCCAAGCGCATGTGCCGCGACTGTATTCTGTGTCCAGCCCGCGGGACGGCGAGCGTCCGAATTTTAACAATCTGTCGCTGACAGTAAAACGCGAAGAAAACGGGCTGTGTTCGAACTATTTATGTGATCTTGAGAAAGGCGACGAAGTTCAGGTCACCGGGCCTTATGGCGCGACCTTTTTGTTACCATCGGATCCTGATGCGCGGTTGTTGATGATCTGTACGGGCACAGGATCAGCGCCGATGCGCGCCTTTACGATGCGGCGGCAGCGGACAACGGGCGGCAAATCCGGCGGCATGACGATGTTTTTTGGCGCGCGCACGCCCAAAAGCCTGCCCTATTTTGGCCCGCTCGCAAAAGTGCCGGCCACGCTGTTGGACAAACATCTTGTCTATTCGCGCCACGGCGAAAAGGAATATGTTCAGGACAGGCTGTTGGCGCAGGCCGATAAGGTGGCTGAATTGCTGGAAGACCCCAATACCCACATCTACATTTGCGGGCTTCGCGGTATGGAGGACGGCGTTGACGCGGCTTTTGTCGCTGTGGCGCAGCAGCGCGGTTTGCAATGGGCGACCTTGCGCGATGCGATGCGCGAGGAGGGGAGGTACCATGTTGAGACGTATTGACTCTGGCCCGCCTGAAACTGCGGGCGAAAGGCGCGGATAAGTGCAATCGAAGGATGCCATGAAACACATCGACAGGCCGTCGCTTGACCCGCGGATTGCGCAAGTGGGCAACCGGGTGCGCGATTGCAGAAAACGCAAGGGCATGACGCGCCAAATGCTGGCGGATCAGTCCGGTATCTCGCTGCGATACCTTGCACAGCTGGAGGGCGGATCGGGGAATATCTCGATCGCGCTGTTGCACCGTATCGCCGATGCATTGGGCCACCAGATCGAATGGCTGGTCGCAAAAGATGAATTCTGGACGCCTCAGACGCTAAAAATGGCGGCGCTGTTTCGCGACGCTGACACGGCGACGCAGGCCCGTGTCATGCGGCAACTAACGCCCATATCGCCTGAGAACGCCAAGTCAGGCAGGGTGACTTTGATCGGATTGCGGGGGGCAGGAAAATCCACTTTGGCAATGGCTGCGGGTGCAGCGTTGGGAGTTCCTTTCGTTGAGCTGAACAAGGAAATCGAAGACCTGGGCGGCATGCCTATCGCCGAGATCATCGCGCTTTATGGCCCCGAAGGCTATCGCAAGCTTGAGGCCGAAGCGCTGGATATGACGGCGGCCGTCTACGGCCAAATGATTTTGGCTGTGGCGGGTGGGGTTGTGGATGATCCCCAAACATTTGGCAGATTGCTTGAGACTTCGCATACAATCTGGGTGAAGGCATCGGCCCAGAACCATATGGATCGGGTACGCGCCCAAGGGGACGAGCGCCCGATGGCGGGGAACCCGCAGGCGATGGCGCAATTGCGCGCGCTTTTGGCCAGCCGGAAACCGCTGTATGCGCAGGCCGACGCGCAGCTGGATACATCGAACAGGTCGGTGGCCCAATCGGTGGCCGAACTGCTGGACCTTATCCGCGACAAAGCCTTTTTGACGTCAAATTGAAGCCCTGCGCGCAAAATATAAGCGATGCCGCGCGTCTGACCCAACTTCGATCCGCGATTGATTGCTTTGAGCTGCATTATTGCGACATAGCGGAAACCCTGTTGCTGGACGGCTCAACCCCTTGGGAAATCGACGAGGCGATGGAGATGTTTGGATGTGCCGCCGGTCCCTTCGAGATGCAGGATGTGACCGGGTTGGATGTGATCCATGACCCAATGCGGCGCCGCGAAATCCTGCAAGACCGGACAGGGAAATGCGGCGCTATTGCCAAACGCATGTTAGAGCTTGGAAAATTAGGGCGAAAAACCGGCGCAGGCTGGTATCGCTACCCCGGCGGTGGCGGCAAGGTTGATGATCCTATTGTGGCAGATCTGGCCATCGAGGAGGCGTATTTCGCGAAAATTACCCGCCGAGAGTTTACCACAAGGGACATTCAGGACCGGATGCTGGCGGCGATGGTCAATGCCGCCTGCGGCATCCTTTCAAATGGGGGTGCCGTGTCTGCGGATGACATTGACCTGATAACTGTCGCCAAATTTGGGTTTCCGCGATGGCGGGGCGGGCTGATGACTTATGCCGATACCATAGGAGCTGATGTCGTTTTGGACAGGATCAACAGATTGGCAGCGCATGATCCTGACGCCTGGAAGATCAGTCCGCTGCTAAAGCAATGCGGGTCACACCGGGTTACATTCACAAAATTTTCCGGTGCGCAATCGTGAACGATATTTTCGCGTTGCACAGTGAAAGGACTGATCCAAAAGCGCGATGTGATCGACCACGCTGGCGCTCATTTCAATGCCATGCGGGCTATGGTTTTGACTGAGAGCGTTTCGGGTCGACCCTGAGATGATGAAAAAACTCAGATCGGGGAAATCATTTCGGATTGTATCAACATTCCATGCAAGATTGCGTGGATCGACCCATGCCTTGGTATCGCACCCCAATCCCGGGTCCGCAATGCGGGCGGCCAACACAATATCTTGCAGTTTCGTAACACAGTATGGCGACAGTCACGGGCATCGCCCCTGCGCGTTGTGCCCGCCGATTGGACCTGCTGCGCACTGATGATCTTGCAAGGCATATCTATGCCCACGGGCACACAAACGGCACGCGCCGGTTAGGGTGCTTTTGTCGGGTTTTTTCCCCTTATGAGACAAGCAAAAGTGTTGTCTAAGAAACGCGTAGTAAAGATTGACGCTGGGTACAATCTGTTAACAAAAGCCTTTCCAAAGGCGGTAACGAGTATTTTTTTTTTGCAAAAAGCTCAGGCTATGAGCTTCAACAAAGGAACTAACCGCCGGTGGTGTATCAATGCACTGGCGGTGTTTTTTTGCAGCGGTTTCTGGGCCAGATCAACAATTTCTGGCCTTGCCGATCAATGATGTGTCGCGGTCGCGAACACATGTGGTCAATTGAACGGTTTTCACGTTAGAATTGCCGGCACGTGACCCGAAGCGGCCAGATGTGATCTTTTGGCAAATTTGGGTTTGGGTCAAGACTGACGCCGAGGACTTGAATTTGACTGAACTTTCTGCGCCTTCCCGAACCGGGCTATTTTTGCGTTCTGCCAGAATTGTGACCGGCCTGTACCTTTTGGTGTATGTCACCAGCCATCTGCTAAATCTCAGTCTGGGGTTGGTGTCGATCAAGGCAATGGATGCGGCACGGCCATATTTATCGGGGTTCATGACAGGTACGGTCACCGGGCCTGTGTTGGGGCTGATGATCCTGACGCATTATTTGATCGGGCTTTGGTCTATCTATAAAAAACCCGTTTTGCGTGGCTCCACGCATGATGTTGTTCAGATCGTCACCGGGGTTTTGGTGGTGCCACTCTTGGCGAAACACGCCATCGGTATATCAATGCTGCAACAAGTTGGCGTCGATTTCGGTTATAGCGATACCATCCGATTGTTCTGGCTGACTGATCCAAGCATCGGTTTGCTTCAAGTGATTATGCTGTCGGTCGTCTGGGTGCATGGCTGCGCGGGTCTGTTCACCTGGCTTCGGTCCAAACCGAATGCCACGCGCGCGCTGATGTGGTTGTATCCGCTGGCCGTGGCCATTCCGGTTGTTGCTTTGCTGGGGTATGTGCAGGCGGGCCGCGACGTGTTGATCCAAGAAAGAACCGCGACAGTTGAGACGTCCGAATACAGCTACAGCAATGAAACCGATAGCCCGGATAATGAGGCAGAAGTGACAACACCTGCCGCAGCACCTGAAATACCTTATGAAGCAATTGTAGCCGTCACCCGCTACACCATTTGGATATCGGCGTCTTTGGCCGCATTGGTGTTTTTGACGCGGCTGGCGCGGATGTGGGTCACCTCCGCTGCACCGGTTCGGATTTCGTCGGGCAAGGGGCCGTTGTTAACCTCGCAATCGGGCCGAACCCTGCTGGATGTTTACCGCGCCAACGACCGCCCGCACGCCAATCTCTGCATGGGGCGGGGGCGCTGTGGCACCTGCGCGGTCCGGGTACTATCGTCGGACATTGCGATCGCAGACCCAAACGCACTGGAGCAATCAACACTTGTCCGGACCGGGCAAAAGCAAGACGTTCGTTTAGCATGCCAGATGCAGTTGCGCAGCGGCGGTGCATTGCAGGTCGAACCGGTCTATCCGCCCGATTTTTCCTTTGCGGAAGACGATGAAGAGACGGTTGCGCCAAATGACCCCTTGGAGGCCGCAACATGAGACGGCTGGGGTTCTTGTGTCTTGTCGCAGTCGTTGTTGTGTGGACCGCACTGATGCCGGCGGATCTGATCGCACAGGAACAGGCCGTGGCACCGCCGCCGTCAGCGAATGATTTACATGAATTTACCCGATTGCTGGCGGACGAACGCATTCAAAACTGGATCGCAGAGCAAGCCGACGGGGCAGATCTGGCCGATGACATTGTCACGATTTCACCACGTGAACAGTTGCAGGCCTTGCGAAAACACACCCGCGAGCGGGTGGCCGAGTTGCAGTCGGCGCGCGCCGCAGCACCCGAGATTGACAAAGTGTTCTGGCAGCGCTGGACCAAAGAAGTACCACCGGACCAACAGGTGCGCGGGCTGACTTTTGTGATGATTTTTCTGTTTCTGGGCGCCGGGTTGGAGTGGTTGTTCCGACAATATACCGATCCAATCCGATTGCGGATTGAGCTGTCGACCTTTGACAGTTTGTCGCGCCGTGCCATCGGCGCAGCCTTTCGGGCGCTGATTGCGGTGGCGGCCCTGTTGGTGTTTGCCGCCGGCAGCATTGGGGCATTCGCGGCATTCGATTGGCCACCAGTGTTAGAGGTGCTGGTGCTGAGTTTGCTGGTGTTCATTTTTGCCGTTCGGGCGATCTCGGCGGTATTGGTTTTGTTTCTGGCGCCACGGGTTGCCGAGTTGCGGCTTGTGCCACTTAGCAATTCATTCGCAAAAACCATGTCCACAGTTTTGTTGTTGCTGTCTGGGTTTTTGATGCTGGCGGTGTCGGTATCGGATGTTTACAGTCGGATCGCAGCACCGGATCAGGCGGCTGCAAGCCTCGCGGTTTCTGTGCTGCTGGCCGCAGCGGTGCTGATGATGGCGGTCGTTTGCATCAACTTCACCTTTCGGCGGTTTGCCAAAGAACAACACAGACGCCTGAGCAAGTCGCAGCGGATGTGGCGCCTGTATCTGACGGGCCTCAGCCTTTTGGTTTTCGGGGCGTTTGTGCTTGGAATGCAGCCCGTTATGTGGACCTTGGCATTGATCGGACTGTTGATCCCCGGCGTAAAATTACTGCGCCTTTGGGTCAATCACAGCTTTGACAAAGCAATCTCAGATTTCTACATCCGAACCAAAAGCAATAGTGATCCCGTGCCTGTCGCTGCGCAGGATGCAGGCGACCCGGCAGCCAATGCCGACACCCAAGACATCGCATTGGATATCGAGCCCCAGTTGCCGGTCGATCCTTACGAAACCTACCGACCGATCGCACAGCGATTGGCGCGATTTGTGGCGATTTTCGGAGTGGGCATTGCCGTTGGGCTGATCTGGGGGCTTGGCGTTTTTGAGGCGTCAGCGTCGCCGACATTGGCCGGCAAATTCATCGCGATCTTGATCGACAGTGCAGTGGCACTGCTGATCGCGGATCTCGTCTGGGTGTGGGCAAAGACGGCGATTGACCGGCGTCTTGCCGCATATCAACCGCCTGAGCCGGGATCCGCCCCGGGCCCAGAGGCGCGCATGGCCACGCTGTTGCCACTGCTCAGAGTGGTCTTGATGGTGACGTTGCTGGCCATGGTCGCATTGTCGGTTCTGTCGTCAACCGGGGTCAACATCGCGCCGATCCTGGCCGGTGCAGGTGTGCTGGGGATCGCCATCGGCTTTGGCGCGCAATCACTGGTCAAAGACGTCGTGTCGGGCGTGTTCTTTTTGATCGACGATGCGTTTCGGGTTGGCGAATACGTTGAAATTGATCAGCTTCGCGGCACGGTCGAGAAAATCTCGGTCCGGTCGCTGCAAATTCGCCATCACCGCGGTGCGGTCCACACCCTGCCGTTTGGAGAGCTGAAATCGCTTACCAACCATTCACGCGATTGGGTCATAATGAAGCTGGAATTCCGGGTGCCTTTTGACACGGATCTGAAACTGGTCAAGAAAATCGTCAAGGAAATTGGCGCGACGCTCAAGGCTAATCCCGACTACGGCGATGGCATTATTGAGACCTTGAAATCGCAAGGTGTGCGACGGATGGAAGAATTTAATATGGTCGTTGGCGTCAAGTTTATGACCCGCCCAGGCGAGCAATGGCTGGTGCGCCGGGATGCCTATCAAATGGTACGCGATGCATTTGACAAACACGGCATCCGAATGGCCGAACGCAACGTCAAAGTCGAAGTCGCAGGTGGTGAGCATTTGACCGATGAGGCGCGCACCGCTGTCAGTGCCGCGGCCCAAGATGCGATACAACAACCAGTTCCCGCGGGCCCGGTTCCGGACGAGCCATAGAATTGTGCCAGGACTGATGATGCTAGATCAGCAAGAGTTGCCACCCAACAGCATTTTGGTGACAGATGTTCATCAATGGTAAAATTATCATCCATTTGGCGTTATTATTCACTCAGGTCACGTGAATTTGTGGATGATATCGGGAAAAAGTTACTCAATTGAACGCATCCAGAGACTTGGCGCAAAGTTACCTCAGATATTTTGAGGTACCGCCAAATCATGACACACCGTGTCGATATTTATGTTGGGCTTAGGTTAAAACAGCTGCGCAAGCTGCGGGCTGTTTCGCAAGCCGACGTCGCGCGGGAACTCACGATTTCGTTTCAACAGATCCAGAAATACGAAATTGGGTCGAACCGGATTTCGGCAAGCCGTCTTTACGAACTTTCGGTGATCCTGAATGTGCCCGTGTCCTATTTTTTCGAGGGCCTGAACGATGATGGCACGGCTGCTCATCGGGATGAACAAGAGCAGGGCATTTATGATGCGTTGTCGACGATCAAGGATGAGAAAACCAGATTTCTGATACTGGCCTATATTGAGGCATTGATCAGCGAAAGCAATGTCCGGCACTAAGCCAGAATGGAAGCCTAACAACACTTTCGACCCTGGGTATCCGGTTTGCCAAAATCCGCGCGGTTTGGCATCGCGGACTTGCAACGGTACCGTGATTGCATTTTATGTCGCGATGACTTCAAATTCCAACACCGGTAGGGGTTTCGTTGATTTTTCCGCGCTGCGACCTCAATGCCAATCTCAAAGGACTGTGACAATCGCCCGAGTTTTTGTCTTTGCGTTTGACCTGACAGAAGCGTCGCAAGTGCGCCGCATCCAAAGTCTGGCTGACCTTGGCCATGACGTGAGTTCGGCCGCGTTTCGCCGTGGCAATATGAATGCGGATTTCGAACCCAACTGGCACAACGTCGATTTGGGCCATATCGAAAATGAAAGCTATGCCAAACGGTTGATCGCGATGCTGCGTGCGATTTGGCGATTGCGCAAATCCCCCGGTGACATCGCCGCGGCGGATGTTTTGATCGCGCGCAACTTTGACTTATTGGCGATTGCCTGGATGATGCGGCTGTTGTTGCGACAACGATCAACGCCGCTGGTTTACGAATGCCTTGATATTCATGGTCTTTTCACAAGGCAAGATCGCGTCGGCGGGGTCATGCGGTGGCTTGAGCGCCGGTTATTAGGAACAATTCAACTGCTTATCGTGTCATCGCCGGGTTTTTTGCGTAATTACTTCCATGCAGTTCAGGGGTATCGCGGCGCCGCAACCATCATTGAAAACAAACTGTGGTTCGAAAACACGCCCGTTGCCCGACCGGCGATACCGCCCAAACGCGCCAAGGATGCGCCGCTGACCATCGGATGGGTCGGGTCAATTCGGTGCGCGCCGAGTTTGAAAATCCTGACCGAAATGTCTGATGCACTGGGCACAGGGGTGCAAGTGAACATCCACGGCAATGTGCATCAACACGCATTGCCTGGCTTCAACACCGCAATTTATGAACGGTCAAATATCACGTATTTCGGACCCTATTCTTATCCTGATGGGCTGGCCGAGGTGTATTCGGGGTGTGATCTGGTGTGGGCGCAAGATCTTTGGCAACGGGGTGCGAATTCTGACTGGCTTTTGCCCAATCGTATTTACGAAGCCAGTTGGTTCGGTTGCCCCTCGATCGCGCTGGCAGATACGGAAACCGGGCGGCGTGTTGCTTCGGGCCAGTTGGGGCTGACAATTGATGAACCCAGCGCATCCAGTTTGGTGCAAGCTTTGCAGGTTTTGCGTCCGTCCGACATATCGAAAATGTCACGCGGCATATTGCAACAGAACGACGACCTGTTTCGCTTGCGCAGCGCGGATGTATCGCGTGCATTGTCCCCCGTGCTCCCTGCAAAATAGCTCGGGTATCACAGCCGCGAAAGCGAATCACCCGAATCAACAATGCGCCGAAACTTAGAAGATTATGTGCAATTCAGCTGCGCGCGCTTCTTTCATTGCTACTTATAGTTTAACATGCTGTATTTGCTTGCAAAATGAGTATGTTTTCACGTAATAATTTTCCGAAGTGAGTACGAAGCAGGCGCATTTTTGACCAATTTGAAACAAAGTTGGCAAATTCGTGCCGTATTAAATATTGTTGATGTCATTGAATGCTGCGCATGCGAAGTAGTCGCTACGATGTTCGCGCAACTATAAGTTTGTAACCGGTACTGAATTTGTGGAGAGTTAAGATGGCATTTATGAATAGCATTAGGCCGAATTCGTTCAACTCTGACCCTGTTTCCGCTGGCTCAGCGATCAATGCCGGTACCGCGCGTGCGACCGTGCTGGGTGGCAAAGTTAAGCGCACATTTGACATCATATTTGCGATCATTGGAATCGTTTTGCTGCTGCCATTGTTACTGCTGGTGGCAATTGTGGTGAAAATTACGTCTCGGGGGCCAGCGCTTTATGGGCACAAACGGATCGGCTACGGCGGACTGGTTTTCAAATGTTGGAAATTCCGCTCAATGATGACCGATGGCAAAGATGTTCTGGAACGCTACCTAGAAGCCCATCCAGAGGAAAAAGCCGAGTGGGTGAAAAACCGGAAATTGAAAAACGATCCGCGTGTCACACGGATTGGTCGGGTCTTGCGTGCCTATAGCATTGATGAATTGCCGCAGCTTTTGAACGTCCTTGTCGGCGAAATGAGCTTTGTCGGGCCGCGCCCGGTGGTTTGCGATGAGCTGAACAAATATGGCAGCGCCGCTGTTCATTATCTTAGTGCACGCCCCGGAGTGACAGGTCTTTGGCAAATCAGCGGGCGCAGCGACGTCTGTTATTCTGAGCGTATCACATTGGATAGCCAATACGTGCAAAGCTGGTCCTTTACCCAAGATTGTGCCATCATAGCGCGCACAATTCCTGCCGTCGTATCGGCGAAAGGGTCTTACTGACTTTCAGTTGGACCGTTCGCAGATTTGATTGAACTGACCAGATTATTTGGCGGCTCAAAAAAGTCGCGGCAATCCTGTTAGGGCCCAGAATGAACCGAATATCTTATCTAACTGCATTGTGCGGGTTTGCTGTTTTGGCAGCAACACCGGTGTTGGCCCAAGGCTACAAAGTTGACGTGAACGACGTTCTGAACTTAAGGGCCGCGATGTGGGACGCCACAGATGGCGAGATCAAGGACCTTGAGACGATTACAGGCAGTTATGTCGTGGGGGCTGACGGCTCCATTGCGATGGGCCTTGTTGGAAACATTGATGTCGCGGATATGACAACCAAAGAGATTGCACTGCTACTTGAAACGGCAACCGCACGTTACCTACGGGCCGGGCAGGCGCCAAACATCGCCGTGGAAATCGAAGAATACGCCCCCATTTATCTTTTTGGTGAGGTAGATAAGCCGGGTGTTTATGAGTTTTCGCCGGGCCTCACTGTTCTAAAAGCGATCTCGATCGCGGGCGGGTTATCTGGTGCATCGCCTTTGGATGGCGAGGAACGCAATTTCCTAAATGCGCGTGGGTTGGTTTTGGTGATGCGGCGCGAACTGACCTATCTGAACGCCCGCCGCGCCAGATTGCTGGCCGAAATAGCCGGCGATACCGAATTGGACACGTCAGATGCTGGGGACGCCAACGACGTTATTATTGGCGAGAATGACATCCTCAAACGGCGCAACGAAAAATACGAACAGGAACTGGCGGCATTGCAGAAATCTCAGGTGTCGTTGCGCGAAGCCTTAGAGGTCCTGTCCAAAAAACTTGCAACCAATCAGGCGCAACTGGAATTGGGCTTGGTTGAGTTGGAAAAAAACCGAGAGCTGGTTGAAAAACGTCTGGTGCAGTCGGCGGCGGTGTTTGAGCGGGAACGCTATGTCAGCGAATTGGAAAGCAACGTCCTTGATATCGAACGGACCATTCTGGCCGCCCGTCAAGAATTGCAGGACAAACAACGCAGTGAGACGTTGCTGACCGCCACAAGAGCAGAAGAAAATTCGCAATCCCTTCAGGATGTGAACGCAGATATTGCCGAAATTGAGACAAAGATTGATGCGCAGGTCGCTTTGATGGACGACGCTCTGGGCAAAAAAAGCACAGGCCTGGATATCGGGTTGGATGCCACTCCGACGTTTCAGATCACCCGATCACGTACCGAGGACGGGAAGGAGAGGATATTTGTTGCGACGCGCGCGACCGTTGTCTTGCCTGGTGATGTTGTCGAAGTTTTTTATGAGGCGGGTTTGCCTGAAACACCGTCGAATTGAGTTGAATAATCGGTGATGGAACCGCCAAGCGTTAAGTCTGATCAGTCGGCGTCTGCCTATTATCCGCACATGAAAACAGGGCGGTCGCGTTCGGCTGTACTGGGCGTTTTGTGGTCTTCCTTGCACACGTTCATACCGTCCGTTGCCTCGGCGTCGATGTTTTTTGTCAGCGCGAGCTTCCTGTCCCCCGATGAATTTGGATTGGTCGGGTTCGCCAGCAGTCTGGTGTTTTTTGCAATCGCATTCGCTCCGCTGGCATTTGGCGAGGCGATGGTGCAACGCCAGGACTTAAGCAAGGCGCATGCGGATAGCGTGTTTTGGATGACCTCCGTCTTTGGAATGATCTACATATTGCCGTTTCTCCTAAGTGCAGGATGGATCGCGGATTGGATGGGAGAGCCTGCAATCGCGGCAATGCTTCCGGTTTTGGCCCTTAGAATTCCGATAGATTTTGCCTCGGCGGTGCCAAATTCGATGATCATCCGGTCGATGAATTTCAAACTTGTGGCGTTGCGAACGACGGCGGCGACCCTTGTCAGTGTTGGGGTATCGTTGTCCTTGTTGTTTGCGGGCTATGGGTATTGGGCACTGATCATCAGCCAGGTTTCATCCAGCTATGTGCTGGGAATTATGGCATTTTGGGCGTCAGGCTGGCGACCGGGCGTGTCGTTCAATTGGACCGCGTTAAAGGAACTGGCGCCCTACGGTCTGTTCGCATCCGGGAATCATATGTTGTACACGATGAAACTGGACCATATCGTTTTGGGCGCCTTGGCCGGTCCGCATATCCTGGGGTTATATTTCTTTGCCCAACGCTTGTACATGTCGGTCGGCAGTCTGGTGTCAGGTGCATTGTCATCGGTCAGCCATGTCTTGCTTTCGACGCTTCAAAGTGACCGGAAAATGGTGACCGAAGCGTTTGACATTGCGTCTTTCGGCGCTGTTTCGGTTAGTACCCCGGTGTTTGTCCTGTTGGCAATCGTGTCGCCGGATTTGCTGGCGCTGCTGCCAGACCCCAAATGGTTTGAGGCATCCTTGGCCATCCAAATGTTCTGTGTTGTCGGCATTCTAAGCGGCATAAGCGAGGTTCAGGGCGCGCTGATCCGCAGTCAGGGCAAAGCCAACTGGTGGTTTTACTATCAACTGCTGCAAAGCGTGGCGACGGCGCTGGTTGTGCTCATTACCTACCGATTTGGCATTTCCACGTTGGTCGCGGCGATTGTGGTTAAATCACTTTTGTTATGGCCAATTCCATTGGTGATGACAAAACGCATTTTGGGCCTTAGCACCTGGCGCTACTTGCAAAGCTTTCTGTCGACGTTTCTGTCGGTTGCGGTCATGTCGTTTTTTGTTGCCGGTGTTGGATATCTTTGGCCTGATATGCCGATTGTCTACAAACTACTGCTGCAGTGCTGTGTCGCTGGCATCGCCTATCTGTTAGTCCTGTTTTTCGTATCTCGCCAGCGAATTATGAGTATTTGGCGGATCATCGCAAAGAAAAAAACAGCCGCCTGATTATTGACTGGAAGGGCGCGTGCGGCGCTGTTCAGCAGCGCGGATCGCAAAGACAAAGGCGCTGACGACGACAACCGTCAGAAGGCTAAATTGAAAGAAAACTGTCACCTCAATAAAGCTTTGCATGATTGCCATCATCACCAGTGAAAACAACAGCGTGGCGTCAGTGTCGCGGGTTCGGATCGCCCAAAGCCCGGTCAAGATCGCAGCACTGTAGAGAACAAACACTTGCATCATCACACCGGCTATCCCGATCTCAACCGCATTTGAATAATAGGTGTTGTGGAAACTAAAACCCGCCCCGCTTTCGACACCAAACATGAACCACAACGCTTCAGCCGACGGGTTTCCCCGCACCCAAAACGCCCGGTAGCCAAGGCCAAAGGCCGGTTTTTCGGCGATGAACTCGCGGGCGATCTGCCACAGATCCGTACGCCCGGTAAGCGTCAGGTCCTTGCCCGTTGTCTCAAGCAGGATACGGATCAAGGCGTCGGCATTGATGACGGCAAGCAACACGATCAAGGCGGAAATAAAGACGACCGCGCCCACAGTCACAACCCGTTGCGTTGGTGACAATCTATAAAGAACAAGCAATGAAAATTGCAGCATGATTGCCAAAGGGACAAGCAAAGTTGCCCCCACCGATTGCGCCAGAATAAGCAATATTGCCCCGGACAGGAACGCAAACAGCGCCGTGAGGCGATAACCATACCCAGCCCGGCTATCCAGTACTTGGGACGATCCGATAATGACAAAAACCGCTGCCGCCCCTGCCATCGCGTTTTTGCTGGCGTAAATGCCAAGCCAGGCACCGTCCCAGCGCACGTGCCCAAACGCGACACTGGATATCATGCAGATCGCCATCAGCGCGAATAAGGCGCGGCTGAAAATCTGCGGTGTGATCTGGGTGGCAATGATAACGGCAATAAAGAATGTCGCGGATAGCTGGATACCGGAACGCAAAGACAAAACCGGGTACTGAGACCACATAAACGATGCGGTGCAAAACACGGGCACCAGAAAGATGAACCAGTATTTTATCAAAAGCGGAACAATTTTTGACCAATGCCGGGCAAGCATGGCAGTGCCA
This sequence comes from Sulfitobacter sp., assembly GCA_049680295.1. Classification (GTDB taxonomy): domain Bacteria; phylum Pseudomonadota; class Alphaproteobacteria; order Rhodobacterales; family Rhodobacteraceae; genus JBAUHN01. The sequence continues at coordinate 13,467 of JBAUHN010000047.1, forward strand.
AAGCCCAGAAAAACCAATGCGCCTAAGGATCCAAGCAGTGGATGCAACACAAGTCCGGACAAGGCGCCGACACTCAGGATTGCATCGGGCGAAACCGTCACAATACCAGTGCGCGACCTGACGGGAGGTAGCAGTGCTTGGGTCATTTCAGGGTGGGCCTTAGTCGTTTTCTACGCAATAGCTGTACCCTATCACATCAATTCTGAACGCACAGCACCGAGGCATCGAACTGGCACTCTTTTCCAAGTTCGGTAAACGCGATCCAATCAATGGTGAATGTGACATCGCCCTGGGGTGGTTCAAAAACACCCATCCAATCCACGAATTTTTCTGTTCCCCAAAGGCTCGCGTAGATTTTCTGTGGGTTGGTCGGCAAAGGATTTCCGGGCGTTGTTTGGTGAACTTCCTGACCGTCAACAAACCAAGTGATGCCATTTTCGTCCCAGGTGAACGCATAGGTGATAAAGCCGCTGTCGGTGCGCTTTGGCAATTCCACGGCTTTGCCATTGGTCGGCTGGCCGGAAACATAGGTGTTTACGCTGACTTTGCTGGTGTCGCGGGTCAGGACCTCAAAATCAATCTCATCGTGGGGTTTTTTGTGCTGCGGGCCGATGTAGGTGAAAAATGCAGCATTCAGACCGGACCCTTTTTCAGTTTTGAAACGCACTTCATAGGTGCCGTATCCATAAGTCTGATGGGATTGAATCTCGCCGCAAATGTAGTCTCGTTTTTCGGTTTTGATGGGTTTGAAGAGCAACTTTAGAGTTCCGTCCTCAATCGCTACTGCTTTCTTCGACCATTCACAATTGTGCCAATCCCCATTTGACCACCCATGTGAAATGCCCCAACGGTCCCGGTCAAAGCCGTCAAAATCGTCGAAAAATGTGGCACCTGCGGGGTTATCATTTGCATGGGCTGGTGATCCGAATTGCGCGACCAATGCGGCAAGGGCCAGCACTGCGGCACCTGCTATGGCGATAATGCGGGTCCGGGTTGTGCGAAATTTCTGCGTCATTGGCGGCTCCGATTGGGGGGGTTACGATTGGTACGGCTTCACTCCTTGGGTTGTTTTTGGGCCAAATGCAATTCGATCGTCTGAATTGCCGCGCATCGGCTGATCGTTGCCACGAAAACACTTAGCTGTGGCAAGGCGTCGCGGAAAAACACAGGTGGCAACTTTTTTGCCGCGAAACCTTGATGTATATTGGTTGCAATCTGTCCCAGTTCTGCGCATCACCAGCTTATGTTAGATAACAAGTCTTCTCCGCAAGTTTCGGTTATTATGGCCAATTACAACGGTGCCGCCCATTGCGAAATGGCCGTGTATTCGGTTTTGGCTCAGTCTGAGACGTCGTTGGAATTGCTATTTGCGGATGATGCATCGACCGACGACAGTGTTGCTCTGGTGGCGGCAATTGCGGCCAATGACAGTCGCGTTCGAATACTAAGTGCTAAAAAAAACAGTGGTCCGGCGGCGTCACGAAATCGCGCGTTGGATGTGGCCAAGGGTCGGTGGATTGCGATTGTCGATAGCGACGACATCATCCATCCGCAACGGTTGGAAAAAATGCTTGAGGCGGCAGCAAGATTAAAGACAGATGGCGTTGCCGATGATCTGATCTATTTCGGCGACAACACATCCGATGCGGGCGCAACCTTGCTTGGCGCATCTTGCCCGGAGGGCACGGTTGAGGTCACACCGTCGATGTTGGTCGAACAGGGCGAAGCGGGGCGTAAGCCAGCGGCCCTGGGCTACTTAAAACCTTTGCTGCGAAAAAGCAGTTTAGGTGGCTTGCGGTACCGCGAGGATATTCGGATTGGCGAAGATCACGATTTCTATCTGCGCTATTTGCTCAGCGGTGGTCGGGTGCATATCATCGGGCAATCCTACTACCTCTACCGGCGTCATGCCGCGTCAACGTCTTATCGCTTGTACCCAGAAGACCTGGGTCTGATGATCAAAGTGCAGACAGATGCGGTTGAACAATTTCCGGATGCGCCGCAGGAGTTTTTGGATCATTGCGCGGCAAGGCATCGGTTTTTGTCCAGGTCCATCGTGTCCGAAACCATTACGCAAGACATAAAAAATCGCCGTCTTTTCAAGGCTGTGACGTCAATCTTACGCCATCCACATAGTTTGCTGCACCTTGGCCGGGCCGCAAAAGAACACTTTCAAAAACGTATGCGCACGGGGCGCATTGCGAGTGTTGCAAAGCCTTCCGATTTCATTTTTCTGTCGGAAGATCAAAACATCAGTGATTTTCCGCGTGAAGTCCGTGGTTGGGATGTAATCGCAATTCCTGATCATTCGGCGGAGTGTACCTCGCAAGAATGGGCACGGGTAACGGCGCGATTTAGCGACGCCAAGACCCGGATTTTTGGACGCGGGTTGGCGGGACTTTATGCGTTGGGATATTGCCCGTCTTGGGGCTGCGCAATACTGGACAATGACAAAGATGATTGGCCACAGCAGGCCGAACATTTACGCAAGGCCGGCTTTACAAAGAATTTGCCACACAACCAGATTCCCCAACGGCCTGCGGCTTTTAGCAAAAGGCGAGAAATACTGTTGCTCAACCAAATGGCGAAAAAATCTGTGGCCCTGGACGAGAATTGCGACGCGCCTAGCCGGAAAAAAGGCGCAACCCAAATCGAAACGGAGGCCAGTGATGTCTAGTTCCGATACACCTTTGGTACATGTCCGCACGACTGCGTACAAGCGCCCGGAGTTGTTGAAACGATGTCTGGAAAGCCTTGCCGCGCAAACCTGGACCAATTGGGTATGTGACGTTTTCGACGACGACGCCGAAGCGTCTGGCCGGGAAATTGTGGCCGCGGTGAATGATCCGCGCGTGACCTACCATCACAACATCCCGCAACGGTTTGCGTCTAAAAATATTGATCAGTGTTTTACGCGCTCCAATACGTGCGACGCCGATTTCTTTTGTGTGGTGGAGGATGACAATTTTCTGCTGCCACGCTTTATGGAAGACAACATTCGCATTTGCCGCGACGAGGGCGTTGAAATCGTTTTTCGCAATCAGTTGGTCGAACTAAACAGTGGAACAGCGAACGCCCGGCTCAGCAAAGCCGGAATTTTGGAAGGCAAATTCACCGGTGGCCTTTATCAACCGCAGGTTTTTCATCTTTCGTTGATCGCAGATATTGGCGTGTCCAATGGCGGGCTTTTCTGGTCGCGACATGCAAAATCCGATCTCGAAGTTAACTGCGATTGTAGCTCTACGTTACAGGAATACATGCGCACCTTTGCCGTGCAGGAACCGATATTTGTCGCGTTAGAGCCGCTGGCCGTTTGGGCCGAAAACGGCGAAGGGACGATGCGGGATTTGGGCGCGAAAGCAGGGTACTATCGCAGCGAATTATCGTTGAAGCGGTCAGTGCGGATATTGCAAAGGCATATTTGGGACAATGCGCCGTCGAGCGACAAGAAGAACTTCCTGCACCACGCCGCCTTTGCCTATCCGGTCGAGATGCGTGCGCGGGGGCTGGTGAAATCGCACATTCAACTGGACGTGGGTAAAACGCTTAGTCTGCGCGAAAAAGCACGATTGGTATTTCGCGGCGCTATCATTCGGACGCTGGGCCAACCAGACAATGGCCTGCAAGAATTTATCGACCGGTATTCGACCTGACCACCGGATCACGTTGATCTGGCGCACAGATTGTTTGACCGCACTACATGCGTGCGTATGCTGGTTTGCTTTGTGAAGTTGGTTGTCTCTTTGATGTTTCAGACGCTGTCTTTTCGGTATCCCAGACAAATCCGAGTGTGACCAAAATTGCAAAATACACAACTTCGACGCTGATAAGTGTGGCCACCATTCGCAGGGCAGCGGTGGACATGGATGCCCCCTGCGCCAACGACCATATCCCCATCGCAGACGCACTCATGACCAGAAACAAAATTAAAACGGGTAGACGCATTTCAAAAACTCCGCAATTTCTGTGACCTATTGGAATCAGATAATGCTAGTTTTCGCTACGTTTGCGTTAATTTTAGGCAGGAAAAGCGTTATTGATGTGGCTGAATAGACTCACATATGGACGTCACATAGGCGTCAGGCATATCCGTATTCGCCGTCCAGGTATGTTTCCGGGGCGCCGGGTTTCGCATATTTTGGCAGTTCATCAATGTCGACTTTGTTCAACAACACACCCAGAATTTTCTGTGCAACTTCAGGCTCATGCGCCAAATAATGCGACACCAGATTGCGGGGGGTTTTGCCCCATTCGCAGACAAAAATGATCTTGTCCAAACGGGCCAGCATCGCCTTGGCATCGACGACTTTGCCCAAGGGCGGCAAATCCAGCACCACATAGTCATATTGGTGGCGCAATTCGGCAATGAGTGCCGTCATATTCTTTTGAAACAGTACATCCGCAGGGAAACTCTGCGCCTGTCCCGCCATACACGGCAGGAAATCCAACCCCGAATAGGACAGGGTGCGAATGGCCTCGGGCAGGGGGCATGTGCCGCGCAAGACCTCGACAATGCCGCGGCGATCGGCACAGCGCAGTTGCTTGCTTAAGGTAGACAGGTGCAGATCCATGTCCACCAGCAACGTCCGTGCGCCAGATTGCGCAACCATATTTGCGTAATTCGCGGCCATCGTTGTTTTGCCTTCTGCGGGCAACATTGACGTTGTGCCAATCACCCGGCAGCCGGTTTCATTTGGGGTCAGATCAAGGGTTGTGTGCACGTTGCGCAGGGTTTCGCTGAACAATGAATGCGGAGCCAGCAGAGACATAAAAAGATTGGGCGCCAGCGCTTTCATTTGCTTGCGTTCCTTGCGCATCCGATCCGCCTCTTTTGCGGCGGTGGAGGTGTCCATCTTCTGATTGGCATCGGACGAAGACGTATCCAATATGATCGCTTTGGTTTCCGGGGCCGGTTCGTCAGGCAACCTATCTGCGTCAAATTCTGGCAAATAGCCCAAAAACTGGTGGCCTGTATAGTTGCGAATATCTTCGCCAACCCGAAAGAAACGCTCGCGGGTTTCGCGGAAAACCACGATGGCGAGACCAAGCATCATGCCCAAAAGAGTGGCAATTGAAACCGATTGCCATAGTTTCGGCAATTCGGCGGTTTTGGGAACAATGGCGCGGGTCAGAATACGTCCGTTTGTGACCGGAAAAGACCCTTGGATCGCAACCTGTTCGAACCGGGTTGAGATCGTTTGATTTAAAGCATCCAAGGTCGCGGCCCTTAGTGCCAGATCACGCAGCGCCTGGATTTCATTTGGTGCCTCGCGGCGGATTCTGGCAGCTTCCGATTGAATTTCCTGCGAACTTTTCTGGATTTCGGTCATGCGATTGCGCATCCAGTCCGATGTGCGTTCTGTCGATTCCAGATTGGCGTTCAGATGGTCGGCCAGATAGGCTTCGGCGTAGGTATTCACGATCAGTGCGGATAGTTTCGGGTCGGGCCCGATATAGCTGATGGTGATCGAAAAGCTTTGGCCGTTTCGTATAATATTAATGTCGCGTCGCAGAACGGCGGCGACGGTTTGCAATTCCAGTTGACGCAATTCCTCGGGCGTCAGATCCTCGCCCGTTTCATTCTGCGATGCCGCGGATACGGGCAGAAAGCTGCGAACCATTCCTTTGACAGTGTTTAAAGCCTTGCGCACAAGCGAGGTCGGTGGATTGAGAAACACCTCGTTTTGATCAAGTTGCAGGGTTTCCGTCACAGCAATCGCAAGCTGCAGGGATTCCAAAACCTGAATTTCGTTCAAAAGCGACGTGTCGTTGCGTACAAAGGGAATGCTTGCGGTGATTTCTTCTGCAAGCTCGCTCATTCGGTCATCCACCAAAACGGTGGCTGACGTATAGAATTGTTTGGGGCTGGTGACGTGGCGGGCAACGCCAAGGCCAAGGCCAAGAACGATACAGATCACCAGCGGCAGGTAATGCCTGCGCAGCGCACCAAGGACATCCCCAAGGGTTGTCGTGTCGGACAATGCGGGGCTGCGCCGGTCATCTGAACTGACGTCAGTGTCCCGGATCCGTAGGCCGAATTCCTTCATGTGCTGCGCAAAGCTCCTGTTCGATATGCGGCGCCAAAGCCCGCGCGCTTCGCCGTTATTCTAAGATGGCGATTTTGATATTCTTGAATTGTATCATCGTTTGGGCGCTTGTGAAAACCCGGCGCCGTATTGACGCATTTCTTTTACCCCCACAAGGCCGGTAAGCGCACCCAAATGCAACATTCCGCGTAGCATTGACTGATTTCTTTTGGCTGTATCAAAGACGCGGATCGCCATATTGGCGGCGCAATACATAATTTTGGCACTGACAATGGCAATATGGCGCAGTCTTCTGACAAGGCCAATATCGCGCCCCAACAGGCGACCGTGCGTTTGCCCCATACGAAAACGACGTTTTATCAGCCAGTTGAGGGCAAGGCGGTTGTCAGGAACATCCTCGAAAACGGTCGCGGCATCCGCGTAAGTAATTTGACCGCCATTCTTGAACACCTGGGCGAAGAATTTGGTATCCTCGCCGCCCGATTGCCCCAGGTCGAGGTCAAAGGTCAGGGATTGGACAGCAGGGCTATGGCGGTCAATCAATACGTTGCAGGTGTATCCGGTCTCAATCACGCCATTGACCCAAACGGGATGTGTGGAATGCATGGATGTTTCACGCATCCAATTTGGCGATGCGTCGTCATAGACCGCCTCAACCGGGCCTAAAACGACGTCGGCTTTGGTTTGAGTGATCTGCCCGAACAGTTCTACCAGCCAGTCAGGGCTGGCCACTTCGTCGTCGTCGATAAAGGCCAGATAGCGCCCAGAGGCATGTTGCAACCCGCCGTTGCGCGCAATGGAAATATTGCCTTTGGGGCAGTGTCTGTATGTAACCGCAAAGGGGCTGCATTTGGCGAATGCATCAACCGTGGTTTCGGCGCTGGGGGTGTCGTCGTTGTCGATAACCAGAATGGAAATGGTGCAGCTCTTCGGCACATTTAGCGCTGTCAGCGATTGCAAAGTGTCCAGCAATGATGCGCGGCGATACGTGCACACGCATACTTCGATTGCGTGAAGTTCAATCTCTGTCATGATGTTTTTCGGGTCTGGCTTGGCACGGCTGTTGACCGGAGATTTTTGGCGATCTGCGCCCAAAAACCGAAAGACCATGACAGATGCATCACCATCGCCGAAAAGGCGGTTGCGATCAGCTGTGGCTTTTTATGTGCAATCGCCAGTCGTGCGCCGCCAACAAGGCAATAGATGATCCACAGCGCCGCAGGGAAAGCTGCAATCGGGTTGAAAGCGGAGAACACTGCAAGCAAGACCATTGGCAAAACCATCATCACTTTGGTTTGACGCAGCCGGGGGATCACACGGTGTTTCAGCATATTCCGGGCGCGGCCACGACCATGATTGGCATATTGCCGGGCGAGCCCTTGAAATGAGGTGCGCGGAAAATATTTGACCACCGTTGACGCCGTTAACCAGATTTTGTGGCCCGCCTGGTGCAGGCGGAAGTCCAGTTCCGCGTCCTCGTTGTGCGAAAATGTCGAATCGTATCCGCCCACCGCTTTAAAGGCGTCGATGTGTATCAGGGCATGGTGGCCATGATCGACATACTGCCCCCTGGGGGACATCCGATGTTTCGATCCCCCGTTGCCAAGGGGTGAATTCTGCGCGGCTGCGTTGATTTTTTGTATAACGCTGTCGCCTGTTGCGATCATGCTGACCACGACCGAGGCGGCATCAACATTGGCCGCTTCCTCCAGCAAACGCGCGCAGAAATCGCTCGGATAGCTGCAATGCGCGTCTACTCGGATCAGGTAGGTTGCAGCGCCATTGTCCTGTTCGACCGCCAGATTGATCCCTGCGCTTTGCAGTTTTTGGGGATTGTGAAGTATTGAAATCCGACCCTCAACGCGGGCAAATTCTTCGACAATATCAAGAGTGCCATCGGTGCTTCCGCCATCGACAACAACAATACGCCCGCCGATTTGTGTAACCGACGGCAATAGTTGCTGTAGCACCTGACGAATGTGACCCGCCTCGTTCAGACACGGAATCACGATAAGGGGGTTGACCATGTGGTCCAGGTTTTGAGTGGCGGCATCGGTCGGCATCAAGGAAACCTTGTCAAAGTCGTTACTGCCTTGGTGCATTCAAAGGCACGAACAGCGTCATATAGGGTCACACGTTTGATAAGAAACGCTAATTTCGCGATCTTTAGACCATGGCTGATTGAATTGCACGCTGCAGGGCAATTGGTCGGCTGTTCCTTGCCAGCTTTGCGCCTGCGACCGCAGGACTATGGTCCTTTAGGTCACCTTTTTGTCGTTGACGATGTTCATTGTGGCTACCCCGCTGTGTCCCAGCTCAACTGAAGCAAACGGGCCGCCCTGACACATCTCACCGGGGTCCGTGACATCAGGGGCGGTGGCATCAGCCAGTATTTTGTCTGCAAACTGTTCTGCATTGTCTTTGGGGCGATACCCCAGAAAGGATGCTTTGGCATTGTCGACGGGCGCGCGGTCATTGTCCGAAACACCATATATCACGGTGAACCCGACCGAAGGCGTGTCGATGGCGCGGGTGACCAGTTGGATCAGATCATCGTAGGACAACCATGACCCCAACGCACGCGGGTTGGACACTTGGGCGCAGGACAAAATGCGCAGGCAAACGGATTCTAACTGGCGTTTGTCCCAATACATGCTGGCCAGATCCTCGGCAAAGCATTTGGCCAGGCCATAGAACGTATCGGGTCGGTGTGGGGCATCAGTGCCGATAAAATCGGCCTTGGCATGCATCCCAACCGCATGAATCGAGCTGGCGTATATGACCCGCTTTAGCTTGTGCTGATAGGCGGCTTCCCAAATATTGTAGGCACCGATGAAATTGGGTCCAAGCAGCGTCTCAAAGGGCCGCTCATCGCCAATGGCGCCAAAATGCACGACCATATCCGCGCCTTCCAGAACGGGGGCGATTTCATCGTATTTGGCCAGATCGGCCTGCACATAGGTCTCGCCCGGGTAAAGCGTGCCAATATCATCCGCGATATCGGTGCTGACCAATTGTTCAGCCAAGGCGCCAAGAGGTTCGCGCAGATAGGACCCAAGGCGGCCGGCGGCTCCGGTCAGGACAAGTTTTTTCATAGTGACCTCATGTGGTTAGCAGTATTTCGGTTTGCGCAAGGCGGGTCAGATGACGGCCTTTTCGATGAATTGCTCGGCGTTCAGAATCCGCGCAAACTGGAAGGGTGTTAAGTCCAGACTACGGTATGCGCCATATGTGATGTGTTCTGCAACTCCGCGCCCAAAAGCCGGGGATTGTTGCAACCCATGCCCGGAAAACCCGTTGAGAAAAATGAAATTACTTAGCTTTGGATGTGGCCCAACAACCGCGTTTTGATCAAAGGTGTTATAGGCATAGTGCCCAATCCACATATTGATCAGTTTGATCTGTTCAAACTGCGGGATGCGCGTGGCGATGATCGGCCAGAATTTATCTTCCCATAGGGAATGGTCCGCAACAAAGTCATCGTAATCTACTGCGGGGTCATCATCAGGCGGCCCGCCCGCCAGATAATACCTGCCGTCGCTGCGCATATGCACGCCGGAAGGATCAATCGTCAGTGGCAGGTCGCGGTCCAGTGGCAGTGCTGCATCAAAAATGTAAGTGTAGCGTTTGCGCGGCTCAACCGGCATGACGATCCCGGCCATCTGCGCTGTCAGCTTTGCCCGTGGACCAGAAGTGTTGACAACCGTGCCGCAGGATATGACCTGACCGGATTGCAGGGTGACGCTGTCAATTTTGGTGCCTGCGCCGTTTTTGGTCATCGAGACCACTTCGCCGGTGATGTATTCAACCCCGCGTTCGCGCGCTGATCTTTTCCACCAGTCAAACATGGTGCCACCGTCGAAATAGCCTTCGTCGACTTGATTATGGTTGGCCGCCAAAATGTCGTCCAGATGATAGAACGGGTAGTCGCTGGCAATTTCATCGCGGTTCATGTGTTTGGTATGCGCACCTAAGGATGACTGCACCTTTTGGCTTTGCTTAAGCGCGCTTGCGAATTCTGCGGTGTTAGCCAGATACATGTAGCCATAGCTTTGCAATGGCAGATCAGGCACTCTTGGATCGTCGCCCATGAACTGCCGGAAATTCTTGATAAACTCGGCACCAAACTGTGAGACGCGAATGTTGGTCTCATTGGTGAATTGCTGCCGAATGCAACTATTGGTGTGCGAAGTTGACGCTTGTGCGTAGGACGGGTCGCGTTCAACCACCAAGATCCGGCCATCAAAGCCCGGCGTGTTGGTCAGCCACCAAGCCACGGACGACCCGTAGATCGCGCCGCCCACAAGGATGACGTCATAGGATTGGTGTTGCGCAGCAATTGGCAATTGAGACATCTGTTTTCGACCTTCGCCTGTTGCGGATCACAAACGCAATCGTGAGCCGCCACGTCAAGAGTAATCGTCTGGCCGCCAGGCGTCAGCCTTCTGCCAGAACCTTCGCATCATGCGCCATCACCTTAATCACATCGCGCATCATTGCAGTGTCTTTGGGGTTCGAGGCATTGCCATCCAGCCCGCGTTTCATCACGCCTTGCAGGATCGCCAGCAGGCGAAAATACGAGAAAACCACATAAAACTGCCAATGATCAGGCAGAGCCATACCGCGTCGTTCGCAATATTGTGCAACGTAATCCGCCTCATCAGGCAGGCCTGCAGGCGTACGCGCCACACCGGCCAATCCGCGAAAATGGCCCGCGTGCGGCAGGCGCCAGTGCATACATTGATAGGCCAGATCGGCCAGCGGGTGGCCAAGCGTGCACAGTTCCCAATCCAGAACTGCAGCAACACGTTCAGAGTTGTTGTCAAAGATCATATTGTCGATGCGAAAATCCCCGTGCACGATGCTGTTGGCGCCGTCGTCCGCCACCATATTTCCCGCAAGCCATTCGATCAGCCAATCTGCATCCGCAAGTGGCGCGGTCTCGGCTGACTTATATTGCTGTGACCAGCGCCCGACCTGCCGTTCAAAGTAGTTTCCGGGCTTGCCGAAATTCTCCAGTCCAACGGCTTTGGGGTCAACCGAATGCAGGGCGGCAAGCGTGGCGTTCATCTGATCATAGATCCGTCCGCGGGCGGCTTTTTCTAATTCAGGCAGGGCAGGATCCCAGAAAATACGACCTTCCACCATTTCCATTACGAAAAAC
>JBAUHN010000048.1:0-2342 GCA_049680295.1 Sulfitobacter sp.
GCCCAACCGGGTGACACGGTAGCCTGACAGGCTTTGGTCAAGTTCAACCATCGCACTCAGCAATCTGTCGGCGGTGCCTTTCGTGTGCTCAACCTCATGTTCCGTCAGGAACGCGTATTCCTCACGGGTGCCGTCCTTCATTTGGGTGAATTTGACCTGATCCATTTTGCGAAAACCCCTGGTGTTGCCGGTTGTGTTAAGGCTGTGCTGCTGCGTATCTTACGCAAACAAAACGATTGCGCCACCCACCCATTTCCCAAAGGGTTACAATACAAAACGCCGGGCTTATCGGTGCGCGTGTTCCGCTTTGGGCAGCAGATGAATTGTTAGGTCAGTGTCATGGAAAAATTTGGCAAAAGCCAATCGGTCAATCGCGTTGAGGATTTGCGTTTTTTGACCGGAGAAGGCCGCTATGTCGATGACATCTGTCCCGTCACCGCATTGCGGGCTTTCGTATTCCGCGCACCGGTTGCCCATGCAGTGATCACCCGACTGGACGTCGAGGATGCGCGCGCTGCACAAGGGGTGCATCTGGTGCTGACCGCCGATGATCTGGAAGCGGCGGGGATGAACATCAACATGCACGCAGTTGTTGTCAAAAATCGCGATGGCAGTTCAGGTGCGCGCCCTGATCGGCCGATGCTGGCACAGGGAAAACTGCGTTTTATGGGCGAACCGGTGGCTTTGGTTGTGGCAGAAACGCTTGATCAGGCGCGCGATGCGGCGGAGCTGATTTCGCTCGACTATACCGACCTGCCTGTCAAGCTGGATCTGGCGCCGGGTGGTCCGCCTGTCCATGGGGATTGCGCGGACAACCGGGCGTTTGACTGGGACATGGGCGACCGCGCCGCAACGGATGCGGCCTTTGCCGCCGCGGCGCGCGTGGTGTCACTTGAGGTTGTAGACAACAGGATCATTGCCAATTCGGTCGAGCCGCGTGGCTGTTTTGCGCAATGGGATGGCACCCGACTACATGTCTCATTGGGCGGTCAGGGCGTGTGGACGCATAAGGATCAACTGTCCAAAGCGATGGGGCTGGACCCTGCGAATGTTCGCGTCACGATCCCTGATGTGGGCGGTGGTTTCGGAATGAAAGCGTTTTCTTATCCGGAATATTTCAGTGTCGCCCAGGCGGCCCGGCATCTGGGGCGGCCCGTACGCTGGATGTCAGACAGAACCGAAGCCATGCTAAGCGACAATGGCGGCCGGGATCTGACCACGCATGCGGAACTGGCCTTTGATGCCGATCACAGGATCACGGGCTACCGTGTGCACAGCAAATGCAATTTGGGCGCTTATAACGGCACTTTCGGGCAGATGATCCAGACACAGTTGTTCAGCCGGGTCCTGATGGGGCCCTATGATGTGCAGACAACCTATATGCGCGTCGAGGGGTTCTACACCAATACCGGTGTCGTCGATGCCTACCGCGGTGCCGGTCGCCCCGAGGCAATTTACGTTCTGGAACGTATCATCGACCGGGCTGCACGTGATCTGGGCGTGGATCCATTTGAGTTGCGGCGGATCAACTTTATCAAGTCAGATCAGTTCCCATACAAAACCGCCACGGGCGAAACCTATGACGTTGGCGATTTTGATCTTTTGTTGAACAAGGCCATAGCGCAGGCCGACGTGGCCGGCTTTTCCACAAGGCGCGAGGGGGACACAAAACGCGGACTGCTGCGGGGCTTGGGCAGCTGTTACTATATCGAAAGTATTTTAGGTGATCCTTCGGAAGGCGCCAAAGTGGCCTTTAACGAGGATGGAACGGTGACGATCTATGTCGGCACGCAAAGCAACGGGCAGGGGCATGAAACGGTTTATGCCCAATTTCTTAGCGATCAGACCGGGATACCTGCGGATTTGATACATGTTGTGCAAGGCGACAGCGATCAAATTGAAAGGGGCGGCGGCACCGGTGGGTCGCGATCTGTCACCACGCAAAACAATGCAACACTGGCGACTGTGGAAAAAATACACCAGGCGTTTGTCGGATTTTTGTCAGATGAAATGGGTGTTCCTGCCTCTGAGATCAGCTTTGACGATGAACGATTTCGCGCGGATGGTTCCAACATGACGCCCACCATGCTTGAGGTGGCCAAGATGGCGCGCCGCAAGGGACGCAGCGATCTGTTGACCCATCAGGCCCGCGCGACATTGCCTGCCCGAAGTTTTCCCAACGGTTGCCATGTTTCAGAAGTATCGGTGGACCCACAAACAGGTGTTGTGACTGTGGAGCGATATGTCGTCGTGGATGATTTTGGAAATCTTATCAACCCGATGCTGGCCGAAGGCCAGGTTCATGGTGGGGTCGTCCAGGGGATTGGTCAGGCGTTGTCGGA
>JBAUHN010000049.1:0-25140 GCA_049680295.1 Sulfitobacter sp.
TCGGCTGTGTGCTTATTGTTTTCGGGACGCGGTGTAGACGTCCAGATAGGCGGCGGCGGACAGATCCCAACCCACCGGGTGGCGCATTGCCCGGCGCATCATTGGTGTCCAAATTTTGGGGTTAGCAAACAGGGCGCAGGCGCGGGTGATCGCATGGCCCAGCATCGTGGCGTTGACAGGGGCAAATTGAATGCCGGTGGCACAATCAGCCAACAAGGCGGCGTCATTGGCATCGATCACCGTATCAGCCAGACCGCCCGTGCGCGCCACAACCGGCAAGGTGCCATAGCGCAGACCGTAAAGCTGCGTCAGACCGCAAGGTTCAAACCGCGACGGGATCAAAATCGCGTCGCTGCCCGCCTGCAGCAGATGCGACATCGGTTCATCATACCCAATGATGGTGCCGACAGAGCCACTGAATTGATTTGACGCCTGAATAAAGGCGCGCTCCAGACCCGGCTCACCGCTGCCCAGAACGGCCAGCCTGCCGCCTTGCGCAACCAGACCCGGCAGGCATTCAAGCAGCATATCAAGACCCTTTTGCGCGGTCAGGCGGCTAATCACGCAAAACAGAGGCCCGTCTCCTTTGGTCAGGCCAAAACGCTTTTCAACTCCGGCACGGTTCAGGGCTTTGCCTTTGAGGCTGCGGCCCGAATAGGTCGCCACCAGCGATGCATCATCCTCGGGCGTCCAGATGTCCAGATCAATGCCGTTCAGGATGCCGGTCAGGTCAGCCACCCGGTTGCGTAACAATCCATCCAGCCCCATGCCAAAATCCGGTGTCAGCAATTCGGCGGCATAAGTCGGGCTGACGGTGGTGATCTTGTCAGACAGGGCCAGCCCTGATTTGAGAAATCCGATCTTGCCAAAATATTCAATACCGTCCGTGGTGAACAATTCAGACGACAGGCCCAGCAGGCTAAGCCGGGTTGCATCAAACAATCCCTGAAACGCAATGTTGTGAATGGTCATCACAACAGGGGGCGACTGCGCTCCGCTTTGCTTTAGATAGGCCGGGACAAGACCCGCCTGCCAGTCATGCGCATTGATCACATCCGGCACCCATGATCCGACGCCATTTATCGCCACCTGTGCCCCGGCATAAGACAGGGCGGCATAGCGCAGATCATTGTCACCCCAATCGCGGCCATCGGGGCCCAGGTAGATGTTGCCGGGGCGGCCGAAAAGATGTGATGCGTCCAGCAACAACATGTCCAGACCTTCGGCCTGAACCGCCACGATACGCGCAGGTCCGCCAAACAAATCATCAAACTCAGATACGGTTTGTCCCGAAGCTACCAAGCCCGCCAAGGCAGGGTATGCCGGGATCAGAACCTTTACGCCCACTCCCAATGCGGCAAGTGCTTTGGGGACAGCACCAATGACATCTGCCAGCCCGCCGGTTTTGATAAAGGGCGCGCATTCGGAAGCGACAAAAAGAACCTTCATCCTATTTGCCCAAACGGTCGATCATGGGTTGAGTGATCAGACACACACCGTTTTCGGTGCGGCGGAACCTTTCTTCATCAAGCTCCGCGTTTCTGCCAACAACCAGACCTTCGGGAATGACCACACCGCGATCGAGCACCACGTTTTTCAGATGTGCATTGCGGTTTATTTCCGCGTAAGGCATCGCCACAACACCCTCAAGCTGCGAGAACGAATGCGTTCTGACGCCGGTGAACAGCAAACAGCGATCCAGACGCGAGCCCGAAATGATACATCCACCCGACACCATCGAGGACAAGGCAAAGCCGCGGCGGCCTTTTTCGTTGTGAATGAATTTAGCCGGTGCTGTTAGTTCGGAATATGTCCAGATCGGCCATTCATTGTCGTAAAGATCCAGCTCTGGTTTGAAGTCTGTCAGATCGACATTGGCCTGCCAGAAGGCATCAACCGTGCCGACGTCACGCCAATATGGTTTTTCTTCCAGACCTGTCCGCACGCAGGACCGGCTAAAGGGATGTGCGATGGCTTTGCCGTTTTTAACGATATCAGGGATAATATCGCCGCCAAAATCGTGATTGGAGTTTGGGTTCGCCGCGTCCTGTTTTAACAGGCCACACAAATATTCGGTTTCAAACACATAGATGCCCATGCTGGCCAGTGCCTTATCCGGGTGGCCCGGCATTGCAGGGGGATCGGCGGGTTTTTCGACAAAGTCCAGAATGCGGTCTTTGTCATTTACCTTCATCACGCCAAAGCCGCGCGCCTCGTCACGAGGCACTTCGATGCAGCCAACGGTCACGTCAGCTCCGCTTTCGACATGGTGTTTTACCATCAGCGAATAATCTTGTTTATAGATGTGATCACCGGCCAGGATTACGATGTATTTCGGACCATATCCGCGAATGATTTCAATGTTCTGGGTGACGGCGTCAGCAGTGCCTTTGTACCAGTTTTCATTGTTGAGCTGTTGTGACGCGGGCAGGATATCCAGCGATTCATTGCGCTCGGCGCGAAAAAAGCTCCAACCGCGTTGCAGGTGGCGGATCAGCGAATGCGCTTTGTATTGGGTCGCAACGCCAATCCGGCGAATGCCGGAATTGACCGCGTTGGACAATGCAAAGTCGATGATGCGGCTTTTGCCACCGAAATACATCGCCGGTTTTGCACGCACGTCGGTCAGTTCATACAGCCTGCTGCCGCGACCGCCCGCCAGAACGAATGCCATCGTTTGCTGCGCCAGCCGTTGTGAATCCCTGTCCATCAATCTCTCTCCCTACTTCGTCAATCTGCTGGGTCTTACCCGCCCCGTGTCCAATTCAAAAAACAATGTCGACAACGGCGGGATCATCAGCGAGATCGAATGCGTCCGCCCTGAGGCCGCAACCTGTTCACTGTCCACGAACCCCATATTGCCGCGATCACCCCCGCCATAGCAGGCGGCGTCACTGTTCAGTTTTTCGACCCAGCGCCCGGCCTGCGGCACGCCAATGCGGCGACCTGTACGCTCAACCGGGGTGAAATTGCAGACCACCAGAACGGGTGCTGCATCACCCTGACCATTGCGCACCCACGCATAGATAGATTCCTCCGCCGCCCCTTCCTCGACCCATTCAAACCCTTCTGGTTTGCAGTCCAGCTGGTGCAGCGCCGGCGTGCCCCGAAACAGCAGGTTCAAATCACGCACAAGCCTTTGAACCCCGCGGTGCAGCGGATTGTCCAGCAAGTGCCAGTCCAGACTGCTGTCGTGGTTCCATTCGACGCCTTGCGCAAATTCACAGCCCATAAACAGCAGCTTTTTGCCGGGATGGCCCCACATGAACCCGTAATATGCGCGTAGGTTGGCGAATTTTTCGTCACCATTCCCCGGCATTTTGTCGATCATCGACCCTTTGCCGTGCACCACCTCATCATGGCTGATCGGCAGGACAAAGTTTTCAGAGAATGCGTAATGCAGCCCGAATGTCATCTTATGGTGGTGATATTTGCGGTGAATCGGGTCTTGGGCGATGTAGGACAGCGTATCGTTCATCCAGCCCATGTTCCACTTGAACCCAAAGCCCAGCCCGCCGTGATCCGCCGGGCCGCTGACACCGGGAAAGGCGGTGGATTCTTCGGCCACCGTGACGATACCGGGTGCCTCACCATACGCAACCGTATTGGTGCGCTGCAAAAATGCAATCGCTTCAAGGTTTTCGCGGCCGCCGTCTTTGTTCGGCACCCATTCGCCTTCTTTGCGCGAATAGTCGCGATAGAGCATCGACGCCACGGCATCGACGCGCAAACCGTCGATGTGATGTTCGCGCAGCCAGTAGAGCGCGTTCGCCACCAGATAGTTCGACACCTCGCTGCGGCCATAGTTGTAGACAAGCGTGTTCCAGTCGGGATGGAACCCTTCCTTGCGGTCGGCATGTTCATAAAGTGGCGTGCCGTCAAACAGGCCAAGCCCGTGTTGATCTTCGGGGAAATGGCCCGGAACCCAGTCCAGTATCAGACCCAGATCAGCGGCATGGCACGCCTCGACAAAAGCGCGGAATTCTTCCAACGTACCATGCCGTATGGTTGGCGCGTATAACCCAACTGGTTGATACCCCCATGACCCATCAAACGGAAATTCAGACACCGGCATCAACTCAATATGGGTGAACCCCATGTCCTTGGCATAGCCGACCAATTGCTGCGCGTGTTCCAGATAGGATAGCGGGCGGTTACCATCCTCTGGCACACGCCTCCACGATCCCAGATGCACCTCATAGACCGACATCGGCTGGTCAATGCGGTGCAGCGCCTCGCGCTTGTTCATCCATGTTTTGTCGGCCCATGTGTGGCCGTCAAGTTTGCGCACAACGGACGCCGTTTTGGGCGGATATTCCGCACCAAAGCCAAAGGGGTCGGCCTTTTGTGGCAACAGATGACCATTGGCATCCAGCAACTCGTATTTATAGGCTTCGCCTTCTGACAGGCCCGGCATAAAGATTTCCCAAACACCGGTCTGACCGCGTTGCCGCATCGGATTTCGCCGCCCGTCCCAGCCATTGAAATCACCAATGACCGACACCCGCCGCGCATTCGGCGCCCAGACCGCAAAATGGGTTCCCGCAACACCACCGTGATCCATCACATGCGCGCCAAGGACCTTCCAAAGATCCAGATGCGCGCCTTCGGCGATCAGATGTTCGTCCAGCGCACCCAGAACAGGGCCGAACCTGTAGGGGTCGTCGACTTCCCAGATATGGGGGCCTTTGGTGATCTTAAAGCGGTAGGCAAAGGCAGTTTTACGCCGGGACGCCGTGCCAACAAAAAGTTCGGGCGTGTCCGCCAGAGCGGTCAGCGACATGACTTTGCGCCCGGTTTTGGCGTCCAGTACATCAACCGTGTCAACGTCTGGGAAAAACGCCCGGATTGTGGGCTTTCCATCGACCACGTGCAGCCCGAGAACCGAAAAAGGGTCGCCATGTGTGCCGGCGACAATCTGTCCGGCGTTATGCGCTTCGATCAAATCACTGTTCCCTCTTGCCGGACCTGTCACGGGCTGCGCCCATCAACCAACGGATTGTGCGCCCCAAATGTCTTTCGCGTATCCACGGATCGTGCGATCCGACGAAAACCAGCCCATGCCCGCAGTGTTTGCCGCTGCCATCCGCGTCCAGCGTGTCACGTCCTGATAGACTGCGTCGACTTCGCGCTGTTTGTCAAAGTATCCGGCAAAATCGCAACTGACGAGAAAGTAGTCGTGTTCATAAAGGTTGTGCAGAATATCCGAATAGCGGTGGTTGTCGCCGCCCGAAAATACCCCGCCGCCGATCTGACCCAGAACCCGGCTTAGCCTTGGGTCGGCTTCGATTGTGCGTCGGGCAAAGCCATGCTCGGTTCGTTTTTGTTCGGCTTGCGCCGCAGTCAACCCGAACAGGAAAAAGTTCTCGGCGCCGACGTGGTCGCGGATTTCGACATTGGCCCCGTCCAGCGTGCCAATCGTCGGGCTGCCATTCAGCGACAGCTTCATATTGCCGGTGCCCGAAGCTTCTTTGCCCGCGGTCGAGATTTGTTCAGACAGGTCCGAGGCGGGGATCAGGATTTCCGCCATCGAGACATTGTAGTTTTCGGGATAAACCACCTGCAACAGATCGCGTGTCACCGGATCGTTGTTGATGGTCGCGGCCACGTCATTGATCAGATGAATGATGGATTTCGCCAGCACATAGCCCGGCGCTGCCTTGCCGCCAAAGATTTTCACCCGAGGTGTCCAGTTGCCCTGGGGATTGTCGCGGATTTCATTCCAAAGCGCGATGGTTTCCAGAATGTTCAGATGCTGGCGTTTATATTCGTGAATGCGCTTGATCTGAATGTCGAAAATTGCGTCGGTGTTCAACGTGACATCATGGCGGTCTTTCAGCCAATGGGCCAAGCGTTTTTTGTTGACAGATTTCGCCACGCCATATGCCTCAAGAAATGCGGCATCATCCAGATGCGCGTTCAGATCCTGCAACCTTTCCAGATCGATTTGCCACTCGGTCCCGATGGTATCGTTGATCAGGTTGCGCAAAGCCGGGTTACATGAATACAGCCAGCGACGCGGCGTGATGCCGTTGGTCTGGTTGAGGATGCGTTTCGGATAGGCCTTATGCAGGTCGGCAAAGACCGTTTCCTTGACCAGATCAGAATGAAGTGCAGAGACACCGTTGACGCTATGGGCCATGATAAACGCGAGTTCACCCATTTTGACGTTGCCGTGCTCAATGATCCGAATGTCCGAGCCGGTGGCCTTCAGGTGGCGTTCCTGGATCATCTCGATCAGGCGATGATGGCGCGGCAGGATACGTGCGAACAGGTCTTCCGGCCATTTCTCCAGCGCCTCAGGCAACAGCGTGTGGTTGGTATATCCAAGACATTTTCGCGCCATTTCGATGGCCCGGTCCAGATCAAAATCATGCCTGTCGATCAACAGCCGTACCAGTTCAGGCCCGGCAATCGCCGGATGCGTATCGTTCAGCTGAATGGCGACGTGTTTGTCCAGATCCTTGATCTGGTGGCCTTCGGATTCAAAGCGGCGCAACAGGTCCTTGATGGAGGCAGAGGTAAAGAAATATTCCTGTTTCAGACGCAGTTCTTTACCGCCATCGGTCGTATCATCGGGGTAAAGAACACGCGAAATCGTCCGCGCCAAACGCTCTGGTGCATTTGCCCCGACATAATCACCACGGTTAAAGCTTTCGAGGTCAAACAGCTTGACCGGCTTGGCCGACCATAGCCGCAGTGTATTGGCCCACTGGCCTTTCCAGCCGACGGTTGGCGTATCATAGGCCATGGCCAGAACGGTTTCCGCCGGGTGCCAGTTGGCCTTGCCATCCGTTTCACTGACGTAGCCGCCAAAGTGGATGTTATAGGCCACTTCGGGGCGTTCAAATTCCCATACGTGACGCTGGGCCAGCCAGCCTTCGGCAGTTTCGGTTTGTTGCCCGTCTTCAAAATGCTGCTCAAACAAACCATGTTCATAGCGAATGCCATAGCCATAGGCCGGGATCGCAAGTGTTGACAGGCTGTCCATGAAACATGCTGCCAATCGCCCCAGACCACCGTTGCCCAATGCAGCGTCCGGTTCATCCACAACAACCGCGTCATAGTCCTGCCCCAGATCGGCCATCGCCATGCGGGCAACATCCTCGACGTCAAGATTGATGGCAACGTCTTCGATCAGACGGCCAATCAGGAACTCCATCGACAGGTAGTAAACGCGCTTATGCTTGCCTTCATAGGTCTTGCGTGTTGACGCAAACCACGGCTCAACCACGCAATCGCGCAATGCCAAAGACAACGACATGCGCCAGTCATACAAGCTTGCGTGTTCCGGGTCCTTGCCAATCGACAGCCTCAGATGTCGCGAGATGTCGTGGCGTAACGTTTCCGGGGTGACCATGGTTGGGTTTTTTTTCAGCATAGTGCCTTCTATTCATCTGTTCGGGCCAGCGGCCACATTCTGTTCAAACAAGCATAGCCCGCGTTGCGCGCGCGGGTGTAGCGACCAGCACGTCGCCTGTCGTCGCATGCCTGATGTGTCGCGTTTTAGCAACTTTCGCAGGGCATGAATGCCCCGACAGGAAGGCGCGATAATAGACCAATACGGTTATTTAGAGGCGGTTTTTGCTTTGGCTTTGGGTTTTGCAGCAGGTTTTGCCACAATTTTGGCTTTGCGCGGTTTGGCCGCCGCTTTGCGCGCTGGTTTTGCCTTTGGCTGCGCCTTGGTCAGCGCATCAATTGCTTGCATCCAGTGCCTTTCATCCTGTCCGGACGGCTGACCTTCGTTCAGCCAAAAGAGATAGGCGGTTTCGCGGATTTGTGTATCGTCGAGATTAGTACGGGCCATGGCAGTGTCCTTTGTTCAGCGGGTCTGGGTTGAGTGTTATCGCTAACATAACTGAAATGCTGCATTTGCACAATCCGCGGGTTGCGCAACGGCCAAAACCTGTTGCCCTTTGAACATAGTCTCGCGGAATTCAGTGCGTTTTTTTGGACCCGGCCAAAGCCCATAGGTTTGTTGACAGGGCCGCCATTATGCGAATACCGTTCGCATGCAAACGAATTTAATCGTGTTAAGTTACGGAGTTGGCGTTGACCTATACCGTTGCTGATAGTCTGGATCAGGTGCTGGACCTTATTGGCGCCGGGACTTCCAAATTGGTTGCGGGAGGGACTGATTTTTTCCCCGCTAAACCGGCGAACGCGTCATTGGGTCCGATAGTCGACGTCTCGCGCGTTGATGGATTGCGCAATATCCAGAAAACACCAGCCTGCTGGCGCATCGGCGCGGCCGTCTCATGGAGCGCGCTGATCAAACATGACTTTCCGGCGGCATTTGACGGCCTAAAGGCCGCCGCGCGTGAGGTGGGATCAGTGCAAATCCAAAACACCGGTACGATTGCTGGCAACCTGTGCAATGCGTCTCCGGCGGCAGATGGGGTCCCGGCGCTGATGGCGCTGGACGCCTGTGTTGAATTGCAATCCAAGCAGGCGACACGGTTGGTGCCTTTGCCTGAATTTATCAAAGGCGTGCGCCAGACGGATCTGAAATCAAACGAGTTATTGACCGCCATCGTGATCCCGCATCAGCCGCCCCATGTTCACGGGTATTTTCAAAAACTGGGCAGCCGTCGGTATATGGTGATTTCGATTACAATGGTTGGCGCAGTGATCGGAGTTGATGATCTGGGCAAAATCGACGTCGCCCGCATTGCCATCGGGGCCTGCGCGCCGGTCGCCAAACGGCAGTTTAACCTTGAGGCGCAGGTGATCGGGCAGCGGCCAGCCGACGTCAGCCTTACGCCCGACGATCTGCAAGATCTTTCACCCATCGAAGACGTGCGCGGTGATGCGAGCTACCGCATGCTTGCGGCGGCTGAACAGGTTACACGCATTCTGCGATCGGCAGCGCGATGACAGGTTTTATCCTAAATGGACAGGCCGTATCGGTGACGCCCGAACCCGGCGAACGATTGTCCGAGGCGCTGCGCGAACGATTGGGCGCGCGTGACGTTAAGGTCGGGTGCAATGCGGGCGATTGTGGTGCCTGCACCATTTTGCTGGATGGAGACCCGGTCTGCGCCTGTCTGGTTGCCGCGCAACAGGTCGACGGGCGGCGCGTGGACACGTTGGCCAGTCTGGTCAAATCTGATCCGCACGCACAGGCCTTGGCATCGCAATTTCAAGATCACGGCGCAGCCCAATGTGGCATTTGCACACCGGGCATGATGGTCGCGGCGGTGGCCTTGTTGCGTACTGTCGCGGCACCGGATGAAAGACAGGTCAGCGATGCTTTGGGCGGGGTGTTATGCAGATGTACCGGCTACCGTTCGATTATTGATGCTGTGGTGGCAACTGGTGCGGGCACGCCCAATCCCGGCCTAGAAACAAAGGGTGGCATAGGTGCAGCAATCCGCCGGGTTGATGGCTCAGACAAAGTCGCAGGCCGCGAAAAATTTGGGGATGACATTGCCCCCGTGGATGCGCTTGTCCTTAAAATTATCCGCTCACCCTACGCGCATGCCGCCTTTGACATTGGCGATCTTGACCGGTTTATCGCCCAAAACGACGGGATCGTGACCGTCTTGACCGCAAAGGACGTGCCCGGATTGAACCGATTTGGCGTCATTCCGGCCTTTGTCGATCAACCCGTGTTTGCCGAACACACCGCCCGGTTCCGGGGTGAAGCAATCGCCGCCGTGGTGGGTGACGCCGAAACGATGGCGCGGTTCGATCCAGCGCTGTTTCCGGTCGAATGGACGGCCTTGCCGGATGTCACAACCGTTGCTCAGGCCCTGAAGCCCGACGCCCCGCAATTACACCCGGACCGATCTGGCAATCTGATGTGCGAAGGGTTCGTTACCTGCGGCGATCCTGCATCGGCTTTGGCCGCCGCAGAGGTCACCGTTTCGGGGCATTTCACCAGCGGATTTGTGGAACACGCCTACATCGAACCCGAAGCCGGATTTGCCGAAATGCACAATGGCCGGGTCGAAGTGCATGCCTGCACGCAAGCCCCGGTTATGGATCTGGAAGCGCTTGAGCTTATCCTCGCAATGGATCGCAGGGACATTCGCATTGTGCCTACGGGCGTCGGCGGCGGCTTTGGATCAAAGCTGGATATCTCGGTTCAGCCTTTTCTGGCCTTGGCCGCCCTCAAAACCGGCAGACCGGTGCGCATTGCCTACAGCCGCACCGAATCCATGCAATCGACTACAAAACGGCACCCGTCAGACATCACCCTGACGGTCGGTGCAACGCGCGATGGCAAGCTAAGCGGCTTTGATTTCCATGGGTTGTTTAACACGGGCGCATACGCAAGCTGGGGGCCAACCGTCGCCACGCGCGTGCCTGTGCACGGGTCCGGCCCCTACCGCATTTCGGATTACACTGCGGTGTCACAGGCGATCCACACGCATTGCCCGCCCGCCGGAGCGTTTCGCGGCTTTGGCGTGCCGCAAGCGGCCATCGCACAGGAATCGCTGTTTGATGAATTGGCCGATAAACTGGGGCTGGACCCTTTGGATTTCCGCATTCTCAACGCACTGGACAACAGCGTGCCAACAGTGTGTGGGCAGGTGTTTGACCAAGGCGTCGGCATCAAGGCCTGTCTGCGCAGTTTGAAACCTGCCTGGGACGCGGAACGGGCTTTGGCCAAACGCGACAGCACGGACACGGTCAAGATCGGCGTCGGCGTGGCGGCCGGGTGGTACGGCTGTGGGAACACGTCGCTGCCAAACCCATCGACGATCAAATCCGGTGTGCGCGGGGATGGCACCATCGTTTTGCATCAGGGGGCTATGGATATTGGCCAGGGTGCCAATACGGTGATTACCCAGATTTTCGCCGCCGCATTGGGCGTGCCGACAGATCAGATTGCGATCATCGGGCCGGATACAGATGTGACACCTGATGCGGGCAAAACATCTGCGTCGCGACAAACCTATGTTTCAGGCAAGGCCGCGCAAATGTCCGCTACCGCCTTGCGCGCAGCAATCCTGTCTCGGGTCAACGCGACTGATGCTGCAACATTGCACATCGGGCCTGCCGGCATTGAGATCACGCAAGACGACATTCAGCATCTGATCACACTTGATACTTTGAAGGCCGATGCGGACGGCTATGTCTTTGGCGCTGAAGAAACCTATGATCCGCCGACCAAATCTTTGGATGAAAATGGCCAGGGCGCTCCATATGCGCAGTTTGGCTATGCGGCGCATTTGGCCGTTGTTGCGGTAGATATGACCCTGGGCACCGTCACACCAATCAAGTTTGTGGCAGCCCATGATGTGGGCCGCGCGATCAATCCGATGCTGGTCGAAGGCCAGATCGCTGGCGGCATCGCGCAGGGTCTGGGCATGACCCTGATGGAGGAATACCTGCCCGGAAAAACCGAAAACCTGCATGATTACCTGATCCCAACCATCGGGGATGTGCCGCCGATCAAAACCATCATCATCGAAGAACCCGACGCGCACGGCCCATACGGTGCCAAAGGCTTGGGCGAACATGTCCTGATCCCCACAGCGCCAGCGATCCTGAATGCGATCAAACATGCGACGAGTGTGCGCATAACACGGGTTCCTGCGACCCCTGCGCGCATCAAGGCCGCGATAGACAGCAAACGGGACGCGTTTTGATCGCACGAAACCGGCGCATATGCCTCGGCGGAGAACTGTGCATTCGCATCAAGTATGATTTGCAATAGTTGTGGTGTGCCGCATTCGCGGTTAGGCTTTGTGCATGTCTGAAGCCATTAAAAAGTCGCAATCAAATCGCGACATCGCGCCTTATGATCTGGACAACCAAATTGGGTATTTGTTGCGGTTGGCCAGCCAGCGTCACGCAGCCCTTTTTCAGATGCGCAGCCCTGATGGGATCACGCCAACCCAGTTTTCGGCTTTGATCCGGATATCGGAAAACGAAGGATGTTCGCAAAATCATCTGGGACGTTTGGCAGGGCTGGACGTGGCAACAATCAAGGGCGTTGTCGACCGGTTGCGACACAAAGATCTGGCCGTGATCCGCGCGGACCCCAATGACAAGCGGCGTTCATTGATTTCATTGACGCCGAAGGGTGCCGCACTTATCGCCGAATTGCACAGGGCGGGCCATGACATCACCGAGAGGACGTTGACACCTTTGAACACATCGGAACGGCGCGCGCTTTTGAATGCCTTGCGCAAGATTTCATAGGCCGCAACTGCGGGGCTGCGAGGTTGGAAATTTGGCAACACAGCCGCTAACGGTGCGACTTGTCCGTCTGTGACCTTATGTCTGTGGACCTCGCAAGCCTTGTTGTTTAGAGCATGGGCAACCAATTGAGAGGCTATGACAGATGACGCAAACTGAAAATCCCGATATTATTTATACCAAAGTTGATGAAGCGCCCGAACTGGCATCCGCATCCTTTTTGCCAATCATCCAGCACTTCGCGGGCTTAGCTGGTGTGACCGTCGGCACACGGGACATATCGCTTGCGGGCCGTATCATCGCCGCTTTCCCCGAAAACCTGACGGACGCCCAGCGCCAAACAGACGATTTGGCTGTGCTGGGTGAGTTGGTGAAAACGCCCCGTGCGAATGTGATCAAACTTCCCAATATCTCAGCGTCAGTGCCTCAACTGGTCGATGCGCTGACCGAATTGCAATCAAAGGGCTATGATCTGCCCGATTACCCCCAAACGCCCGGTACCGACGCAGAAAAAGCAATCCGCGCGCGATTTGACGCGATCAAAGGTTCCGCCGTGAACCCGGTGCTGCGCGAAGGCAATTCAGACCGTCGTGCCGCTGTTGCGGTCAAAAACTATGCCAAAGCCAACCCGCATTCGATGGGCGTCTGGTCAAAGGACAGCAAAACCCATGTGGCGACAATGTCGGCAGATGATTTCAGATCAAACGAGAAATCCGCGACCCTGACGCAGGCCGGGACCGCGCGCATTGAACTGGTGGCAAAAGACGGCACTGTTACCGTGCTAAAAGACGCTGTGGCCTACCCGGCGGGCACGGTCGTGGACGCGACATTCATGTCTGCCAAGGCCCTTAGCGCGTTTTTACTGGATCAGATCAAAGCGACAAAATCGCAAGGCATTTTGTTCTCGATCCACCTGAAGGCCACAATGATGAAAGTGTCCGACCCGATCATCTTTGGTCATGCGGTCAGGGCGTTTCTTAAACCTGTCTTCGACACGTACGTTGATGATCTGGCGGCGGTGAATGCCAATCCGAACTCTGGTCTGGGGGCGGTTTTGGACAGCGTCGCAACCTCACCCAAGGCCACCGAAATTCTGGCGGCTATCGACACGGTTATGTCTGATAACCCCGCGCTTTTTATGGTGAATTCCGACAAAGGCATCACAAATCTGCATGTGCCCTCTGATGTGATCATCGACGCGTCGATTCCGGCACTGGTCCGCGCGGGCGGCAAAGGCTGGGGGCCAGACGGCGCCGAGGCAGACACAAACTGCGTGATCCCCGACAGTTCTTATGCCGCTGTTTATGATGAAGCGATCAACGACTGCAAAGCAAACGGCGCGCTGGACCCATCGACCGCAGGCACTGTGCAAAATGTCGGTTTGATGGCGCAAAAGGCCGAAGACTACGGATCGCACCCCACCACATTCGAAGTGCCCGGCGATGGTACCATGCGCATGGTCATGGACAACGGCGACGTGCTGCATTCCCACGAGGTCGAAAAAGGCGATATCTGGCGCTCTGCCTCGACCCGGCAAGCTCCGATCGAAGATTGGGTGCAGCTGGCAATTGACCGGCAGGCGCTGGAAGGGTGTCAGGCGATTTTCTGGCTGGACGAGGACCGCGCCCATGATGCGGAATTGTTGAACTACGTCAGACCGCTGCTGAAAAAGGCAGGCGTCGCGGATAAATTTCAAATCCTCGCCCCCCGCGAAGCGACCCGCGTCAGCTTTGACACGATCCGTAAGGGAGATACATCTATCGCGGTCACTGGCAACGTGTTGCGCGACTATCTGACTGATTTGTTCCCGATCCTTGAACTGGGCACCTCGGCCAAAATGCTGTCGATTGTGAAACTGATGCAGGGTGGCGGGTTGTTTGAGACCGGTGCCGGTGGGTCAGCGCCCAAACACGTCCAGCAACTGATGGAACAAAACCATCTTCGCTGGGATTCGCTGGGCGAGTTTTGCGCTCTGGGCGAAAGCCTGAAGTACCTCGCGCAGGTTTCGGGCAATGCCAAAGCCAAGGTTCTGGGTGATGCTGTCGATACCGCAACCCAAGGTATTCTGGACCATAACAAATCTCCAGGACGCAAGGTTGGTCAGCCAGACAATCGTGACAGCCACTATTACTTTGCGCTCTATTGGGCGCAGGCGATGGCCGGGCAAACCGCCGACGCAGGCCTTGCCGCATCCTTTGCCCCGCTGGCACAGGCCCTGGCCGATAATGAAGCGGTCATTCAGGCAGAGATTGCCGCCGTTCAGGGCGCGCCGGCTGATACGGGTGGCTACTTTCTTGCCGATGCCGCAAAAGTTAGCGCCGTGATGCGCCCGTCGGCGACATTGAACAAAATCATCGGCTAAATTCGGTTGCCCCCGGCGTCACGCCGGGGGTGTCAGTCCATTTGCCCGCCCTGCCGTCTCAGGCACCGACGTCGATAATTGCCTTGGCCAAGATCGGGATCGTCCGGGCATTCAGACCGGCGATGTTCATACGGCTGTCGCTGACCATATAGATGCCATGTTTGACCCGCATCTCTTCGACTTTTTCGGGGCTGGTGCCAATCCGCGAGAACATGCCGCGATGCTGCGCCAGAAATCCAAAGCGGTCTGATCCGGACAGGCGTTGCAATTCAGCCGCGAGTTGCTGGCGCAGGTCCAGCATGCCCAAACGAACCTCCTCCAACTCGGCCATCCAATCGCGGCGCAGTGCGTCGTCGCCCAAAATCATCGTCACCAGTCGTGCGCCATGATCAGGCGGAAAGCTATAGTTCTGCCGGTTGAGAAACGCCAAGGTATCTTGGTTCAGACCCCGCGCATTACCGTCTTGCGACACCATCATCAGCGCGCCGGTGCGTTCGCGGTAGATGCCAAAGTTCTTGGAACAACTGGCCGCGATCAGACATTCAGGCACCAAAGACGCGATCAGGCGCGTGGCGGCGGCGTCGTCTTGCAGACCGTCGCCAAAGCCCTGATAGGCAATGTCCACCATCGGCGTGGCCCCGGTTTGCAGCAACACATCCACCACCAATTGCCATTCGGTCATGTTCAAATTGGCGCCCGTCGGATTGTGGCAACAGCCATGTACCAAAACCAGATCACCGGGACGGGCAGTTTTGAGATCAGTGATCATGCCGTCGAAATCGACGCCTCGGGTATCGGCATTGAAATAGCGATACGGGACGACTTCGATGCCAAGATACTTCAGGATCGAAATATGATTGGGCCAGGTCGGATCAGAGACAAAAACACGTAGTTCAGGATTGGCCATCCTGGCCAGTTCAAACGCCTGACGCACAGCGCCGGTCCCGCCCGGCGTTGCCGCCACGGCCACTTTGTCACGCGCCACTGCATCGCCCAGAACAAGGGCTGCCATCGCGTCGCCAAATGCCGGATCACCCGCCAGTGCGACGTATGTTTTGGTATCCTGTTCCTGCCATAGCTTGTGTTCGGCGGCTTTGACGCTGCGCATTACAGGCGTCAGACCATCTGCGTTCTTGTAGACGCCGACACCCAGATCAACCTTGGTTTCGCGGGGGTCATCGCGGTAGGCTTTTACCAATTTCAGAATTGAATCAGCGGGTTGTGGTTTCAACGTCTCAAACATCAGGCTTCTCCGGTGGCGATAGGTACGGTGGGGAACATTCCCCATTCGGTCCAAGATCCATCATATAGCGACCATTGCCGATGGCCGGTGCGTTCCAAAGCCAACGCAAGAACCGCAGCTGTCACACCGGACCCGCATGAGGTTATGATGGGTTTCGACAGATCGACGCCCGCGGCCTCAAAGATACTGCGACAGACGTCGGGGGCTTTCATGGTTTTGTCATCGTTCAACAGATCAGAAAACGGCACATTGCGCGACCTTGGAATATGGCCCGCGCGCAGACCTTCGCGTGGTTCAGGCGCATCGCCGCGAAACCGGGCAGCAGACCGGGCGTCGACGATCACATGATCGCTTAGTTTGGAGGCCGCGGCGACCTGTGTCACGTCCCGCACCAGCTGATTTTGCAACCGCACTGTCATATGGCGGTCGCGAACAATCGGGGCCATATCCTCGGTCGTGCGACCTTCGGCCTGCCATTTGGGAAACCCGCCATCCAGCACAGCGACATTGTCCTGTCCCATCAGACGAAACAGCCACCAGACACGGGCGGCCGAAAACAGGCCCGCGCCGTCATAGACCACAACCTGATGCCCGTCACCGACACCCATTGCCCGCATCCGAGACATGAATTTTTCCACGGGCGGCGCCATATGTGGCAGATCGGACCGGGCATCCGAAATCTCGTCTATATCGAAAAACCGCGCGCCGGGGATATGGGCCGTGTCATATTCCGCTTTTGGGTCACGCCCATCGCCGGGCAGATACCACGACGCATCAAGCACCCGCAGATCAGGGTCTTTCAGGTGCCGCGCCAGCCATTCGGTTGAGACAAGCGTTTTAGGGTCGTCTGACATGGAAATCTTCCTTTCGCGGAAAGCTTGAGACTGCGCAAAAGCGGGCGCTTGCGCATGGCGCCACAGGTCAGTGGGTCCAGGCTCCGCGTCGTGCGGTCGCAAAGTTTTCGCCATATCCGCCGGGCCGAATGTTGGGCTTGCGGGTGCGGGCCTCTTGCACGTCCGCGTCGATGCCTTTTTCGCGGGCGTACTCAACGGCAGCTTCTTTGGTGTCGAACCGCAGACGGACCTGCGATTGTGTATCATCTGATGACGTCCAGCCCATCAGCGGATCAACTTCGCGCGCCGAGGCGGGCGCATGTTCCAACACCCAACCGTGCGTTTTGGCTGTCCCTGAGGACATTGCGGTTTTTGCAGGCTGGTAAATGCGTGCGCGCATGGGCGGCTCCTTGTGCGGTCTGTGTTACCCTAAGTATATCCGGGATTCGCGGCACCGGGGCAAGTCTCGTGTTTCAGGGCGCAACTGCGACCTGAATGATGTCAGTTTCTGTCAGCAGAAACCGCTGACCTCTTGAACCCGAGGCAAAAGCCAACAACTGTGGGATAACCCCAAGGATTGCCCATGCCCTACGCCCAAACCGATTCTTCCGATCTGCAAGAGCCAGTGCTGGCCAACCCCGCGCCGGACGTGGCCACGCGGCCCAAACTTGAGGGCGGCCGCGCGTTCACGTTGAAGACAGAATTTGAGCCCGCGGGCGATCAGCCCACGGCCATTGCAGAGCTGCGCGCAGGCATTCAATCGGGCGAACGCGATCAGGTGCTACTAGGGGCCACCGGCACCGGCAAAACCTTTACCATGGCCAAACTGATCGAGGAAACGCAGCGCCCCGCAATCATACTGGCCCCGAACAAGACCTTGGCGGCCCAACTTTACGGCGAATTCAAAGGTTTCTTTCCCGACAATGCAGTCGAATACTTTGTCAGCTACTACGATTACTATCAGCCCGAAGCTTATGTTGCGCGGTCTGATACATTTATCGAAAAAGAAAGCCAGATCAACGAACAGATCGACCGGATGCGCCATTCGGCGACACGCGCACTTTTGGAACGCGACGATGTGATTATCGTGGCCTCGGTGTCGTGCATTTACGGTATCGGTTCGGTCGAGACCTATGGCGCGATGACGCAGGATCTGAAGGTCGGCAAGACCTACGATCAGCGCCAAGTGATGGCCGATCTGATTGCACAAGCTTACCGGCGCAATGACGCCGCATTCCAGCGCGGATCGTTTCGCGTCAGGGGTGATTCGCTGGAAATCTTTCCCGCACACCTCGAAGATCGGGCCTGGCGGTTGTCATTTTTTGGCGAAGAACTGGAAAGCATTACCGAATTTGACCCGCTAACCGGAGAGAAAACCGGCACCTTTGATCAGATCCGCGTTTATGCGAATTCGCACTATGTGACTCCCAAGCCAACGATGAACCAGGCCATCATCGGCATCAAGAAAGAGCTGCGGATGCGGTTGGACCAGCTTGTCGGCGAGGGCAAGCTTTTGGAGGCACAGCGGCTAGAGCAACGCTGCAACTTTGATCTTGAGATGTTGGAGGCCACCGGCGTCTGCAATGGCATCGAAAATTATTCGCGTTATCTGACTGGACGCGCCCCGGGCGAGCCGCCGCCCACCCTGTTTGAATTCATCCCCGACAATGCCATTGTATTCGCCGACGAAAGCCACGTCAGCGTGCCGCAAATCGGTGGCATGTACAAGGGCGACTACCGGCGCAAATTCACATTGGCAGAGCATGGGTTTCGCTTGCCGTCCTGCATGGACAACCGACCCCTCAAGTTTGAGGAATGGGATGCCATGCGCCCGCAGTCGGTATTCGTGTCAGCCACCCCTGCGGCATGGGAAATTGAACAGACTGGCGGGGTCTTTACCGAACAGGTTATCCGGCCAACCGGCCTGTTGGACCCGATGATCGAGATCAGGCCGGTTGAGACGCAAGTCGATGATTTACTTGATGAAGTTCGCAAAGTTGCGGCCGATGGCTACCGCACATTATGCACCACATTGACCAAGCGTATGGCCGAAGACCTGACCGAATACATGCATGAACAGGGCATTCGCGTACGCTATATGCACAGCGATATCGACACGATTGAACGCATCGAAATCCTGCGCGATCTGCGCCTTGGCGCTTTTGATGTGTTGATCGGGATCAACCTGTTGCGCGAAGGCCTGGACATTCCTGAATGCGGTTTGGTCGCCATTCTGGACGCCGACAAGGAAGGGTTCCTGCGGTCTGAGACATCGCTGATCCAGACCGTCGGACGGGCCGCACGAAATGCGGACGGCAGGGTGATCATGTACGCCGACCGCATCACCGGCTCGATGGAACGCGCGATGGGTGAAACCGACCGCCGCCGCGCCAAACAAATTGCCTATAACGAAGAACACGGGATCACACCGCAGACCGTCAAAAAGAACGTCGAGGATATTCTTGCCGGGCTCTACAAAGGCGACGTTGACATGAACCGCGTCACCGCGAAAATTGACAATCCGCTGGCGGGGGGCAATCTGCAAACCGTGCTCGACGGGCTGCGCACCGACATGCGTAAAGCCGCCGAAAACCTGGAATTCGAAGAAGCAGCGCGCCTGCGCGACGAGGTAAAAAGACTGGAGGCCGTTGATCTTGCTATTGCCGATGATCCGATGGCAAGGCAATATGCTGTTGATAAGGCTGTGGACGATGCCCAAAAGGCATCCGGTCGCAGTACAATGGGGAGAGGTGGCATGCACGGGGGCGTGAAGCGACGCGGGAAACGATGACGGGTGGTTTGCCTGTCGCAGTTGTACTGGGCGCGGCTGTCTGGAAAGACGGTCAGCCTTCGCCGACGCTGAAACGACGGACGGCCCATGCCGCACAGCTTTTCCACGATGGGCTTGTTGAAGAAATCGTAACAACGGGTGGCGTTGGTAAACACGCGCCGTCCGAGGCCAGTGTTGCCAAAAGCATCCTGTTGACCCACGGCGTTCCCGAACATGCGATCACATTGGAAGACCGCTCAACCACGACGCTTGAGAACCTGACATTTGCCAAAGCGGCCTATGGTGGTCTTGAAAACCGGGCCGTCGTTCTGGTCACTGACCGCTTTCATACGCCGCGCGCGTGGCTGACCGGAAAATCACTGGGGTTAGCCTGCAAAACATCCTGTCCAAAACCCCAGGGATGGTTCACGGCACAGGTCGGAAAAAGCTACCTGCGCGAAGCGGTCGCCTTGCCCTATTATGCCTTCAAACTGGCACGGCTGAAAGTACGCTATTCGCAAGCTTCCGATGTGGCTTTCGTAAAGTTCCCAACCCTGCCCTGGCGCGGAAACAAATCCTAAGCCGCAGCGCTGCCGAACCCCACCACCTAACCAATTGTTAACCACGATTAACCATGATGCCTCTCTCGGAGGTATTCATGCTGCGCGTTGCGGTCCTAGTCGTGTGTTTTTCAATAATGTCAGGCTCGACGCAGGCCGGGGCGTGGCTGCGCGAAAAAGGCACGGCTTTCACATCATCGTCGTTTGTGACCAACAAAAGGGGCGATGGGTCAACCATGACCTATCTGGAATATGGTGTGCTCGACAATCTAACTGTTGGGGCCGACCTGATGGTTTCTTATACCAACACAGGCAGGCAATTTGGTTTTGGCACATTGTTCCTGCGGCGCCCGATTGGCGATGCTGGACGTAACAGGAAATTTGCCTACCAACTTGGCATCGGCGCAGCATGGGACAATCTGTTGATCCTGCCGCATATAGAAGCAGGCCTGTCATGGGGACGTGGCCTGAAGCTCGGCAAGATAGACGGATGGGCCACCATTGACAGCTCTTTCAGGTGGGAGCCAACCTTATCGCGGAACCACCTGAAAGTTGACGGTACGATTGGCCTGTCGCTGGGCAAACACACCAAGGTGATGGTTCAGATGTTCACTGAAAACAAATCCGGTGCGCTGACGTCCACATTGGCACCTTCGGTTTTGATCAGCCCCGGCAAAGGTACCTATACTTTGCAGGTCGGGGTCGAACTGCCTGACGGTCAAAACGATCCCCCGCGGCTAAAGCTGGGCATCTGGCGGAAATTCTGATGTCGGGGCAAATATTGCCCCGACAGGTCAGGGCTACGAATCCATACGGATCGTTACCAATGCGTCGCCACGCACCGGCTCTTCCCAGATCAAATTGATTTGATCCTTGTCTGAGCCCTGTTCGACATCGACGACAGGCATCTGAAATTTGGCCGTGTTCGCAGCATTTAGGATCTGACCCGTCAGCACCACTGCATCCACAGACCGCGCGCGCGCTCCAAATGGCAGCAAACCACCCGTATCCACCACCCATGTTGCCGCATTGCTGGCTTCGCTGTGTTTTACTTTCAGCGGGCTGGAAACCTGTTGCAACACATTGTGGAACGAATTCTGAGCCATGGTCACATTTTTGAACCGTCCATAGTTCAGGCCCGCAATGCTGTCATCCACGCGATCAACCCGGTCAATTTCGCCTTCGATACTGCGAAAATGGTTGCCTGTAATGCTCACGCCACTCAGAAAATGTCCCTCGCCATGGGGCTTGACGACGATGTAACTGGTCCAGGCTGCAACCGCGCCTGACAAAAAGATATTGTCATTGATCGTCAAAGCGCTGAACGAAAATTCGGTGTTAAACTCTGGTGCGGAATCCTGTTCGTTGGACCATTCGATAAAACAGTTATCAATGTAGTTTTCCGAAATAACCGAGCTCGCATGCGTTTGCATAATCACCAAACCGGCGGACCGAACGCCATTGCTGACACTATCACCCTGAAAAAAGTGATTTCCTGAAATGATGTTATTGGCCCCGCCAATAACCGCGAAGTGTTTGAATCTTGTGGCGCGGCAATTGCGCAGCTTTAGATCATTCGCGTTCGCGTTCAGCGCAATACTGACGCGTTGCGAGACGTCCAGCGCATCCTCTGATGACAAAAACTGGCAGCGATCAATCAACATCCCCTGACAGCCGGTTCCGATCGAGGTGATCCCGCGGTCTTTGGGTCGGGTGAAAAAACAATCTTTGGCATGAAATGTTTTGCCCGACGGCGCCAGGTTCACCGCGCTGGCCACGTTGTTACACTGAAACTCAATATCCGAGATCGAAAATTTGCTCAGCTTGTCGAAACCGCTGAAGTCCATCACATATTTGTACCGGCTAAAGGTGAAATCCTGGGTGCCAACTGCATCATACAGCGGCGCATTCAGTGTGATTTCCTGCGTGGCAATGTTCTTGGAACGCACGTAAATTTCGCGCCCGACGCCAACACCTTCAACCTGCGACCCGACCGCGATGTTTGCGACATCAACCACCGCCGAAAGAGTCCTGTTGTCGCTGGTCGAATAGGTGGCGGATGACACGACGACATCGGTTTCCCAGGCGGATGTGCCCTGTACTTCCAGCTGACCATTTCGAATAATCCGACGCGTGGCGTAACTTGTTTTGTTCGGAACCGCCGCTTGCATATCCATCGGCTCGGTCACCGACACCTTTCGACCGCCCATGTCAAAGCTTTCGTGATCCACATTGTTCAGCAAGGCCTGAAAACCCTTTTTGAACGCCAGTTCCTCGTCATCAAAAGCATCCAGATAGGACGGCAGATCAAAGTTATGGCGCAACAGCAAAATGCGGTCTGTCGGCATCGTCACCGTGCCTTCAAACCGTGTTGGCGCGTCAAAGGTTACATCATTGTTCAAAAAATATGCACCTTGCGGCACCAGCACCGTGCGCCCGGCCGCGGCTGTATTTGCTGCCTCAAAGGCCGCGCTGTCATCTGTCACCCCGTCGCCAACAGCCCCAAAGTCGCGCACATCCACCAAGGCCAGCATATCACGCAGAAAGACTGACGTTACGTCCTCGATCTGAATGTCATCTATGCGCACAACGCTGCCGGTCTGCCCGGTCAGATCAACGCCAAAATGCCCATAAAGCGCGTCCGGCCCCCAGACCAGATCGACACCCCCGCGCAGTCCTGTCCCGACGATCGCGCTTACTTCGATGACATCGCCATAGCTGGTCAATGTGGTGCTTGGGCCCTGGGTCAGCACGCCTGGCACGGCAATACTGCCCGCGCCACCTGCAAAGGCCGCGATCTGGGCGGATGGCAGGTTCCCACTGACGGCTTTGATGCGGGCACTGACGCGCAAATAGCATCCTGGCAACAGGGGCGTTTCCCCCATATAGCGCAGGCGTTGCGTGCTTTGGGTCTTCAGGATTTCCAGACAACCGCCAAAATCCTGATCCGCAGGAACAAAAGCCGCGTTGGTTGCGTTTTCATAGGTGTCTGATCCCGGCGTGCCATCGCCGCTTGAATAGACATCCAGCCCGTCTGCAAACACTGGCGGCATCAGCAGCACGCCATCGGTAATCGCCTTGTTCATCCCAAATCCCTTTCCCGCAGCTGTGGGCCCAATTCGGGTCACACCACAGCGCATTTGTTGATATCGCATGCAGCCGTGGCATCACGTCGGCATCCGGGGAAAGCTATCAATGGGACATTAACAAGGTCTCAGACCACCGTAACGGTGGCCCTACAAGAGTTTCGCAACACTCTGAGATCATTATAAGAATCAGACATTTGCGCCAGGTTGACGCACAAATCGAACACCGTTAATCCGCCATCCGCTATCAGTCTGCAGCATGCGATATTCCAGAACATGCGCCTTGCCCGCCTGATCCGTGATCATCACGTTTTGCCAGTAAGTGCCTGCCTCATGCCGCAAGTCAAGATAGCGCACGGCACCCGGGCGCCAGACCATTGGATACCCCTGGGTCACCATGCGGCGAAAATTTTCAGGTGTCTGAAACAGCGTTTGCAAACTGGGGCTGGCAAACTCGAATGCGGCGCCAAAGTCATCGGATTGAAAGGCCTGAAGCTGCTGGTCAATCGTATCTCGAATGTCCGCATCCTGCGCCTGTGCACCAAATGCCACGCCGATCCACAGTAAAACCCCAAACGTAAACCCGCGCATCCTGTCTCTCCTTGTCTGTTAGCCTGACGATAGGTCGCACGGGCAATAAGACAAGGGTATCAGACAGAGGTTACCAATTTTCCATCCAGTGCATGATCAATAAGGGCTATGGTTTCATCGACGCCATAAAGCGCAATAAACCCGCCAAATCGCGGTCCCTGCGACGCGCCCAGCAGCACTTCGTAAAGGGCTGTGAACCATGCACGCAATGGGTCAAACCGATCACGACCACAGGCATAAACGATAGATTGCAACGCTTCATCATCCGCCGGCCCTTGATATGCCCGCAGTTGATCCCGCAGATCGCCCAATGCCGCCCGCTCGATATCCGAGGCTAGACGATAAACTTTCTTGGGCTTCACGAAATCATTGAAATATCGCACCGCATGGCCCGCTGCCACATCCATGTCGGGGTTGTTTTCTGCATTGGTTTCAGGCGCATAGCGCTGGATAAACCCCCAAAGCTGCGATTTGTCTTCGGCGGCGGACACGCTCGCCAGATTAAGCAGCATCGAGAACGGCACCAGCATATTTGACGTCGGCACCTCGCCGCCATGGATGTGCCAAACAGGATTGTTCAGGCGCTGCGACGTATCCTGCGTCTCGTAGGCGCGCAGCTGTTGATGGTATTCGTCCACCGCTTTCGGGATCACGTCAAAAAACATCCGCTTTGCGGTCTTGGGTTTTTGATACATGAAATAGGACAGGCTTTCGGTGCTGGCGTATGTCAGCCACTCATCTATTGATATTCCGTTACCCGAGGATTTTGAGATTTTCTGACCATTTTCGTCCAGAAACAACTCATAGCTGAAGTGTTCCGGTTTCTTGCCGCCCAGAATTTCGCAAATCCGGTCATAGATCGCGGTATTGGTCGCGTGTTCCTTGCCGTACATCTCAAAATCCACGTCGAGCGCTGCCCAACGCGCCCCGAAATCCGGCTTCCATTGAAGTTTGACGTTGCCACCTGTCACCGGCAGCGTCCATTCGCGCCCTTCCTCGTCGTCAAAGGTCACTGTGTGGTTTTTGGCATCCACATTTTTCATCGGCACATATAGCACACGACCGGTTTCAGGATGGATCGGCAAAAAGATCGAATAGGTCTGACGGCGTTCTTCGCGCAGCGACTTCAGCATGACTTTCATCACCTCGTCATAGCGTTCGGTGGCGCGGCGCAACACATCGTCAAACTGACCGGTTTTGTAAAATTCGCGTGCGGAATAAAATTCATAGTCAAACCCGAAGGTATCAAGGAACCGTCGCAGCATCGCATTGTTATGATCGCCAAAGCTGTCATGCGTGCCAAAAGGATCCGGCACCGAGGTCAGCGGCTTGTGCATATGTTCTGCCAGCGCCTCGGGGTTCGGAACATTCCCCGGCACTTTTCGCATACCGTCCAGATCATCCGAAAAACAAATCAGCTTTGTCGGAATGTCGCTGATAATTTCAAAAGCACGGCGCACCATCGTCGTGCGCGCGACCTCGCCAAATGTGCCGATGTGCGGCAGACCGCTGGGGCCATAGCCGGTTTCAAACAGCACATAT
>JBAUHN010000050.1:0-2931 GCA_049680295.1 Sulfitobacter sp.
ACATCAAATCGCCTGCAAAGATAAAAAACGGGATTGCCATCAGGGAAAAGACGTTAATCCCCGAAACGATACGCTGAAAGCCCACGAATAACGGCAAGCCCTCGAACCAAAAAGCAGCAAGCGCCGAGATGCCAAGCGCGTAAGCTACTGGCGTGCCGATAAAAACACACAAGGCAAAAACCCCAAGAAGAACCATAAGTCCCATGACTAGCCCTGATCTATGTTATCTTGGCGCTCGTCTCTGCCCAAACACAGGCGGATCAGATGGCCGATTGAAAAAAGGCACAACAATGCGCCGCTGATTGTAAGGGGCAAGGAACGCAGTCCCTCTGGCCATTGGATCAGAGGGATCAGCGTGTTCCATTTGAATTTGGTCAGCTCAATACCGTACCAGAACATCATGCCGCCAAATCCGGCCATCAGAACGTCGGTCAAAACGACAAAAATTGTCCGCACCTTGGATGGCACGATATTTCGGAAGACGACAACGGACAGATGTGTGTGATTGTGCACCCCTGCAGCGGCACCCAGGAATGCGATAACCATGACAAGCAACAAAGATACCTGCTCAACCCAGGTGGGCGTGTCATTCAAAACGTACCGGCCGAACACCAGCCATGCAAAGATCACCGTCATGACGACAAGGGCGACGCCTGCCAAAAGGACACAAACGCGCGCCAGCAGGTCAAACAATCTGTCCATTGGCTGCAAAAATGAAGGTGGTGATTTTGGCTCTCGCATGGGGTCCCCTTTGAGGCAAAACGCCCGGCATCCATTGGTGGAGCCGGGCGCTCTTGGTTGATGTGTCAGGACAACCTATTCAGTTGCCTGCGCCATCTCGACCAATGCTTTCATGTCTGGGTTAGTAGCCAGATAATCCGCATAAACCGAATCCATCGCGGACTGGAATGGACCCTTGTCAGCGATTTCATTCACTTTGATGCCCGCGGCTTCGACGTCTTTACGCGCCTGCTCGGAACCTACGGCCCAAAGTTCGCGCTGATAAAGGGCGGCCTGTTCGGCAGCGCCGCGCACGGCGGTCTGCATTTCTGGGGACAAAGCGTTGAACTTTGCGGTGTTCACGCAAATGCACTCAGGGATGATCAGGTGCTCGGACAAGGAATAGTGCGTTGTCACCTCATAGTGACCGACGTTTTTGAACGAGGGGAAGTTATTTTCCGCGCCATCGACGACACCCGTTTTCAGCGCTTGCTGAACTTCGGAGAACGCCATTGGGGAGGGGTTGCCACCCATCGCAGAGATCATCGAAGTATAAAGATCGTTGTTCATCACACGGATCTTCAGACCAGCGACATCGGCAGGCGTCTCAATTGGTTTCTGGCTGTAGAAAGAACGCGCACCAGCGTCAAACCATGCCAGCGGCAGAATGCCCGCGTCGCCCATGGCTGCGGCGACGGTTTGGCCCGCCTCACCTTCCAGCACGCGGAACATGTGCGGTATGCTTTTGAAAATGAATGGCAGGGAAACAAGGTTCGCTTCTTTGACCATCGGACCGATAGGGCCGAGATTGAAGTTCCCGATTTCAATTGCGCCAATGCGAACCTGCTCAAGCGCATCTGGCTGCGAACCAAGAACGCCGCCGTGGAACACGTCAACGGTAACTTCGCCGCCTGTGGCCGTGTCGACGAGTTCTGCAAATTTGTCCATCGCAGCGGTGTTTGGATGTCCGTCATTGTGGATGTTCCACGCGCGCCAGCCGTCAGCAGAAGCCGCGCCTGCAACGAGAGCCAATGCGGTTGTAGCCACGAAAAACGATTTAGTAAAAGTCATGGGTTCTCCTCCCTAATTTTTTCGGACAGCGCCTGGCTTTCTTGGTTAACGGGGGGATGCGTGCCATATGGCGTCCACCTTCCACCCAGAGCCGGAATCACTGCTTCGCCAATAAGGAGACTAGTATCCAAGTTTTGCCAACAAATGGATTCCGACGTCCTGTCTGACTTGACACAGGCTGTCACAGCGCCTTTGTTGCGTTAGGTGCTTGACCTGATAAAAGCTAGGGCCGCCGGTCAGAACATCATCTGGTTTCAGTGCCTTAGAACTCCGGCAGCGCTTTTTGATGTGACTAAAAAGGAAAGGCTAAAGCAAGATCCCGTGGACGATATTGTAAGACGAACCACAACCGATGCAGTTTACGAAACACTGCATGATGAAATCATCTCGCTCAAAATCCTGCCCGGCACCAAGCTGTCCGAGACGGAAGTTGCGCGTCGTTTTGGCGTCTCGCGTCAACCTGTCCGCAATGCCTTTACCAAGTTGGGCAATGAAGACCTGCTTGTCATCCGGCCACAAAAAGCTACCGAAGTGCGCGGCTTTTCTATGGAGCGCGTCGCCCTGGCACGACTTGTTCGAATGGCGGTTGAACTGGAAGTCGTCCATCGCGCAGTTCAGGTTTGGGACGCGCCACGCGAAGCAAAACTGGCCGAGAACCTTGCCTTGCAAGAGCAGGCGATCAGCAGCGGCGATTTGCCTGCATTTCACACGTTGGACTATGATTTCCACAAGCTGATCTATGTGCTTGGTGGAAACCCATTGGCATTTGAAGTGATGCTGGAATGCAAGCAGAAAGTTGACCGGCTTTGCCTGCTCAGCCTCGAAAAAGGCAGCGAAGCAGAGGCCATTTTGGCAGATCATCGAGAGATCGCGGAAGGGATGGCGTCAGGCAATCTCGAACAGGCGCAAAGCTCAATTCGCAAACACCTGTCCCGGCTCGACAAGACAATCGAGTTCATTCACAAAACGCACCCGAATTACTTCGAATAGACCGACTACGCCAAACTCAGGGGCGTCAGGCAGTCCCCCGCTCCGGACGGTTACCATCAATTTCCATCTCGTTGGCATTCAACATTTGGATACTTATACACGGACATGCCAGCGATCATTTCGACGAAGCAACTTGGGAAAGGATACTCT
>JBAUHN010000051.1:0-4076 GCA_049680295.1 Sulfitobacter sp.
GAAATTGAGAGCGCTGCTGCACCTCTCTGGGAGGATTTGACAAAAGGAAGAGTTCTGGGCGGATCAGAACGAGATAACATTGCGCTTTTCGTCGCCGCTCAATATTTAAGGTCGCCTGCCTCTGTAAATGCAGCAGCTGAAATGTCAGCCCAGCTTTTTCAAACTATTGGTCAATTCACGGCCCAAAATAAAGAATACCATGAAGCCACTATGGATCAATTCGACACTGAACATGGCAAGACCACTTCGGCGGAAGAGCGCGAAAGAATGCGAAAATTCATAGGGGGCACCGACAACTATCAAATCAACGTAAGTAAAGAAGCAGGCTTGCCTGTTCTCGGCTCAATCGAGACGATTGCCGATCATCTTCTTAATATGAATTGGGTGGTTGGCCGAAGTGATGAACAACATTTGGTAACTTCAGATAGCCCAGTAACTAGAACTACGGACCCTTCGACGCGAAGCCCGCTCCGAGGCGACGGAGGATTTAGAAACAAGACCGTACGTGTGCAATTTCCATTGACGCCAAATCACATGATAGAGATGGGCTGGGAAGGTGACGAGCGCGAACGAGTGGTTGCTATACCGAAACAAATGGCACGTGAAATGAATCGCATGCGTGCTATCCATGCCGAAAGGTTTGTATATGCTAAGATATCCGATCACGGAGTAAAGAAGTTGTGCGATAAGTGGCTTTCATCAGACACCGGCCCTAGAATTCAAACCAATCAACGAACCGCGAAGGTAGAAGTTAAACGGAAATTGTAAGATAGGTCGCAGCAGGCAGACCTGCGGCCTCGGCCTTTGCGCGCAGCTGGGCCTTCTCTGCCGCTGTGCACCGAAAGACGAACGTCTCGGTCAGCGGCTCTTTGGTGCGGGCTTTGCCTGCGCCGGTGGGGTTCGAAGGGGAGGCGTGCCGCCCCTCGCAAGGTCCCGTGTCAGCAGCGCCAGCGTATGACATGGGTCGCCTTGCGGTTTGCTCTTCGGTGGGATCGGTGGCGCTCATGATCTGAGGCCTGCCGCCTGGATTTGGGCCTGTGTCACCAGCTTCGACGCCAGCAATCCGTCGATCTGCTTGGCCGTGATGTGTTTGCACATCGGGCTGCGGTCACTGATCCAGCACGCCAACCGCGCATGGTGGTCTGCCTGCAACGCTGCCGTCTTTTCACGGTCTTCTGCCTGCTTCTCAACATAGGCACGCCAGCGCCGCGACTGAAACCAGTTGTCGGAAAAGCAGACCTTGGAGCGGGTGAAACCTGCGCTGTCGGTGGCGTAGGCTTGGACCGCTTGGAGCAAGTCCTCCGGTGCAATCCCTTCCTTCATGGCCTCTTCGATCTGGGCAAGGCAGGCCGCTTTGCCCCGCAATCGGTCGGGCGGATATGCTGCTAAAATCTTCTCAGCCTCCACCGCCTCGCGCTTGCGCGAAGGAGGTTCTTTCTTAGGTTCAATGGTAAGGTTCGTGTCCCGATTTGAGACTACCCCCGTCTCACCCTTGAGACGTTTCCCACGCGTTTTTGAGACGTTTCCCCCCGTCTCATTTTGAGACGCAACCCCGTTGGGACCGTCGCCGCCTTTCGGGCGGGCGCTTGGGCCAAGGGTGATGTCGAGATGCAACTCATACTGGTTGGAGCCTCGCCCGCCATCGCCATCCCCACGGGCATGGCGCGTGACAAGGCCGCACTCTTCCAGCGTCGTCATGTGTCGGAACAGCGTTGCGCGACCCATCTCGCATTCGTCCGCCAACCGCTGGGCGCTTGGGTTGCACTGGCCAGTTTCCTTGTTGTGGAAGTCCGCCAGCTGGATCAGCACGATCTTGGCGGCGGGCTTCAGGCCTTTGACATTCGCGGCCCAGATCAACGCCATGCCACTCATGGCTTTGACCCGCCGAGCGATTGTGAAAAAGGGTTCGTCACGTGCCAAATTGTCGCAATGAAATCAAAGGCCGCGTTTTGGCGGTTCGTCAACCTAACTTGCTGCTCTTGAAAGTTTGTGCTCTGCCTGCCGGGCCTACCAAACCACCCCAAAAACGCCGCCTGCCAGTCTGGTGTTTCGCCGACTTGGCGCGATTTGGGCCGCGATGCGTGTGCTGCATTTGCCAATTTGCAAATATGTCGCCATGCCAAGACGTATTGCTAAAAACACCGATCTGTCTAACATTGCAACTGCTGGTGGGATCTGTTGCACACAGTACAACCTGCCCCGTCGGCGATAAAACAAAAAAGCCGGAGAGGGAAAAATGTCAAATTCAGTCTTGGTTGCTGTGGATGGCAGCGACGGGGGAAAAAGAGCCCTTGAATACGCTGGTGCACGTGCAAAGCTGGACGGGGCGAAACTGATCGTCACCTATGTGATCGAATGGTCGCCCTATTCATTCAACACACCCGAAGAAAAC
This sequence comes from Sulfitobacter sp., assembly GCA_049680295.1. GTDB lineage: Bacteria > Pseudomonadota > Alphaproteobacteria > Rhodobacterales > Rhodobacteraceae > JBAUHN01. The sequence continues at coordinate 2,393 of JBAUHN010000051.1, forward strand.
GCAGAGCGTCATATGCGCCGCGAACAAGAGATAGACCGCGCAACGACAAAAGTGGTGGAGCCTGCAGCGGCAATGTTAAAGGCAGCCGGTGTTGATTACGAAACCGTCGTCAGACACGGGCCACCTGCGGAAACCCTGATCAAACTGGCCGAAACCCATGACGTGAAACAAATCGTCATCGGGCGGCGGGGCCAATCGGGGATCAAAAACCTGTTGTTTGGCAGCGTCGCTGGCAACTTGGTCCAAACGTCACCGGTTCCTGTCGTTGTTGTACCTTAGGAACCCAACAAAACACGCCCGCTGAGATTGGTCGGGCACACTCAAAATGAGGGACACATCATGACGAGATTGTTCATAACTGTAGTCGCATTTATTATGTATTCCATGCCAGCCTTTGCTGGCTTCGATGAGACGATTAACCAAATGACGGCACCGATTGCATCCGCTGTCGGCAGCTTTGTCTTCTTTAAGATACCTGTTTTTGGCGCGCAGTTGCCGCTGGTGGTGCTGTGGTTGGTCATTGGCGCGGTATTCTTCACTTTTTACATGGGGTTCGTGAACGTCAGCGGCTTTAAGCATGCGATCCATCTGGTGCGCGGTGATTATGCCGACCCTGACAGCCCCGGCGAGGTGTCACACTTTCAGGCATTGGCCACGGCTGTATCCGGCACGGTAGGCATCGGTAACATCGGCGGTGTCGCGGTTGCGGTCACCATCGGTGGCGCGGGTGCGACGTTCTGGCTGATCGTTGCGGGGTTCCTCGGCATGTCCACCAAGTTTGTGGAATGTACGCTTGGCGTTAAATACCGGCAGGAAAACCCGGACGGATCGGTGTCCGGTGGCCCGATGTATTATATGCGAAAAGGCTTTGAAGAGCGTGGCATGGGCGGCTTTGGCAAGTTCATGGGCACGTTTTACGCGATTGGTATCTTTGTTGGCGCGCTTGGCATCGGCAATATGTTCCAGTCCAATCAGGCCTATGTGCAACTGAATACGGTTGCTGGTGGCGGTTTGGATGGCTTGGGCTGGCTTGTTGGCCTGATCCTTGCGGTTGTGGTCTTTGCTGTCATTGTTGGCGGCATCAAATCCATCGCCCGTGTGACCGAAAAGATCGTGCCGTTCATGGCAATATTCTACTGTGTCTTCGCCATCATCGTGATCTTGATGAACTTTACCTCGATCCCGGCCGCAATTGGCAATATCTTTGCCGGTGCCTTTACCGGTGCGGGCGTTCAGGGCGGTGCCATCGGTGCGCTGATCATCGGCTTTCAACGGGCTGTGTTCTCAAACGAGGCTGGAATCGGTTCTGCGTCCATTGCCCACGCCGCTGTGCAAACCAAAGAGCCAGTGACCGAAGGCTACGTGTCGCTGCTTGAGCCGTTCATTGATACAATCGTGATCTGTACGATTACCGCATTGGTGATTGGCACAAGCCAGGTGGCGGATCCAAACTTTGCCGGTGACGCCACAGGGGTCGCGATGACATCTGCCGCGTTCGAGCGTCAGATCAGCTGGTTCCCCCTGCCGCTTGCGTTTGGCGCGCTGTTGTTTGCGTTTTCGACGATGATCTCATGGTCCTACTACGGGCTGAAGGGATGGACTTATCTCTTTGGCGAAGGTCACATGGGGCAGACGATTTACAAGCTTATTTTCTGCGCCTTTGTAGCCTTGGGCTGTATGGTTC
>JBAUHN010000052.1:0-39904 GCA_049680295.1 Sulfitobacter sp.
TGCGCGCAGATGTCCGGTCGTTTTGCTCCAGCTTTTTGCGGTCTGTGCGGCCTCGACCGCGTTGCGCACATCCTTACGGTTGGCAAGCGAGGCGTGCCCCAAAAGCGCTCCGGATTTTCCCCAGACCGGGTTTGAGTACCCCCCGTCCGGCCGCGCGTGTTTCCCGCCGATATAGAGTTTGGATGTGCGGTCTAATGGGTCGGTGGGCGCGCCGTTTCCCTGAAAGGCCTGCAAAGGTTTGAGGGGTTTGGCTGTGCCTTTCGGGCGTGTGTAGGCGGACAAACCTTCCCAACCGCCTTCGCGACCAAAGCCGCTTTCGCGAACACCGCCAAAACCGGCCGCAGCGTCCATCATGTTTGTGCCGTTGATCCAGACGATTCCAGCGGCGAGTTTCGGGGCAATATCTAACGCCAGGTTGATATTTTCCGACCAGACAGTCGCGGCAAGACCAAAGCGTGTGTTATTTGCCAGCTGCACCGCTTCGTCCGGGGTGCGGAATGTTGTGGATACCAGAACCGGCCCAAAGATTTCTTCCTGCATGAGCGTATCAGCGGGGTTTAAGCTGGTGATCAGGGTTGGGGGGTAAAAGCTGCCTGTGTCGGGCATTGGACTTGCTGCGACATGTTTTTCTCCGGCCGCGTTTGCCGCGACCAATTCAGTGATGGTCTGCAGTTGCACCGGGTCGACGATGGCGCCCACGTCGATACTTTTGTCGAGCGGGTCGCCCATGCGCAATTTGTCCATCCGGGCGCGCAGCTTGGCATAAAACACATCTGCGATGGGTTCGTGCACCAACAGGCGCGATCCGGCACAGCAGACCTGTCCCTGGTTAAACCAGATGGCATCGACCAGCCCTTCGATGGCGCTGTCCAGATCGGCATCATCGAACACGATGTAGGGGCTTTTGCCACCCAATTCCAGTGTCAGGGCTTTACCGGTACCTGCCGTGGCTTGACGGATACGGCGCCCGACAGGGGTTGAGCCGGTGAAGGCGATCTTATCCACGTCAGCAGCAACTATCATTTCACCAACCGCGCCATCACCGGTCACGATATTCACAACCCCTTTTGGCAGGCCGGCTTGCCTGCAAATATCGGCAAACAACAATGCCGTTAGCGACGTGTATTCGGCAGGTTTCAATACCACCGTATTACCCATCGCCAGCGCCGGGGCCACTTTCCAGGACAGCATCAGCAGTGGAAAGTTCCACGGAATAATCTGACCGCAAACGCCCAAAGGTTCTGCGTCGGGTAGTTCAGTTTCCATCAGTTGCGCCATGCCAGCGTGGTAATAGAAATGCCGTTGCGCCAAGGGGACGTCGATGTCGCGGCTTTCGCGGATCGGCTTGCCGTTGTCCAAAGTTTCTAGCACGGCAAAAAGCCGAGCGTGTTTTTGCAAGAGCCGTGCCAGAGCATATAAATATCGCGCCCGGCCATGCCCACCCAGTTTTTGCCACTTGCCTTGGGCTTTGCGGGCCGCTGAGACTGCGGTGTCCACATCATGCTGAGTGGCTTGGGTCAAGGTTGCCAAAACTTCCCCCGTCGCCGGATTGCGGCTGTCAAACCCTAGGCCGGGTGGGGTGAATTCTCCATCAATGAAATGACCAAATTTGTCGCCCTGATCGATTAACCATGCCAGTGCCTCTGCGGCGCTTTCGGGGGCCTGACCATAGTCCAATGTTTCGAAAACTTCGGAGACGCTCATCGCTTCACCCTTCTGAAAATACTCAAATCTTTTGCACGTGTCACATCAGCTGGTCGCATGGCGATACCCGGCAGAATAATGGCCCGTTACATGGTGTTCCAACTGACGCTCGATATCATTCAACAACGATGAGGCACCAAAGCGGAAAAGATCAGGCCGCAACCAGCGGTCGCCCAACTCTTCTTTCATCAGTGCCAGATAGGTGATCGCGTCCTTCGCCTTGGAAATACCGCCTGCGGGTTTGTAGCCCACGCGCAGGCCAGTGCGATCAAAATAATCGCGAATGGCGCGCACCATGACCAGCGTGACCGGCAGTGTTGCATTGACATTTTCCTTGCCGGTCGAGGTCTTGATGAAATCGGCGCCGGCCATCATGCAGACCAGCGATGCGCGGGCGACGTTGCGCAGGCTGCCCAACTCTCCGGTTGCGAGGATTGCTTTGACATGCGCCTCGCCACAGGCGGCGCGAAAGCTGCGCATCTCATCATATAATGCCTGCCAATTGCCCGTCAAAACGTGACGGCGCGAGATGACGATGTCGATCTCGGAGGCGCCTGCTGCCACACTTTCTTCGATCTCAGAAATGCGCAGATGCAGCGGCGACAATCCGGCGGGAAAACCGGTGCTGACGGCCGCGACAGGAATGCCGGTGCCCTGCAATGCGCGCACCGCTGCCGGTATCATCTCGTGGTAGACGCAGACAGCACCTGTGGTGATTGGTGCCATCCCAAGCGCGTCCAGCATTGCCGGTGCCACGGGCTGGCGCGCCTTTGCGCATAGCCGTTCAACGCGGCGTTCGGTGTCATCCCCTGACAATGTGGTCAGATCAATGCAGGTGATCGCGCGCAACAGCCATGCGGCCTGATGCGCCTTTTTGACAGACCGCCGTGCGGGCAGTTGCGTGGCGCGGCGTTCAATCGCAGATGTATTGGCCTGCACACCCAAAACCCAATCCAGATCCAGTGCCATGCCCGGATTGCGGGGTTCGGTGACTTGCGGCAGTTGCGCTGTGCCGGTTGCCGTTGTGGTGTGAGGGGCCTGAGTATGCATCTTTTGTTCCTTGGCGAGGCAGATCGGCAAACTCGCACGAGGCACGAAAATTGGCAAGTAAGGCACGCCTGGGAGCATGGGAATTACCTGTCGTTCTTTCTTTTTGCGAATTGTTCGCATTAGCATTGACTTAGTTGCGAATAGTTCTCATATTCATTCTTAACTGAAACCACTACAGGACCATTCATGCTTACGCGCCGCTCCGCTTTGTCGGGTCTGATTTTTTCGGCTGCCCTTGTCACTGCCGCACCGCAGGTGTGGGCCGCGGGACAGCTGAACGTTGTAGCAACAACCGGTATGATTGCAGATACGGCGCGCCGCGTTGGTGGTGATCTGGTCCGCGTTCAAGCGCTGATGGGGCCGGGTGTTGACCCGCATGCCTACCGCCAGACACGCAGCGATATTGTGGCGATGACACGGGCTGATATCGTGCTTTGGCATGGTCTCTATCTTGAGGCGCAGATGGAGCGTTTTTTTGAGGATCTGTCTCGCAAACGCACCGTGGTCGCGGTTGCTGACGACCTGCCGCTCGAGGCGCTGATTTCGCATGCGGATTATGACGGTCGCTTTGATCCGCATGTTTGGATGGACCCCGCACTTTGGGCGCAAGTGGTTGATAAAATTGCCGCGACATTGTCTGCAGCCTGCCCCGAAGAGGCCGCGATTTTTACCGCGAACGCGGCTGCCTTAAAGGCCGATCTGACGGATCTTGATGCCTATTCGAAAGGCGCATTGCAAAAAGTCGCCCCCGAACAGCGCGTGTTGCTGACGGCACATGATGCCTTTGGATATTTTGGCAAGGCTTACGGATTTGAGGTGATCGGCATTCAGGGCATCTCCACCGAAAGCGAGGCGGGACTGAACCGGATCAGCGCGCTTGTCGATCTGCTGGTAGACCGCAACATCGCGGCGGCTTTTGTCGAAACCTCAGTTTCGGATCGCAACATTCGTGCCTTGATCGAAGGGGCTGCAGCGCGGGGTCACAGGGTGCGTGTAGGCGGCGAACTTTATAGCGACGCGATGGGTCCTGACGGGACGTATGAAGGTACCTATCTTGGTATGCTGGACCATAATGTAACAACAATTTCCGGGGCGTTGGGGGCTGATATCCCGCCCCTTGGCATGGCCGGAAAACTGGCAGCGGGGAGCTGACATGACGCTTGAACTTGCCACCAACAACGGCGCGATTGCGCAAGATACCCGGATCGGTTCCAGCCCGCTTGCGATTCGTGGGATGACGGTGTCCTACGGCCAGAAACCTGCAGTGTTCTCGGTGGATATGACGGTTGAACCGGGGGCGATGACAGCCATCATTGGTCCCAATGGCGCGGGTAAATCAACGCTGCTCAAGGCGGCATTGGGCATTTTGAAACCGCTGGCCGGACAAACGACAATCTTTGGCAAACCTGTGGACCAGCAGCGCGACAAGATTGCATATGTGCCGCAACGCGCGTCGGTGGACTGGGATTTTCCGACACGGGTGATTGATGTGGTTCTGATGGGGCTTTACCCGCAATTGGGCCTATTGGGTCGCCTGCGCGCATCCCACCGTGCCAAGGCGATTGACTGTCTGGAACGCGTTGGCATGGCGGATTTCGCCACCCGCCAGATCGGACAATTATCGGGCGGTCAGCAACAGCGGGTTTTCCTGGCCCGCGCACTGGCGCAGGATGCCGAGCTTTATCTTCTGGACGAACCCTTTGCAGGGGTCGATGCAGCGACGGAAAAGGCCATCATATCGGTCCTGAAATCCTTGCGTGATGCGGGCAAAACCGTGGTCGCTGTACACCATGACCTGTCGACGGTTGCCGAATATTTCGACCATGTTTTCATGATCAACACCCGCCGCATCGCCGAAGGTACGGTGGCGGATGTCTTTACCCACGACAACCTGCAAGACACCTACGGCGGGCGTTTGGCCGGCACCCAGATGGACCAGCTTAGTGGAACGCTGGGCTAGGCCATGATCCTTGATGCATTGCTTTTGCAACTTGGGTATAACGCGACCCTTGTGACGCTGGGTGCGATGCTGTTGGGCATGGCGGCAGGGGTTGGCGGCACATTTCTTTTCTTGCGCAAACGCGCGCTGGTCAGTGACGCGATTTCACATGCGACCCTGCCGGGCGTCGGATTGGCGTTTATCGCTATGGTCGCCATAGGAGGTGACGGGCGCAATTTGCTGGGGTTGCTGGGCGGTGCTGCAATCTCTGCGGCCATCGGGTTGATCTGCGTGGGTTGGCTTAGCACGCGCACCCGACTGGCCGAAGATGCGGCGATTGGCGCTGTCTTATCGGTGTTCTTTGGCTTTGGCATCGTATTGCTGACGATTATTCAGTCGATGAACGCGGGTCGTCAGGCAGGTCTTGAGGGGTTTTTGTTGGGGTCAACTGCAGGCATGTTACGATCCGATGCATTGATTATCGCGGTTTCGGCAGCGCTGACGCTGGCGTTGGTGTTGGTATTGCGCCGCCGCTTGACATTGGCCTCATTTGATCCGGAGTTCGCCATGTCTACCGGGCAAAATGTGGCGCGCACCGATATGGCGATGATGGGTGTGGTGCTGGCGATCACGGTTGTCGGGCTAAAAATCGTTGGGCTGATCCTGATCGTCGCCTTGCTGATCATTCCGCCCGTTACAGCACGGTTCTGGACCGACCGCACCGATCATGTGGTACTGATTGCGGGCGTGCTGGGTGGCGTTTCCGCCTATGTGGGTGCTGCGTTTTCCGCGGGTTTTGCGGATTTGCCAACCGGTCCGATTATCGTTCTGGTGGGGTTTGGCATGTTCGCTGTCTCGCTGTTACTGGCGCCCGGACGGGGAATATTGTCGGCGTTTTTGCGGCACCGCGCATTTCAACGCCGGGTGCATTTGCGACAGGGGTTGTTGGCTTTGGCACAGGGCCAACCGATCTATGAGAAACTGACGTTGCGCCTGCTGGCCCGCGAAGGATGGGCGCGCAAGGATGGTGTGGCCACCGATGATGGCCGCGCCCGTGCCGCCAAAGCTTTGCGCGATGAGGTGCGGTGGCAAATGATAAGGGGTGACCACGCGTTTGAGGCGGCAGCCGCGCATTATGACGGATTGACGCCGATCGAAACTGTGCTGACCTCGGATCAAATTGCGCTGATTGATCAACGTATTGGCGCGCCGCAGGGGGTGCCATCGTGATGGGCTCTGAGTTTGTTCCATTGTCGCTGACGCCGATGTTGATCGGTATTTGTGTGGCCGTGGCCTGTGCGCTGCCGGGCAATTTTCTGGTCTTGCGGCGTCAGGCGCTGATCGGGGATGCCATCAGCCACGTTGTATTACCCGGTATCGTGGTTGCATTTTTGCTGACCGGGGCTGCGACCACCTGGCCGATGCTGCTGGGGGCGGCGGGCGCTGCGGTGGTGGCTGTGATCGCGATTGAGGTCATACGCCGCGTTGGCCGGATCGAAGCGGGGGCCGCCATGGGCGTCGTCTTTACCGCCATGTTTGCGGGTGGCGTGCTGCTGCTGGAACAATCAGACACCAGTTCAGTGCATCTGGATGTCGAACACGCGCTTTTTGGCAATCTGGAAAGCCTGATCTGGCTGGATGCCACGGGCTGGTCGTCGCTGCTGGACCCAACGGCCCTTGCCGGGCTTCCGGTTGAGCTGTCTCGCATGGCGCTGGCGTTGCTGGGGGTTGCCGGGTTTGTGGTGATCTTTTGGCGGCCTTTGAAAATCTCGACCTTTGACGAAGGGTTTGCCCAAACGGTGGGGATGCGCACCGGGCCTTTGGGGTTGGCGCTGGTCATTGTCTCGGCCATTGCCGCCGTTGCCGCGTTTGATGCGGTGGGCAGCATTATCGTGATCGCGATGTTCATTTGCCCGCCTGCCGCCGCCCGTCTGATGACCAATCAGCTGGAACACCAGGTGGCGTGGTCGGTGTTGTTTGCGGTGATCGCGGCGGTGTTGGGCTATGTCATCGCGGGCTACGGCCCGATATGGCTAGGTGCGGGCGATTCTGTCAGTGCGGCCGGGATGATCGCCAGTGTTTCGGGTGTCATTTTGGCCATTGCCGCCCGGTTTGGTCCGCATCGTACCCGTGGAGGGACCGCGCAATTGGGGTCATGATTTCTGTAAGTACCGGCTAAAAATGGCCTGATAGTCGGTTTCAGAATCGGCCTTGTCCTGCTAGGTATTGCGGTATGGCAATTGCAGACCCCAATATCGGCGAAACCCGCCCCGTAATCCGTCAATTGGACGAAGGTGCCGTTAATCGGATCGCGGCAGGCGAGGTTGTCGAACGTCCTGCGTCGGCGGTCAAGGAATTGGTCGAAAACGCGCTGGATGCCGGTGCGCGGCGTATTTGTGTGGATTATGCCGACGGGGGCAAAACACTGATCCGCGTCACCGACGATGGCTGCGGCATTGCAGCACAGGATTTGCCGCTGGCCATGTCACGTCATGCCACGTCGAAAATCGACGGGTCCGACCTTTTGAACATCCACACCTTCGGGTTTCGCGGCGAGGCGCTGCCGTCACTGGGCGCTGTCGGGCGGCTGACCATCACCAGCCGGGTCGCAGGCGCACCCGCTGCCGAGATCACCGTGGCGGGCGGGCAAACGGAGGCTGTCAAACCTGCGGCCTTGAATGCAGGCACAATCGTCACGTTGCGCGATTTGTTTTATGCCACGCCGGCGCGTCTGAAGTTCCTGCGGACAGACCGTGCAGAGGCGCAGGCGATTGGCGACATTATCAAACGTCTGGCGATGGCCGAACCTTTTGTGCGGTTTGAATTGCGCGATGTCTCGGGCGACGGGCCTGCGCGACAGGTGTTTCGCGCCGAGGCCGAAAGCGGCGATTTGTTTGATGCGTTACATGGGCGTCTTGCCGGTGTTCTGGGGCGTGAGTTTGCAGAAAATGCGCTGGCGATTGACGCGGAACGCGAAGGGTTGCATCTGACCGGATATGCCGCTCTGCCGACCTATTCACGTGGTTCTGCGGTCGCGCAATACCTGTTTGTGAATGGTCGCCCAGTGCGTGACAAGTTGTTGGTTGGCGCCTTGCGCGGGGCCTATTTTGATTTTCTCAGCCGCGATCGTCACCCGGCGGCGGCGCTGTTTCTGGATTGCGATCCCACCTTGGTGGACGTCAACGTACATCCGGCAAAATCCGAAGTGCGGTTCCGCGATCCGGGCCTGGCGCGTGGGCTGATTGTATCGGCGCTACGCCACGCCTTGGCCAATGCCGGACACCGCGCGTCAACCACGGTTGCCGGGGCGACACTGGGTGCGATGACGCCTGAACCAACGGGCGCGCGGGTTTACCAGATGGACCGTCCGTCGCGCGCTGCGATTGATGCGGCCTACCGGGGCCAAGCCCCCGGTTTTGCCGAGGTGTCAGCACCTTGGGGGCGCGCTGACGCAGCGCCGCCTGAGACCGCGCCGGATGAGCAAAGCGCTGACTATCCATTAGGCACAGCGCGCGGGCAGGTGCATGAAAACTACATCATCGCGCAGACCGCCACAGGTATGGTTATCGTGGATCAGCACGCAGCACACGAACGGCTGGTTTATGAAAAGCTAAAGCATCAGATGGCTGAAAACGGCGTCGCATCACAGGCGCTGCTGATCCCCGAGATTGTCGAATTGTCAGCGGGTGATTGTGCGCGTCTGATGGATGTCGCTGAGGAACTGGCGCAATTTGGACTGGGGATCGAGCCCTTTGGCGGTAGCGCCATCGCCGTGCGCGAAACGCCTGCGATCCTGGGCACGGTTGATGCGCGCGCCATGGTGCTGGACATACTGGATGAACTGGCAGACCAGAACAGCAGCAACACCGTGCAGGCCCGGATCGAGGCGATCCTGAGCCGGGTGGCGTGTCACGGCTCGATCCGGTCGGGTCGCTGGATGCGGACCGAGGAAATGAACGCGCTTCTGCGCGAAATGGAGGCGACGCCGCATTCAGGTCAATGCAATCACGGCAGGCCCACGTATGTCGAGCTGAAGCTCAGCGATATTGAACGGTTGTTTGGACGCACATGATTGAGATTGCAGGACAGGTTTACGCGGTCTCGGACCCGCTGGTGATTGCCGTTATAGCTGGTGGTGCGGTTTTGCTGGTGTTTTTGATCTTACTGATCATGGCTGTGCGTGCGGCTGGAAAATCAGCGCAGATGGCGGCGCCGATGTTTCAGCAAATGGGCGCGTTGGGCCAGCACGTGCAGCAGCTTGGCGCAGGCCAGGAACAATTGCGCGGCGGCTTGCAAACCGTGTCTGACACGCAAGCCAACGCACAGGCACAATTGATCCAGACAATGGAGGCGCGATTGGCGTCGGTGCAACAGCAAATGCAGGACCGGTTGGCAGACAATGCCACGCGGTCAGCCCGGTCGCTGTTTGAGATGCAGGAACGAATGAAGGAAACGCTGCATGGCAGTTCAAAACAGACCACAACATCGCTGACACAATTGCAAGAACGGCTGGCGTCGATAGACAAGGCGCAAGACAATATCACCAAATTGTCGGGCGATGTATTAAGCCTTCAGGATATCCTAAGCAACAAGCAGACACGCGGGGCGTTTGGTGAAATCCAGCTGACGGATATTGTCTCCAAAGCACTGCCCAAAGACAGTTATTCGTTGCAGGCCACCCTGTCGAATGGCAAACGCGCCGACTGTCTGATCCATCTGCCCAATCCTCCCGGACCGATTGTGATCGACAGTAAATTCCCTTTGGAGGCATATGAGGCTTTGCGCCGGGCAGGCACCGACGCGGAATTGGCCGAGGCCGCGCGGGCGATGAAAACATCCGTGCGGGCGCATATCAAGGCGATCAGCGAAAAGTATATTCTGGACGGCGAGACGGCGGATGGCGCGTTGATGTTCCTGCCATCCGAGGCGGTTTATGCCGAACTACATGCGAATTTTCCCGAATTGGTGCGCGACGGATTTGACGCGCGGGTCTGGATCGTGTCGCCGACAACCTGCATGGCGACGCTGAACACCATGCGCGCGATTTTGAAAGATGCCCGGATGCGCGAACAGGCCGGGGCCATTCGCAAGACGTTGAAAATGTTGCACCGCGATGTTGAACTGGTGGTGACGCGGGTAGACAAACTGAACACGCATTTCGGTCAGGCGCGCTCAGACCTGGAGGGGTTGAACACGGCAGCGGAACGCGCGGGCAAACGGGCAGCACGACTGGACAACTTTGATTTTGAGGAACTGTCACCGGATGAGGTTGCACCCGTCGTGCCACTGGTCAAAGGCGACCGTTGAAGACGCCGAATTTGGCTATTGATACTTATTGGGCGATCCCGAAATCACTGCTGACAGCCCGGTGTCAGCAGTAAGCTGATAGAAAGCTGGCATCTGGCAAGACAACATATTCAGGGGGCCAAAGATGGGCATTTCGACACCTAAGCTGAACAGATCTTTCACCAACTTCATTCTCAAGCAGCAGGTATTCTTTGTCGCCACAGCGGCCCCGAACGGGCGGGTTAATATGTCACCCAAAGGTCTGGATTCCTTGCGTGTCATAAGCCCGACTAAAATTCTGTGGCTCAGCGTGACGGGCAGCGGCAACGAAACCGCAGCACATCTTCTTAAGAACGATCGCATGACGTTGATGTTTTGCGCCTTTGAGGGCGATCACCTGACCTTGCGGGTCTATGGATCGGCGCGGGTGATCCATCCTCGCGATGCGCAATGGGACGCATTATATGGGCACTTCCCCGATTTTGCCGGGGCGCGAAACATCTTTGAATTGGATATTGAGCTTGTCACCACATCTTGCGGCAGTGGTGTGCCTGAGATGTCGGTGGTTCGAACCCGCGCTGAGACGGACTTGGTGCCGTGGTACGACGACATGGGGCCTGAGGGGGTCACAGATTTCTGGCAGAAGAAAAATGTGACCAGTATTGACGGCTTCCCAACCAGGATATTCGACGGCGATTGACGACCGCCAACATAGCGTAGCGCACGGGCGGCTGAGTGGAAATCTATATCCGCAAAAAGCGTTGGGCAATTCTTGGGATTAGCCCACTGAACTTCAACGGTGCATCACTTACCGCGAGGCAAATACAGTCCTCTTTGATGTCCGCGACCGGCGTGTGATGCATGTCACTGTCCGCGATTTCGACGTCCCCACGGGCAAAATAATCGTCCTCGTCGTGAAACGCACCTTTGAGAACCATTGTAATCTCGGTGCCTTGGTGGCCGTGATCGGGCATCGCGGCGCCTGCAGGGATCAAAAGCAGTCGTGCTGTCGCATTCTTGGAGGTGGGCAAAATGGCCTGTTTGACGCCCAGACCAACGGCCCGCCATTTCACAGCTTCAAGGTCTCCGCCAACATAGGCTTGCAACGGTGCAGGCAACACGCCGGGTTTTGCCACGGCAGGCTGAGGCGATGGCGTTTGAGGTGTTTCGATCAGGGCAAAAGTAGCATCCAGACTGTCCTTGCCGATGGGGGCCAAAGCCGCGTCGGGTTTTGTCTGCTCCAGTACTTCTCCGCCCAAGGCCTCAAAACTGGCGGCCTGCGCGCGACAGCTGTCGCACAGCGAAAGATGGGTGGCGACGATCAGATTGAACGCTTCGGGCAAAACACCTGTGGTATAGCCCATCAATGTTGCGTCATCGAGGTGGTGTTTGATGTGTTGGGTCATGATTGCTCTTGTTTCATTGTGTGGCGCAGGCGATCCAACGCCAGACGAATTCGGGATTTGATAGTGCCAAGCGGCAGACCTGTTTGTGATGCAATCTCGCGTTGGGTGAGATCGCCGAAATAGGCCTTTTCGATCAGGTCGCGCTGGGCCGCTGGCAGGGTTGCCAACGCCTGACCCAGCAATTCAGTTTCCTGCTGCAAGGCGATTACATCCGCGGCTTCGGGTTCCGCTTCCGGGCCCCAGGGCAGGTCCTCTGGTTCTGGTCTGCGCTGCTTGCGCAGCAGATCGATCTTGCGATTTCGCGCAATTGTGAAAATCCATGTCGCCACCGAGGCGCGGCTGGGATCAAACATGTGAACCTTGCGCCACAGCGTTGCCATAACATCCTGGGTGCATTCCTCGGCCATTGACGCGTCGGCACCGGAGTTCATCAAAAACCCTTTGATACGTGGCGCAAAGTGCTGAAACAGTTCAGCAAAGGCGGTCTTGTCGCGGTGATCTCTTATGCGGGCCATGTGATCGACCCAAAGCAATCTGGCAGAATGATCTTTTGAGGTCACTTGTTTTGGTCCAGCCCTTTTCTTAACGCGTCTATCACACATCGCGAAAGGGGGCATCAGCCCTTTGACGGCAGTTTGAGTTTGAATGTCAGCAGTTTGTATCATGCAGTGTTTACGAGGCAGATGCAAAACCGGATCAGTCATTACAAAAAGTTATTATCATCCAGTTCCGACGCATCAACGTATACCTTAGTGAAATTAGCTATGATCAATCGGAACCAGTACATTTATGTCTTCGCCAGTATTTGAAGCCACCGCCGTCAATAAAAACGCGACACCGTTTTCCGGCCCCTTGCACAGACCCAAAAGAATTGCCGTCATCGGGGGCGGTATATCCGGCATGGGTGCTGCTTATATGCTGGGTGATGCGCATGATGTCACCCTGTTTGAGGCCAAGCCGAAACTGGGCGGTCACGCCCGAACGGTCATGGCGGGGCGCAATGGCGATCAGCCGGTGGACACTGGGTTTATCGTGTTCAACCGGTCGAATTATCCTCATCTGGTGGATTTGTTCAAGACGTTGGACGTGCCTGTCATCAAGTCCAACATGAGCTTTGGCGCGTCTATTGACGGCGGGCGACTGGAATACGCGTTGACCAGTTTAAATGCTTTATTTGCGCAGCGCTCCAATGCTGTAAACCCCGCGTTTCTGGGCATGATCCGCGATATATTGAAATTCAACAAACATGCGCTGCGCACGGCAAAAGACCAGACCATGACCGTGGCTGAGTTTTTGTCGGCGCTGGGCACGGGTACCTGGTTTCGCGACTATTACCTGTTGCCGCTGTCGGGTGCCATTTGGTCAACGCCCACCCAGCAGATCATGGATTTTCCCGCCCATGCGATGATCCAGTTTTTTGAAAACCATGCGTTGTTGGGTGTCACAGGTCAGCATCAATGGTACACGGTGCAGGGCGGATCAGCGAGCTATGTGGATCGTTTGCAGGCGGCGATGGTCGCAAAGGGTGTTCAGTTGCGTGTTGGTGCCGCGGTGCAATCGGTTGAGCGCGGTCCTTTGAGTGTTCGGATCAAGGCGCGAGCGGGCGAAGTGGAAGAGTTTGATGAAGTGATTTTTGCCACCCATTCGGATGATACCTTGCGCCTGATCGCTGATCCCGACCCGCAAGAAACCCGCACGCTGGGTGCAATATTGTATCAGCCCAATGAGGTCGTTTTGCATGCGGATACATCATTGATGCCACGTCGCCGAAAAACATGGGCAAGTTGGGTCTATACCGAGGATAGCAAAGCTGTCTCTGACAGCATTGATCTGACTTATTGGATGAATTCCCTGCAACCTATCCCACCCGATGACCCGCATTTTGTGACCCTGAATACAAGGCGCGCGATCCGGCAGGAATTGATTTACGATCAGGTCACGTTTCGGCATCCGGTTTATGATATCGGCGCGTTCAAGGCCCAGCGCGATATTCAGGCCTTTAACGGGCAAAATCGCACCTGGTTTTGTGGGGCATGGATGAAACGCGGTTTTCACGAAGACGGACTGTCAAGTGCTGTGGACGTGGTGCACGCCATGGAAATGGCCTCGGCAGCCTCTGTTGCAGCGGAATGACCAAGGCCGTTGATCATATCGCGGGCCAGACGTTTCACGGCCGAAAAGGCGACCTGAAGAATGCCTTTCGTTACTCGGTTGATTATGTGTTGCTGGACGCCGAGGCGCCATTGCGGGTGGCGTGGCTTTTTGGTCGGAACAAACGGCGTTTGGTGTCACTGCATGACACAGATCATGGTGGCGCACCGGGCTGCGGAACCGGCGCTAAATGGGTGCGCAATGTGTTGGCGCAGCATGAGATCTCGGGCGTTGGTCAGATCGAGTTGCTGGCGCAACCCCGAATGCTGGGGCATGTGTTCAATCCAGTCAGCTTTTGGCTATGCCGTCGGTCAGATGGCGCGCTGATCGCTGTCATTGCCGAGGTCAGCAATACTTTTGGTGACCGGCACAATTACCTGTGTCATCACCACGATCTTGCGCCGATAATGCCCGAAGACCGGCTGAGGGCCACCAAGGTTTTTCATGTCTCTCCGTTTCAGCCGGTTGTCGGAGCCTACACATTTCGATTTGATATCACCGACGACCGGATCGGGGTCTGGATTGACTATTCTCAAAGCGGTGGTGGTCTGATTGCCACCCTGACCGGCAAGCGCGCGCCTTTGACAAATCGCGCAATATTGCTGTCGTCGTTTCGGCGTCCACTGGGCGCGCGCAGGGTTTTGGGTCTGATCCATTGGCAAGCTTTCAAACTGTGGTGGAAGGGCGCCAGGTACCGTGCGCGGCCCAAACCACCCAGCGAAGAAATTTCGCGATGACAAAGGTGTCGGGGACCGGGCTGTCCGCCTACGCGCTGTTTGCCGCCCTTTTGTCCGCTGCGGGACTGCCGATCTACATTCACGCGCCGAAGTTTTTTGTTGATGAATACGGGGTGTCTTTGGCGGCACTGGGGACGGTTCTGTTTGCGCTGCGCCTGATCGATGTGGTGCAGGACCCGCTGCTGGGTCGGCTGGCGCGGATCTTGCGGCATCACCGCCAATTGGCTGTCACTTTGGCCTGCGTCGCTATGGCCGCAGCGATGGTTGGCTTGTTTGCGGTCACACCTTTGCTGCCGCCGTTGGCGTGGTTTGCGCTGATGCTGACGCTTGTTTTTTCGGCGTTCAGTTTCCTGACGATCAATTTTTATGCCCAAGGCGTCACAAAAGCGCGCGTTTTGGGTAAGACAGGCCATTTGCATTTGGCGCGCTGGCGAGAAACCGGTGCTTTGCTGGGCGTTTGTATGGCCTCGGTCGCGCCGGTGGCACTGGGCGCTGTGATGGGCGCGCCGTTCGCCGGGTTTGCCGCAGGCTTTGTGTTTCTTGCACTTGCGGCGGGTTGGGCCATGCGCGGCGAATGGGGGGGCATTGGGCCAACCACATCGCCGGGATTTGGGACCGTTCTAAAGGATGCATTGGCGCGCCGTTTGCTGATCATTGCATTGGTTAACGCAGCCCCTGTTGCCGTCAGTTCAACCTTGTTTTTGTTCTTTGTCGAAAGCGGTCTGAATGCGCCGGGTTTCGAGGGGCCGTTGCTGCTGATATTTTTCCTGTCAGCAGCAGCGGCAGCCCCGTTTTGGGGAATGCTGGCTGAACGTTATGGTCCAAAACCCGTGCTGCTTTGGGCGATGGGTCTGGCGATTTTGGCGTTTGGATTTACGTTGACCCTTGGGCCGGGTGACGCCTATTTGTTTGCACTCATCTGCGTGGCCTCAGGTGCTGTACTCGGGGCGGATCTGACGCTGTTACCGGCGATGTTTGCGGCCCGGATGTCGGTGATTTCACCAGATGCGGCGGAAGGGTTCGGGCTGTGGTCATTTGCATCCAAGCTGACGCTTGCCCTGGCTGCGGTCACCCTGTTTCCCGCCCTTGAGGCCGCCGGATACCAAAGCGGTGGATCGCAAAGCCCGCAGACTGCTTTGACGTTGCTTGGCTTGTTGTATGCCGGGGTTCCTTGTGTGTTAAAGGCCGTTGCGATGATATTGCTTGGATTTACGGACCTTAAGGGCAACCAGCAAATGGTGGCTGGGAAAGCGGACAGGCAGGCTCCGTAATGGCGATGGATTTGAGGCGAATATGAGCGATTGGCAAGGTAAAAGATATTGGCTCGTCGGGGCAGGCGAAGGTCTGGGTGCGGCCCTTGCGCATAAGTTAAGTGCGGCAGGCGCCGAAGTGATCGTCTCCGCGCGTTCCGAGGACAAATTGCGGTCTTTGGTGGCGGAATTATCCGGGAAGGCGTCCTACCAAACGGTTGATGTGTCTGACCAGAACAGTGTTGAGGCAGCCGCCAAAGCGTTGGGCGCAGTGGACGGTGTGGTCTACTTGGCCGGTGTGTACTGGCCGTTTGCCGCCACGGATTGGGATGCAAAACAGGCAACGGCGATGGCGGATATCAATTTTACCGGATTGCTGCGAACCTTGGGGCAGGTGGTGCCGGCGATGGTGGCGCGGGATGCGGGTCACATTGTGATCACCGGCAGCTTGTCGGGGTTTCGCGGTCTGCCGGGCTCTATCGGGTACACCGCGTCCAAGGCGGCAACGATGTCATTGGCCGAATGTATGTACGCGGATCTGAGGAAAACCGGCGTGCGGGTTCAGGTGGCCAATCCAGGTTTCATCAAGACGCGGCTGACCGACAAGAATGACTTTGCGATGCCGTTTTTGATGACGCCGGATGCGGCGGCACAGCACATGTTTGATCACATGGACAAGGGCGGCTTTAAGAAAAGCTTTCCAACTGTGTTCTCGTGGCTGTTTCGCGGCAGTCAGTTTCTGCCCGATTGGCTGTACTACCGAATATTCTCCTGATCACAGCCGGGCAATATGCATGTCAAATGTCTGACCGGCACGGCCCCAGACGCCCTGATCAATGTCACCCAAAACCTGAAGTGTCGGCAGCAATTGCGTCGCGTAATCTTGCGAACTTTCGAGTGGTAACAGCGAGGGCAGGTTGTCGATGGCGGTCACATCCAGTGGTGGCGCGTCATGCACGCGCAAGGTCGGTGCGTCCCAGCTGGTGATGTGGTCGTAGACCTTGATCGGGGAAAAGTCGCTGTCAGGATCACAGGCGATGTCACCAATCACGCGTAGATTTCTGCTGCGCTGGGGCGTGTCTGCAGGGACAAACACAGGGGTTCCGGGACGCGCCAGAATGCAGTTCAGGAAAATGTCATGGGTCAGAATTTCCGGGAATGGCCCGCCGTGTGCAGTTTCGGCCATGTCCCACAAAGTTGTGGATACACCCATTGTACTGCACAGATCGGCGGCTCCGGTGCCGACGCGGCCCAATGCGCCGATGATCAATGCGGTCGGGCGGGCGGTGCCATGGACGTCCAATTCGGACGACAGCTCGGTGATCAGGTGATCAGCGGCGGGGTAGTCAGACACCGGCCCCGCAATCGCGCCGCGCTGTTGTGCGGCCCAGCATTTCAAGGCAACGGCAGCGCCTGCATATCCGGCGTGGTAGCCAAAGGCGGCAACGCGGCGGCCGGTACCCTCCACCAGGTATTCCAGATCAAAAAGCTTGCCACCTCCGGCCTTAAACCGCGCCAGCAATTGCAATCCGGCAGGTTGCCTTTTGAAGGCATGGCCAAACATGATGTGGCGGTGACGCAGGGGTGTTCCGTCTTGCGGCAGTTCTTTCAGGCCAAAGATAATCGCATCATCGGGTGCATCAGGCCAACTGTGCGTTGCCGCCATGGTGCAGCCGGCATCCACATAGGCTTGATCGGGAATAATACGCGTCGGCGATTGTTCGACCGTGACCTGAATGCCAGCACGCATCAGCGCTGCTGCCCCATGGGGCAACAGGCCTACGCGGGTTTCATGGTCTCGGTGTTCGGCGCGCAGCCACAAATGGGTCATGGGTTAGATCATACCTTTACTGATGACGGTTTGCACGGATGGGCGTGCCCGCATCCGTTCCAGAAACCCGTTGATTTTCGGGAATTTCGCAATATCGACACCGTCGCTTTCCAACCAATTGCAGACGACAAACAAATAGGGGTCGGCCGCGGAAAAGATGTCGCCCAAAACAAAGTCGCCGCGCAGGCAGTCCTTTTCGACAAACGCGGCGCTGGCGGTCATGGTTTGCGGCACTTTGGCGGCCATTTCGTCCAGGCAGCTTTGGGTGTCTGCCCACCGCGTGCCTCGGCGTTTATGCGCGTGATTGATGTGCATGGTCGAGGCCAGATAATACATCACGCTGCGCATATGGGCCGCGTCCAATGGCGGTGTTGGGATCAGATTGGCGTCGGGGGCGATGGCGCCGAGATAATCCAGAATCGCGCCGGTTTCTGTCAGGGTTTGCCCGGTTTCCAAGCGCAAAGCAGGCACGCGGCCCTTGGGGTTGATGGCCAGATATTCCGGTTTTGTCTGTGCGCCGGATTTGAAATCAACTTCGATCAATTCGTGCGGCAAGCCGGCCTCGTGCAGGGTGATGGCGATCACAATCGAAACTGAACCTTTGGCATAAAATAGTTGCATGGATATATCCCTTTAGATATGAGTTTGCGCCGCGCGGCGTTCAGGCATGTCCAGATGTGGCACGGCGTTGAACAGCACTGGCGCCCAGTGGCCCCCAATTGGAAAAAGCCGGTGCATCGAGGTGTGCATGATGGCCAGTGCGACGCGCGCCATCGCCGGAATGCCCAACCCCATCGCCTGTGCCATCGCCATGGATATCAGACCGCCTGAGGTCACGACAAGGGCTGGTCCGTCGCCTTGCGCGATCTCGGCCAGGACCGACTGCACGCGGGTTTCAAACTGTTCATAGCTTTCTGGCGGATCCTCGATGGCACCCGATTTCCACATGTCGAAAACCTGCGGCAAGTGTTGGGTGAACGCGCCCTGTTCGGTGGGAAAGGGAATGCCGCGCTGGTCTTCCAGCAATGTGGCAAGCGTAAAATATTCCAGCTCGTTCAAACGCGCGTCGCGTATGGGTGTCAGATCGGTGCCCATCGCCTCGGCCGTTTCGATATGGCGCGTCAAAGTGCCGGTATATAGCCGGGTATGATGGGTCTGCGATCCACGCAGATGGGCGCCCAGCCATGCGGCCTGATCATGGCCCAGGGGGCTGAGTTTATCGTAGCTGATTTCGTCTTTCGCGCCGGAGTTTGCCTGACCGTGGCGGATAAGAGTGATATGTGACATGAATTCTCCGGTGTTCTTGCATATGTTCTAAGGGACCTAGGCGCAGGTTAAAAGCGTTAGGGTCAGGACCTTAGGCGGCTGCAACGGCGCCGCCTTCTCAATATCGCCAAAATGGATCATAACAGGTAAGATCGGAAACCGATCTTGGCGTAAATACCGCGCATGATGTCGGGATTGGGGCTGCTGATATTGGCTGTGCATTAGTATAATGCGATCAAGAATTTAGGAGCGCGCGCCATGACCGACAAGATTTCCTTTACGCTGGACGGCAAAAAGGTCGAAGCCGATGCCGGTATGACCATTTGGGAAGTGGCCAATGGGCGCGGTCTGGTGATCCCGCATCTGTGCCATAAACCGGCCCCCGGTTATCGCCCCGATGGCAATTGCCGCGCCTGCATGGTCGAGATCGAGGGCGAACGTGTGCTGGCGGCCTCGTGCATTCGGGAACCCAGCGAAGGCATGGTTGTCACAACCGATTCCGCCCGGGCGACAGGCGCGCGCAAAATGGTGGTTGAGATGTTGTTGGCCGACCAGCCAGAGCAGCAATCGGCCCATGATAAATCCAGCCACCTGTGGGATATGGCAGCGCTGAATGGTATCGAGGCCAGTCGTTTTCCAAAGCTGGAAGACGGGCGCATTCCGCTGCTCGATGACAGCCACGTCGCGATGTCTGTGAACCTTGATGCCTGCATCCAATGTGGTCTGTGCGTGCGGGCCTGCCGCGAGGTTCAGGTGAATGACGTGATCGGGATGTCGGGCCGTGGCCATGACAGCTATCCGACCTTTGATATGGCCGATCCGATGGGTGACAGCAGTTGTGTGGCCTGTGGCGAATGTGTGCAGGCCTGCCCGACAGGTGCATTGATGCCTTCCACGGTGGTGGATGAGGCGCAGATCGGGGACAGTGCTGATTTCGATTCTGAGACCAACAGTATCTGCCCGTTCTGCGGTGTCGGCTGCCAGATTTCGCTGAAGGTCAAAGACGGCAAAGTCAAATACGTCGAAGGCATCAACGGCCCGGCCAATGAGGGGCGCCTGTGCGTCAAGGGCCGGTTTGGGTTTGATTACATCCACCACGACCACCGCCTGACCAAACCGTTGATCCGCCGCGATGATGCACCCGCCAAAGGGTTGAACGTCGATCCCGGCAACTGGCAGGAGTTTTTCCGCGAGGCGTCCTGGGACGAAGCACTGGATTTTGCAGCCAAAGGTCTGAAAGGCCGCGGACGCGAGATTGCAGGCTTTGGATCAGCGAAATGCACCAACGAAGAGGCGTATCTGTTTCAGAAAATGATCCGCCAGGGCTTTGGCCACAATAACGTCGATCACTGCACGCGGCTTTGCCATGCGTCATCTGTTGCTGCCCTGATGGAGAACGTCGGCTCTGGCGCTGTAACGGCGACGTTCAACGAGATCGAAAACGCCGATGTGGCAATTGTCATTGGTGCGAATCCGATTGAAAACCATCCGGTCGCCGCGACATATTTCAAGCAGTTTACCAAGCGCGGCGGCAAGCTGATCGTAATGGACCCACGCGGCGTCGGATTGCGTCGTTTTGCCAGCCATATGCTGCAATTCCGCCCCGGTGCAGATGTGTCGATGTTGAACGCGATTATGAATGTGATTGTGGAAGAGGAACTATACGACAAGCAGTACATCGACGCCTACACCGAGAATTGGGAGGCGGAAAAAGCACATCTTGCCGATTTCACACCGGAAAAGATGGCCGGTATTTGCGGGATCGAACCAGAGGTGCTGCGGGATGTGGCGCGCACCTTTGCGGGTGCAAAATCAGCGATGATTTTCTGGGGTATGGGGATTTCCCAGCACATCCACGGCACTGACAATTCGCGCTGTCTGATCAGCCTTGCGCTGATGACCGGGCAGGTGGGACGCCCCGGTGCGGGCCTACATCCATTGCGCGGGCAAAACAACGTGCAGGGGGCCTCTGATGCGGGTCTGGTGCCGATGTTTCTGCCGGATTATCAGCCGGTTACGGATGATGGGGTGCGGTCCGCCTTTACCAGTGTCTGGCAGTCGGATGATTTCAGCAATGAACGCGGATTGACCGTAACCGAGATTATGGACGCAGTTCATGACGGCGACATCAAGGGCATGTATGTCCTGGGCGAAAACCCGGCGATGTCTGACCCGGATGTGGAACACGCCCGCGACGCGCTGGCCAAGCTGGATCATCTGGTGGTGCAGGATATTTTCATCACTGAAACCGCCAACTATGCGGATGTGATCCTGCCGGCCTCTGCCTTTGCTGAAAAGAACGGCACCGTCACCAATACCAACCGTCAGGTGCAGATGGGCCGTCAGGCCGTCACCCCGCCCGGTGACGCAAAAGAGGACTGGTGGATCGAGGTTGAACTGGCCAAGCGCTTGGGGCTTGGCTGGACCTACACCCATCCGTCCGAAGTGTTTGCTGAGATGAAGCAAAATATGAAATCGCTGACCAACATCACCTGGGACCGTCTGGAAGGTGAAAATGCCGTGACCTACCCGTCGCTGACGCCCACTGATCCGGGTCAGCCGATTGTGTTTGGCGATGGGTTCCCGCGTCCCGACGGGCGCGCGCGGTTTACGCCTGCCAGCGTCATTGCACCCGACGATGTGCCAGACGCGGAATACCCGATGATCCTGACCACCGGTCGCCAGTTGGAACATTGGCACACAGGATCAATGACCCGTCGCGCCACCGTTCTGGATGGGTTGGAGCCTGAGGCAAACTGTTCGTTGCATCCATCGACGTTGCGCAAATTGGGGGTTGAGCCGGGCGGCCATGTGCAGCTGACCACCAAACGCGGCAGCATCACGATTATGGCGCGCGAAGACCGGGCCGTTTCGCCAGATATGGTGTTCTTGCCTTTTGCCTATGTAGAAGCGGCAGCCAATATCCTGACCAACCCGGCGGTTGATCCTTATGGCAAAATCCCCGAGTTTAAATTCTCGGCGGTGAAGGTTGAAAAAGCGGACACGCAAATCGCTGCTGAATAGGATTGGCGAACGCGGCGGGTGTTCACCATCCGCCGTGCATCCGCTTGTTTGTTGGCGATACCTGTAGACGCTACCGTTTCGCACCGTTGGCCACGATTTCATCGACGGTATCGAACGATAATCTGGCACCCAGTTTCGAAAAATCCCCGTGTTGGAACATGCTGACCGAAATATCGTGGATCAGCGTATGCGTGGCCGTTGCCATCGCCGATCCCAACGAAATCCGCGCAACACCAGCATCTGCAAGCTGTTGATAGGGCACGTTTTCAACCTGAGTGATGCCAATGTTTACCGATACAGTTACGCTATTGCAGACCCGCTGAACCGTGGCCAAATCGGGCAAGTAAGGAATGTAGACGCAATCTGCGCCTGCCGCTTCAAAGGCTTGAATGCGCTTGATTGCCTCGTCCAGATCATAGACTTCATTCATGAACCCATCTGCGCGTGCGACAAGAACAAAATCTTTGGCCAAGGTACGCGCTGCCGCACTTGCCGCCTGAATACGCTCAACCGCGAGATCAAAATCGTAGGCCGTCACATCGGGCAGGGACATATCCTCGATCGAAATGCCGGCCAGGCCAATCTCAGACGCCAGTTTGACAGTCTCCTCTACCACATCCGGGGCATCGCCAAATCCGTTTTCAAAGTCGCCTGACACCGGCAAGGATGTGGCGGATACGATGTTTTCGGCGTGGGTCAGGGCTTCTTCTCGGGTGACATTTCCCAGATCAGGCCGCCCCATGGTAAAGGCATGCGCACCTGAGGACGTTGCCAAGGCCGTGGCCCCCAACCCGGCAAACAGGCGGGCGGTTCCCATGTCCCAGGCGTTTGCCAGAATGAAGGGGTTGCCGGGCGCATGAAGATCGCTAAACGAATGGGGCATGAAAGCAGTCCTGAGCAATGATTGAAAGGCTGCGAAAATCATACCAATGTTCTGCTGACATCAGCCTGTCAGCAGTCAATAGGAATACATCTTTTCCGGCAAAGACAGCCGAGATTGCGTTAACCTGTCGGCGTCTCGATCATATCGACCCTTGTGGCATGGCGTCCGCCTTCAAACTTGGCGGTCAGGAAGGCATCGACGATTTCCAGCGCCAGATCTTCGCCTGTTACCCGCGCGCCGATCGACAGCATGTTGGCATCGTTATGCTGGCGGATCATCCGGGCCGAAAATGTATCGCTACACACACCGCACCGGATGCCGGGCACCTTGTTGGCAGCCATCATGATGCCCTGCCCGGTGCCACACAGGATGATTCCCAACTGACAATCGCCCGAGGCGACATGGTTTGCCGCCGCTTTTCCGTGCTTGGGATAGTGGGTGCTTTCAGGGGTTGTTGGCCCGATGTCGACAACGTCCCAGCCGAGTGCCGAGATATGCGTTGCAATCGTTTGTCGCAGGTCTATCGCTGCGTGGTCACTGGAAAGCACGATACGTTTGTTGGCCGTCATGAAATACCCGTCCCGTTTTCTTACCTACGCAGCCTTGGTCCACGCGGATTTCTCATCCATCTATTGGCGAAACGCACCGACAAAATCAACTCGATAAAAAACCCCCGCAGGCACCTACGCTTGCGGGGGTTTTTATCTTTGTCGGCCATACGTTGCAGAATGACTTACATCATTCCTTCGCGTTGCAATTTCTTGCGAGCCAACTTGCGGGAACGCCGGATCGCTTCAGCTTTTTCGCGCGCACGTTTTTCGGACGGTTTCTCGAAATGTTGCTTAAGCTTCATCTCGCGGAACACGCCTTCGCGCTGCAGCTTTTTCTTCAGGGCACGAAGCGCCTGATCGACGTTGTTATCTCTAACACTAACCTGCATGTGGTTTTCACCACCTTTCTAGTTTGAAGTTGCAAGGATTTGCAGGAATTCGCCTGATAGCAAAGCTAACCGATATTGTCTAGTATATCCGCAACTTGTGAAAGGAATGATGCAATGACCGTCCCTTATGGCATCGCCAAAGATGAACTGTTGGATGCGGCCCTGACGCATGTCCCGTTTGATGGCTGGTCGGACGCCAGTTTTCAGGCTGCGATTACTGACTGCGGTATGGACGCCAGTGTTGCCCATGCGATCTGTCCGCGCGGTGCTGTTGATCTGGCCGTCGCCTATCATTTGCGCGGCGATAGCGGGATGTTGGCGCGGATTGAGGCCACGGATATGACGGCGTTCAAGTTTCGCGAAAAGATCGCCGCGGCGGTACGGATGCGGTTGGAAGTCGTGACAGACCGAGAAATTGTGCGGCGGGGGATGGCTTTGTTCGCCCTGCCAAATCATGCCGGCGAAGGGGCCAAATTGATTTGGGGCACCTGCGATCTGATCTGGAACACGTTGGGCGACACATCTGACGATGTGAACTGGTACACAAAGCGCACAACGCTGGCGGCGGTCTATTCGTCGACGGTGCTGTATTGGCTGGGCGATGACAGCGATGGCAATGCTGCAACCTGGGAATTTCTGGACAGGCGCATTGAGAACGTCATGCAGATCGAAAAGCTAAAGGCGCAAGTGCGCGACAGCCCGACGTTAAGCCGTGTGATGGCTGGGCCCGCGTGGCTGCTGGGTCAAATCAAGGCGCCACAGCGGATGTCAAAGGCACATTTTCCCGGCAGTTGGACGGCACCGAAACCATAAGTCGCATGACCTGCGCAATTGGCGGTCGCCAGTGATTGCGCTGATGGCCGTGATGGGTAAAGGTGCGGGCAAATGATGACGAAAAGGACAGGGCAATGACCAACATGATGCGCGTAATCGAGATCACAAAACCCGGTGGTCCTGAAGTTTTGCAAGTCACGCAACGCCAGGTACCTGCAGCGGCCCATGGTCAGGTGGTGATCAAGGTCGCATGGGCAGGTGTCAATCGCCCCGATGCGTTGCAACGCGCAGGAATGTATGCGCCCCCCCCATCGGCCAGCGATCTGCCCGGGCTAGAGGCGTCCGGCACAATCGTCAGCATCGGCGATGGTGTCAGCGGGTGGGCCAAGGGCGATCAGGTCTGCGCCTTGTTGCCGGGCGGCGGATATGCGGAATATGTCGCAACCCCGGCGGCGCATTGTCTGCCAGTTCCAAGCAGTCTCAGCCTGAAAGAGGCAGCCTGCCTGCCGGAAACCTTCTTTACCGTATGGTCGAATGTGTTCACCCGTGGCCGGTTGACCGCTGGCGAGCGTTTTTTGGTGCATGGCGGATCAAGCGGCATCGGCACGACTGCGATCCAACTGGCCCATGCCTTTGGCGCAAGGGTGTTTACGACGGCTGGATCGGACGAGAAATGCGCGGCCTGCGTCGCCTTGGGTGCAGAACGGGCGATCAACTACCGGGACGATGATTTTGTCACGGGACTGCGTGACGAAGGCGGCGCTGACCTGATCCTTGATATGGTAGGAGGCGATTATATCCCACGCAATATCAAAGCCTTGGCCGAGGATGGCCGGCTGGTGCAGATCGCCTTTCTGCAAGGGCCGAAAGTCGAGGTAAATTTTGCCACCCTGATGACCCGGCGCCTGACAATGACGGGCAGCACCCTGCGCCCACAAAGTGATCTTGCCAAGGCTCGTATCGCACAAGATCTGCGCGAAGCTGTGTGGCCGCTGCTTGAGGCGCAAAAGGTGGCGCCAGTGATGGATCAGGAATTTGCGTTTGAGGACGCGGCAAAGGCCCATGCCCGGATGGAAAGCAGCGGACATATCGGCAAGATCGTCCTGAAGGTCGGCGGCTAACGGATCGGTGCAAACACCGCGTCGCGCTGGGTGCAATCACGCACCACGTCCTGACCGCACGGCACAAAGTCCAAATCGCGCGAAAGGCAGATGCGGGCCTCCTGGATGTGGCGGTTTTTGCAAGTGATGGTCAGCCCGTCCGGCTCGATTTCCGGGTTGGCCTTTAGAAAGGCCTCTTCGACCACCGAGGCGGGCAATCTCACCGTCCGGTCGAGTTTGCGAAACACGGCTGGACGGGTCACGCGACTGTAGGCCTGCCGTGACAAGGCATAGTAGTCGGCGGCATCCAGCCCCGAACAAACCCCGTGTTTCTTCCATTGATGCCAGGCCAGCCCGCTGGTGCCCATCACATCGGCCATGGCTTTGGTCATACGGCGGCTTGGGGCGCGATATTCGCTGCGACAATAGGAGGGGTAGCCGCGGTGGAATTGCGGCCAAAGCCCGTGCAAAATCCAGCCGTGGTCATGTCTGGCATCACATTGTTCAGAGCTTTGCGCGTCGCCGGTCAGCGCACACCAGTTCGGCGACCAGCTAAGCGATAGCACGTAGTAGTCAAACTCCCCCGGTTTTTCACCCTCGGCCATGGCGGGCAGGGCCAGTATCAGCCAGATCAAAAGCGCGCGCATTGGGGTCTTTCCTTATCGAATTGCGTTGACTATATAGGCTTCAAGTTCCCCCACAATGGAAACCGTTCTGCCTAAGGCAGGACAGCCAGTTTCAGGCGACGGGGAAGGTTTGTTCAAAGGAGCGATAACATGGCAAAACCGATTATGGCCAAAGCCACAGCAGTCTGGCTGGTCGACAACACTACAATCAGTTTCAAGCAGATCGCCGATTTTGTCGGCATGCATGAATTGGAAGTCCAGGGCATTGCCGATGGCGATGTGGCGACAGGCGTCAAAGGTTTTGACCCGATTGCCAACAACCAGTTGACGCAGGATGAGATTGACGCCGCCCAAGGTAGCGTGACGCACAAACTGCAATTGAAATTCCACGCCGCAGCCCAGGGCGAGGAAAAACGCCGTGGACCGCGTTATACGCCCCTGTCCAAACGGCAGGACCGTCCGGCATCGATCTATTGGCTGGTGAAATTCCATCCCGAACTGACCGATGGTCAGGTCAGCAAACTGGTGGGCACAACCAAGCCGACCATTCAGGCGATCCGCGACCGCACCCATTGGAATATGTCCAATATTCAGCCGATTGATCCGGTGGCGTTGGGGCTGTGCAAACAATCAGAACTTGACGCTGCCGTGCAAAAGGCGGCTGCCAAAAAGGCCGCAGATGCGCCGGTGATGACCGATGATGAACGTCGCAAACTGGTCAGCACGGAAACATCGCTGGGCATGGAGGCTGAGCCGAAGATCCCGACAGCGATCGAAGGGCTGGAAACCTTTACGCTATCGGGCAATCCGTCCGAAGATGATGACGAAGAAGACAAGGGCGATTATTCGGACGCCGACAGCTTCTTCAACATCCCCGAGGATGCAGAAGACAAAGACGACGATAAGAAATCCTAGACCTTCGGGTCGATCCCTTTTCGAAACACCAAAGCCCTGCGCCTTACCGCGCGGGGCTTTTTTTGCGGCGTATTGAAATTTTTTCGGACGGCCAGATTTTACCGCTTGAACGAATCATCAAAAGGCTTAAACGCAGCCAGACAGACGCCAACGCACGCGCCTCTGGCCGGTCAGTTCTTAATCTGACTGACCCGCGTTTATGCAGCGACGGTAACGTCTCTTGAAACGACCTTTGGGTGCTCCCGCCCCACTTGCTCTTTGGAGATGACCATGAATGCTGCAGTCTTTGGCGCCTCGTGCGCCGACACCCCTATTGTGACCGATGCCGCCGCTGCTTTTATCGCGGCTAACGATTTTGATATGCCAACTTTGGTGATCAGTCGTGACCGGATTACTGCACTGTTTGATGCGTTGAATGCAGGTCTGGGGCGTGCCCACATTCATTACGCGGTCAAGGCGAACCCTGCTGCCGAAATCATTCGGATGTTGGTCAAAAAGGGCTCTGGTTTTGATGCGGCGTCGCGCCAGGAGATTGAGCTTTGCCTCAGCCAGGGCGCGAACCCAGCGCATATTTCGTTTGGCAACACCATCAAACGTGCCTCGGACATCGCATTCGCCTTTAGCGCGGGTGTGACCCTTTTCGCTGCCGACAGTACGGCCGAGCTGGATAAGATCGCGGCTCATGCCCCCGGCGCACGCGTCTATCTGCGTCTGATCGTCGAGAATTCGCTGGCAGACTGGCCACTAAGCCGCAAGTTTGGTTGCGCGCCGTCGATGTTGCCCGATTTGCTGGATCACGCGCGTGATGCAGGTCTGGTGCCATATGGCCTGTCCTTCCATGTTGGATCGCAAACCCGCGAGGCTGCGTTCTGGAACCCGGTTCTGGATCAGGTGGCCCCGCTTTGGCATGCTGCCCGCGCTGCGGGCCATGACCTGCAATTGCTGAACATCGGCGGTGGCTTTCCTGCGTTTTATGGCCAGTCGGTGCAGGCACCGCGCGATTATGCGGCCGACGTCATGTCGGCTGTCACTGCGCGCTTTGGCGATGTGGCCCAGATCATGGCGGAACCCGGTCGCGGTATGGTCGCCGAGGCCGGTCATATCGTGGCCGAAGTGATGCTGGTATCCAGGAAATCTGAGGATGATCTGCACCGCTGGGTCTATCTGGACATTGGCCGCTTTTCCGGGCTGGCCGAGACCGAAGGCGAAGCGATCCGCTATCAGTTCACCACCCGCCATGATGGCGGCGAGATGGGCCCTTGTGTGCTGGCAGGCCCGTCGTGCGACAGCGCTGATATTCTTTATGAAAAGCGTCCGGTACAATTGCCTTTGGCATTGCGTGACGGCGACCGGATCATTATCCGCAATTGTGGGGCCTATACGTCGAGCTATTCATCAGTGGGCTTCAATGGATTTCCGCCGCTGGATGTGGTCGTTTTATAAAACGCCCGTCGCGCGGAACAAGAACCGCCTGCTTTGGGAGGAGCAGGCGGTTTTTCGTTTCTACGACCGCTTAGAAACAGGCCAGCAGCAGTTCCTTGGTGTTGGTCTCGGTCATCTTGACCGGATTTCCACCGCAGCTTGGGTCCTGCAAGGCGGATGCCACCAAAGCATCGACATCAGGATCGGTGACGCCCAGTTCTGTCAGGTTTTTTGGAATGCCCAACTGCGCATTCAATTCGCCCACGTAATTGTGAAACCCGTCAAAGCCGCCCGAGATGCTGAGGTAATTGGCGGCTTGTGCAATTTTTCGACGTACTTTGGTACGGTTAAAGGTCAGCACATGCTGCATCACCACGGCATTGGTGGTTCCGTGATGGGTGTGATGCACAGCGCCAATGGGATGTGACAGGGCATGGATCGCGCCCAGACCTTTTTGGAATGCCGTGGCCCCCATGGCGGCGGCTGACATCATATGGGCGCGGGCCTTTATGTTGGTGCCGTCCTCAAAGGCCAGGGGCAGGTTTTCCTTGACCAACCGCATGCCTTCCAGTGCCATGCCCTGGCTCATCGGGTGGTAGTGCGGCGAGCAATAGGCCTCAAGACAATGGGCGAAAGCGTCCATGCCGGTGCCCGCAGTAATCATCGGTGGCATGCCGACCGTCAGTTCAGGGTCACAGATGACAACTGTGGGCAAGAATTTCGGGTGAAAGATAATCTTTTTTTCGTGGGTTTGCGAATTGGTGATAACGCTGGCGCGCCCCACTTCTGACCCGGTACCTGCCGTGGTTGGAATGGCCACAATCGGGGCAATGGCGTCTGCGTCTGCGCGGGTCCACCAGTCGCCCACATCCTCAAAATCCCACAAGGGCCGGGTTTGACCCGCCATAAAAGCCACCAGTTTTCCCAGATCCAAACCCGATCCGCCGCCAAAGGCAATCACCCCGTCATGCCCGCCTGCGCGGTAGGCGGCGATACCCGCCTCGGCATTGATTTCGGTCGGGTTTGGATCAACATCTGCAAACATCGCCCGGCCCAGGCCGGCGGCTTCCAGCAGATCAAGCGTGGCTTGGGTGATTGGCAGGTTGGCCAGGCCTTTGTCGGTCACCAGCAGGGGTTTGGAAATCCCTGCGGCAGCACAGGCGTCTGCGATCTCGGAAATGCGGCCTGCGCCGAAACGGATAGCGGTCGGGTAGGACCAGTTGGCGGTCAATGTCATCGGATCAGGCCTTTTTCATATGATAGGATTTGGGACGCGTCAGGTTGTGGTAACCGATCACAGACAGGCCGCCACCTCGCCCGGTATCTTTGCAACCAGTCCAGCACAAGCCCGGATCAAGATAATCTGCACGGTTCATAAAGACGGTACCTGTGTCGATCTGATCGGCAATGCGTTCTGCGCGCCCGGCGTCTTTGGTCCATAGCGATGCGGTCAGCCCGTAGTCGCTGTCGTTCATCAGAGTGATGGCCTCGCTGTCGGTTTTGACCGGCATGATGCCAACGACAGGTCCAAAGCTTTCGTCGCGCATCACGGACATGGAATGATCCACGCCTGTCAAAATCTGCGGCATCAGATAGGCGCCTTTGTCGGCTGGAAACCTGGCAGGGTCGATCAGGGCGGTGGCCCCTGCTGCCACCGCATCCGCCGTTTGCTTGCGCACCGCGTCGGCAAAGCGGGTTTGCGCCATCGGTCCGAGGGTGGTTTCCGGATCAAGCGGATTGCCAAGCTTGTAGCCGTTCACAATCTGCACGGCCTTATCGACAAAGCTGTCAAACAAGCCTTCAGCGACGTAGATACGTTCAATCCCGCAACAGCATTGCCCGGAATTGAACATCGCCCCGTCGATCAGCGTGTCGACGGCGGCATCAAGATTGGCGTCCTCCATGACATAACCGGGGTCTTTGCCACCCAGTTCCAGCCCCAAACCGGTAAACGTACCGCTGGCTGCAGCCTCCATCGCGCGGCCGCCGCTGACGGATCCAGTAAAGTTAACAAACCCGAATGAGCGCGCGGCGATCAGATCGGATGTGGTCTGGTGGTCCAGAAACAGGTTTTGGAAAACTTCAGGCGGCACGCCCGCATCGACAAACGCCTGGGCCAGTCGTTCGCCGACCAGAGGGGTTTGGCTGGCGTGTTTCAGGATCACCGCATTGCCCGCAATCAGCGCTGGTGCGACCGTATTGATCGCGGTCATATAGGGGTAATTCCACGGTGCAACGATCAGCACGACCCCATGTGGCACCCGTTTGATCATGCGGCGAAAGGCATTGCTGTCTTCCAGCATGATCGGGGCAAGCGCGTCTTGCGCAATCTGCGCCATATAGGAGGCACGTTCGTCAAAGCCGCCAAATTCACCGCCATAGCGCACGGGCCGCCCCATCTGCCAGGCAAGTTCCGGCACGATGTCGTCGTTCATTTTGCCGATATTGGCAACTCCGGCCTGCACCAGGGCAATCCGGTCTTGCAAGGGTCGCGCGGCCCAATCTGATTGTGCCGACTTGGCGGCTGCGACGGCAGAGGCGGCTTGCGCCGCTGAAAACACCTGCCGGGTGGCATAGACTGACCCGTCGATGGGAGAAATACATTTGATCATCGTCTCAGGCCCTTTCAAATCCGCGGGCGATTTCCCAGTCGGTGACCGCTTTGTCGAATTCCTCTTGTTCCCATTCCGCCGCGCGGGTGTAGTGGTCGATCACATCGTCGCCCATGGCCGCGCGCAGCATGTCCGATCCGCGCAGAGTGTCGGTTGCCGCGCGCAGGGTTTGCGGGATATCGCGGGCTTTGGCGTCCTCGTAGACATCGCCGGTGGTGGGCGGTGCCAGTGTCATTCGATCTTCGATGCCTTTGATGCCTGCGGCCAGCATCGCGGCCTGGGCGAGGTACGGGTTCAGGTCTGACCCGCCGATGCGGCATTCCACGCGCACGCCTTTGGTGCCTGCCCCACACAGACGGAATCCGGCGGTGCGGTTGTCGACGGACCAGACGGTTTTGGTTGGCGCGAATGTGCCCTTCGCAAAGCGTTTGTAGCTGTTAACGTATGGGGCCAGAAAATACGTGTAATCAGGGGCATAAGTGATCAATCCGGCCATGTAATGCTGCATCAGTTCGGACATGCCCAGATCCCCCTTGGGGTCATGGAACAGCGGTTTGCCGTCTTGCCACAGAGATTGGTGCACATGGCTGGAACTGCCCACACGGTCGGCGGCCCATTTGGGTAAGAATGTCGCTGCATGGCCTTGGGCCCAAGCGATTTCCTTGACCGCATGTTTGGCGATGGAATGATAGTCAGCACAATCAAGGGCTTGCGAATAGCGGATGTTCAGCTCTTCCTGACCGGCCTCGGCCTCGCCCTTGGTGTTTTCCACCGGGATGCCTGCAGCGTATAGGTGGTTACGCAGGGGGCGCATGATGCTTTCTTCTTTGGTGGTCTGGAGGATGTGATAATCTTCATTGTAGCCGCTGATCGGCGTCAGATCGCGAAAGCCGCCTTTGCGGATATCGTCAAAGCTGCGCTCAAACAGGAAAAATTCAAGCTCGGTCGCCATCATTGCGGTAAAGCCAAGCGTTTCCAGCTTTGCAATCTGTTTTTTCAGGATGGCGCGGGGGGAATGGGGGACCGGCGCGTGGGTGTTGTGGTCAAGTATGTCACACAGCACCATCACAGTTGCCTCCAGCCACGGCACAGGCCGGAGCGTGCCCAGATCAGGCTGCATCACATAATCGCCGTAACCTGCCTGCCAACTGGTCGAGGCATAGCCATCGGGCGTTGCCATTTCGAGATCGGTTGCCAGCAGATAATTGCAGCAATGGGTCTCGGCGTGCGAATGGGTGATGAAATTTTCGGCGTGAAACCGTTTGCCCATCAGGCGCCCTTGCATGTCCACAAAACACACCAGTACAGTGTCGACGCTGCCAACGGCGACGCGGGATTTCAGGTCATCAAAGCTAAGCGATTGGGTCATGTGCGTTCCATCCGAAAAAGGGAATTCGGGGGGCACTGTGTTGCGCCCCCCAATAGGCAGTCAGGTTAGCCGTAGCGGTAGGGCCGTCCGGCCTTGACCATGTCGGCATTGTATTGCTTGAAGATTTCCACGACTTTCGCCTTGGTCTCGGATTCTGCGGCAATCTCGTCCCAGAATTTGACGGCCGCATCTTCGACGGTCTGCCATTCGGCATCCGGGATCGACGTCAGTTCCATCTTGGGACCATTGACGCGCAAGGACGCTTCGCCGCCCCAATACCACCACTGGCGATAGTAATGTGAGCTGTCCATCGTCAGCTTCAGCAATTCCTGCAGGTGGGCCGGCAGTTCATTGTAGCGGTCCATATTGGCAAAGAACGACCCCGCCCAGGCGCCTGAGATGTTGTTGGTCAGGAAATAGTTGGTCACATCTGCCCAGCCGACTGTGTAGTCTTCGGTGATGCCTGACCATGCGATGCCATCCAATTCGCCGGTTTGCACGGCGACTTCGATGTCTTCCCATGGCAGGGTGACCGGCACGACGCCAAACTGGCTGAGGAAACGACCGGCGGTAGGGAAGGTAAAGACGCGCTTGCCCTTGAGGTCTTCGAGGCTTCGGATCGGGTCCTTGGTGGCGAAGTGGCACGGATCCCAAGCGCCCGCTGACAGGTGTTTGACGCCAACTTTGGAATATTCCGCATCCCAGATCTCATTGAGGCCGTATTGATTGAACAGCACCGGCACATCCAGCGAATAGCGTGACGCGAACGGGAAATACCCGCCAAACACGGTGACTTCGGTGGGCGATGCCATGCTGTCATCGTCCGATTGTACCGCATCAATGGTGCCGTTTTGCATGGCGCGAAACAGCTCACCCGTGGGGACAAGCTGGTCTGCGAAAAACAGTTCAATCTCCATCTGGTCACCGGCCACTTTGTTAAAGCTGTCAATGGCAGGTTTGATCACATGCTCAGCCAAGGCAGGGCCAGCGTAGGTCTGCATCCGCCAGCGGATTTTGCTTTGCGCGATGGCCGGGGCAGCAAGTGCCGAGGCCGCGGCCCCAACAGATGCTGTGGTTAAAAACTTGCGACGTGTGGTCATGGTCGTGCTCCTTGGTTGAGTTGTGATGCCCTTGTGAAAAAGGGTCTTGGTTATTTTCCGTAGATATATTCCGGCAGCCAAAGTGCGATCTGCGGGAACAGCATGATCAGGGTCAGGGCCAGCAACATCACCAGCACAAATGGCAGGATTGATCCATAGATGTCGCGCAGGGTGATTTCCGGCGGGGCCATGGCGCGCATCAAAAACAGGTTATAGCCAAAGGGCGGTGTCATATAGGCGATCTGGGTGGTGATTGTATAAAGGACGCCATACCAGATCAAATCAAAGCCCAATTCGCCCACCAATGGCACGTAAAGCGGGGCCACAATGACCAGCATGGCCGTGTCATCCAGAAAGGTGCCCATCAGCAGGAAGGATACCTGCATCATGATCAGAATGGTCCAGGGGTTCAGGTGCAATTGATCCGTGAACAGATTGTCGATGGCGCGCACAGCGCCCAGCCCGTCAAACACCGCACCAAAGCCCAAAGCCGCCAGAATGATCCACATGAACATACACGAAATCGCGAGGGTCTGGCGCACCGAGACTTCGAAAACATCGCGGGTCATGCGCCCTTTCAGGACGGCGGCCAGAAAGGCCGTCATCGCGCCAATGGCCGAGCTTTCGACAAGCGAGGTCCAGCCGTTCACAAAGGGGATCATCATTGCAAAGAAGATCACAATCGGCAGCAGACCGGCACGCAGCAGACGCAGTTTTTCGCCCAGGCTCACGTTACGCTCTTCGGGCGGCAGAACCGGGCCAAGCGACGGATTTATCCGGCACCGGATGTAGATATAGGCAATGAACATCGCGGCCATGATCAGGCCGGGGATGATCCCGGCAAGCCACAATTGCCCGACAGGTTGGCGTGCAATCATCGCATAAAGCACCAGCACAACGGACGGTGGCACAAGGATACCAAGGCTTGATCCCGCCTGAATGACGCCGGTGACCATCCGCTTGTCATAGCCACGGCGCAGCAGTTCTGGCAGCGCAATCGTGGCACCAATGGCCATACCCGCGACGCTAAGACCGTTCATCGCCGAGACCAGAACCATCAAACCAATTGTCCCGATCGCCAGACCGCCCGAAACCGGGCCCATCCAGACATGAAACATCTTGTATAGATCGTCGGCGATTTTGGATTCCGACAGCACGTAACCCATGAAGATGAACATCGGAAGCGTCAGCAGCGGATACCACTTCATCAGCTTCATTGCAGAAGAAAACGGGATGTTTGCGCCGCCGGGGGTCCATAACAGGACGGCCGCAATCGCCGCCACGCCACCGATGGCACCGAAAACCCGCTGGCCGGTCATGAGCATCAGCATCATGGATGCAAACATCAGGATCGCGATCATTTCATAAGACATCCAGATCAACCCCTTTGATGGTCGCGATGTCTTTCAACAACTCGGAAATGGCTTGCAGCAACATCAGAAAGAACCCGATGCACATGGTGATTTTTATGGGCCAAAGGTAGGGTCGCCACGCGGTAGGGCTGCGTTCGCCGTATGCCAGCGAGTAAGCAGTGCTGCTGTACGCGCCATAGAGCAGAACGCATAGATAAAAGATCAGCAAAAGAACGGTGAAGGCGTCAAACCATGCTTTCTTGCGGATCGACCATTCGCCGTAAAACAAATCCATTCGCACGTTCGACCCCAATTGGATCGAATAGGGACCGCCCATGATGTAATAGGCAACCATGGCAAACTGCGCGATTTCCAACGTCCAGAGCGAAGGTAAAAAGAACGTTTTGGAGATCGACGACCAAAGCAGGATCGCGATCATCACAAAGATACCGTACATGATGACCCGGCCGATCCGGTAGTTCACAGCATCCACTGTGCGGATGTAGCCGCGGGCGAAACCCATCATACCGCATCTCCCTCGGGCAGGTGTTCAACCGCAGATGCAAGCCACCGGGCCAGCATGGCGGCAATGTCATTTTGCTGGTCGCAGTTTGCGATCAGGTCATTGCGCACCTCGATCATGACGTTGCGGCGCCCAAATTTCACGCCATGTTCGCGCAATGTATGTGTGACACCGTCTTCTGGCCCGTAAGGCGCGTTGCGCAATACGCGCAGGTCGGTAAAGGCGTCTGCCTCGGCCAGCATCTGATCAGCAAGCGCGGTATCGGTATCATGCAGGATGCCGATATCAACGTGGCGCATCTGGCCTTTGTAAACCGGGGTGAAGCTGTGGATGGTTACAATCACCGGGCGCGCGGTGTCGTTCAGAGTTTCGGCAAGCTTATCGCGAAACGGCGTGTATATCCGCGCTATGCGATGCGCCCGCTCGTCGTCTGAAAGGTCGGCGTTTCCGGGCACAATGGTCAGTTCACTTTGCTGGGGCATTGCATTTGCGGCATCCGGCGGACGATTGCAGTCATAGATCAGACGCGACACGCATCCCGCGACAAGCTTGGCATCAAGTGCTGCGCAAAGGTGCTGGGACACCGTCAAAGCGCCGGGATCCCAGGCAATGTGGCTGATCAAGGCGTCCTGCGACAGGCCCAGGCCGTCATATTCATCAGGGATGAAATGCGACGCATGTTCGCACACCAGAACCACAGATGACTGTGCTTGTGCGTTGGTGACAGCGACGGATTGCAAATTACTGGTCATTGGCCCTCGTGACTTCAGGTAAAGTTGCTTGCAATGCCGGTTGTTTGTCAACACAATTGTGTAATAAATCGAACAGTCTTGAATTGGCTGTTCATTTACTCATCAAAAAAGCGAGGCGCCTCTCCTTGTCTGACGACCTGCAAACCATCGCTGACCGTATCCAAAGCGAATTCGACACACTGACCCGAGCCGAGCGGCAACTGGCGCATTCGATCCTGGAAAACTACCCGGCCTCGGGGTTGGGGCCATTGTCGGCGCTGGCTAGGGACGCAGACGTGTCGGCACCAACCGTGGCGCGCATGGTGCAAAAGCTGGGGTTTAGCGGGTATCCCGACTTTCAGGCGGCCCTGCGCGAGGAATTGAAAGCCAAGGTCAAAAACCCGATTTCCAAACATGACACCTGGGCCGAAGGCGCGCCGTCGGGTCATGTCTTGAACCGGTTTACCGATGCGGTGATCGACAATATCCGCCATTCGCTTGGTCAGATAGACACCGAAACCTTTGATGCGGCCTGCGCGCTGATTGCGGACCCGCGCCGGCCTGTGTCGATTGTTGGCGGGCGGATTACCCACACTTTGGCCGAATACCTGTTTTTGCATATGCAGGTGATCCGCAGGGGTGTCACGCATATTCAATCAACCTCAAACACATGGCCGCATTATCTGCTGGATGTGAAAGCGGGCGATGTTTTTGTGATTTTCGATATGCGGCGTTATGAAAACAACACCCTGAAACTGGCCGAAATGGTGCATCAGAAGGGCGCGAAAATCATCCTCTTTACCGACCAATGGCGATCGCCGGTACACCGTTTTGCGGATATTTGCTTCAGCAGTCGGATTGTGGTGCCTTCCGCCTGGGACAGTGCAGCGACAACGCTGCTGCTGATTGAGACGATTATTTCCGCGGTGCAGGATCTGAACTGGGATGAGACACGTGGCCGGATGGAAGCATTGGAAGACATGTTTGATCAGACCAAACTGTTTCGCAAGTTTACCTAGACCGTTTTTCGGGCCTGCATGGCGGCTGTGATTGTCCCGTCATCGAGGTAATCCAGCTCTCCACCGATCGGTACGCCCTGTGCCAACGAGGTCAGGCGCACTTGATTTTCCAGTTGATCGGCGATGTAATGTGCCGTGGTTTGCCCGTCAATTGTGGCGTTCAGCGCCAAGATGACTTCGGAAATCCCTTCGCTCGTCACCCGGTCGATCAGGCGCGGAATACGCAGTGTTTCAGGGCCAATGGCATCCAATGCAGACAGCGTGCCGCCCAGCACATGATAGCGTCCCTTGAACACGCCAG
Source organism: Sulfitobacter sp. (assembly GCA_049680295.1). Classification (GTDB taxonomy): domain Bacteria; phylum Pseudomonadota; class Alphaproteobacteria; order Rhodobacterales; family Rhodobacteraceae; genus JBAUHN01. The sequence goes on from JBAUHN010000052.1 coordinate 37,312, forward strand.
AGCGTTCCATCGCCCATAGATCGGCGACATCTTCGACCACGCATAATTCGCCGTTGGCGCGCTTTTCCGAAGTGCAGATATCGCAGATATCCGTGGTGCCGACATTGCCGCAATTCAGGCATTCGCGCGCGGTTGCAGCAACGGTTTGCAGCGTGTCTGCCAGTGGCGTCAGCAGTAATGCCCGTTTGCGGATCATATGCAGAACGGCGCGACGGGCCGATCTTGGGCCAAGCCCCGGCAGCTTGGCCATCAAGTCGATCAAGGCGTCAATGTCGCGTGTGCTGCTCAAACTTGGATGCCTTCTTTCGGGGCAGTGGTTTCTAGGATCACTTTTGCGCCCCGCGCTGTACGATCAGAAGGGCAGTTTCATGTCGGCAGGCAGGCCCATGCCTTCGGTCAGTTTCGACATTTCCTGCTGCGCGCGATCCGAGGCCTTGCCTTGCGCGTCCTTGATCGCAGCCAAGATCAGATCTTCGACAACTTCCTTGTCGTCGCCGTTAAAGATCGACGGATCAATGTCCAGCGATTTCAGCTCTCCCTTGGCGGTCGCGGTGGCTTTGACCAGTCCCGCACCACTTTCGCCGGTGACCAGAATATTGTGCATCTCGTCCTGCATCTGGGCCATTTTGCCCTGCATTTCCTGTGCGGTTTTCATCATTTTGGCCATGTCACCCATGGCGCCTAATCCTTTGAACATCTGCGTCTCCTGATGTGGTTTGTCTCAAATATGTGGTCTTGGGGCCCAAGTGGCAAGGTAAGGCGCCCGATCAACCATCCTCAAACGGGTCCCATTCGTCTTCGACCTCGGGCAATGCGTCTGATACGGCTTCGGCGGCAAGTTGTTCAGGCGTCCGGATCGCGGTGATTTTGGCGCTTGGGAATTGAGCCAGCACGGCCTGCATCAACGGATGATCCTGCGCTTCGGCCTCCAATGCGTATTGTTTGGCGTTGCGCACTTCATCGATGGTTTTGCCGCCGCCATCGCTGACAACGCTGACGGCCCAGCGGTTGCCGGTCCACATTTGCAATTGCTGTCCAAGGCGTTGCGCCAGATCGCGTGGCGCACGTTCTGTGGGTTCAAATTCGATCCGGCCGGGTTGGTAGTTCACCAGCCGCAAATCGGTTTCGACGTCCGCCAGTAATTTGCCGTTGCGGTTGGCGCGGATAAGCTCAACCACATGTTCAAACGTTGGAAACCGCGCCAGCGCCGCATCGACGTCTTGCGCCAGTGCTGTCGCTGGACCGCCTGCCGCGCCGCCGGATACATAGCTGGTGCTGACAGCGCTTGGCGTCGGACCGCTCGTGTTTCGCACCGGGGCGGCCGCTGAACCCGACGGAGTTGGCGGCGGCGGTGTGGCATCTTTGAGTTTGCGCACCAATTCCTCGGGCGAGGGCAGATCGGCCACATGGGTCAGACGAATGATGGCCATTTCTGCGGCCATCATCGCGTTGGGGGCAGCGGCAACCTCGTCCAGCGCTTTGAGCAACATTTGCCATAGGCGCGTCAGCACCCGCATTGGCAAAGTATCGGCCATCGTCAGGCCACGGCTGCGTTCATCGGGGGAAACAGTGGGGTCTTCAGCCGCTTCCGGGGTGATTTTCACAACCGAAACCCAATGCGTGATTTCCGCCAGATCGCGCAGCACCGCCATCGGGTCGGCGCCATCGGCATATTGCGACGACAGCTCGCTTAACGCAGACGCTGCATCGCCGCGCAGGATCATGTCAAACAGGTCCAACACACGGCCCCGATCGGCCAGGCCCAGCATCGCGCGGACCTGTTGCGCCGTGGTTTCACCAGCACCATGGCTGATGGCCTGATCCAGCAAAGATGTCGCATCACGCACCGACCCTTCGGCAGCGCGGGTGATCAGGGCCACGGCGTCTTGTGCGATCTCGGCACCTTCGGCGGCAGCGATTTTTTGCATCAGGGCAATCATCACCTCGGGCTCTATCCGGCGCAGATCGAACCGCTGGCAACGTGACAGAACTGTTACCGGCACTTTTCGAATTTCCGTGGTGGCGAAAATGAATTTCACATGTGCGGGGGGTTCTTCGAGCGTTTTCAGCAAGGCGTTGAAGGCCGAGGTGCTGAGCATGTGCACTTCGTCAATGATGTAAATCTTGTAGCGGGCAGAGGCGGCGCGGTAATGCACCGAATCGATGATTTCCCGAATGTCGTTCACACCGGTTCTGCTGGCGGCATCCATCTCCATCACATCGACATGGCGGCCTTCCATGATGGCCACGCAATGTTCGCATTGCCCGCAGGGGTCTGTCGTCGGGCCGCTTTGTCCGTCCGGGCCGATGCAGTTCATGCCTTTGGCAATGATCCGTGCTGTCGTGGTTTTGCCGGTGCCGCGAATGCCGGTCATGATAAAGGCCTGCGCGATGCGGTCGGCTTCGAACGCGTTTTTCAGGGTGCGCACCATTGGGTCCTGACCCACGAGGTCCACGAACGTCTCAGGACGGTATTTGCGTGCAAGAACCTGATAGGCCGGTTTTGGTGCTTCGGTCATGACATGCCTTGGTGGATGGGATTCGCGGATCGCTTTCCAAACTATGCGCATGGTCACCCGACGTCCACAGATGC
>JBAUHN010000053.1:0-20798 GCA_049680295.1 Sulfitobacter sp.
GGCCTGTGGCGTGGCCCACATGCGACAGTAACAGGCAAGAACTTGCTGAAATGCGGCGAGAAAATCGTTTTCGACCCCACTGCCGGTCGGAATGTAAACCAATTGCATTCCGCGCTAAATCGGAATCAGCTTACGCTGCCTGAAATATTGAATTTCAACGGGTTAGCGACAAGTGATGTCTCATGACAAACACGGAACGCACTAAATGAGACTTATCAAAAATGCGCGCCCCTAAGTATTGTGCGGCACTACGTGCCCGTGCCGGCGTTTTGCGGATCCAGCAATCGGGCCAAGACGCCGCGCATAGTTATTTCACCAACCAGCGTACCCTTGTCGGTGACGCCAATCTTGCTGTCTTTGTTTAGCAAGTGTTGCATGACCTCTTCGACCTTCGCCTCAGCGTCAACATTCGTTTTTGAACCACCGCTGACAGGCTCCATGATATCTGCAGCGCGCAGCACACCCAGCGGGTTCATATGGGCCACAAAATCGGCAACATATTCATTCACAGGGTTGGAAAAAATCTCCTGCGGTGTGCCGCATTGCACAATACGCCCGCCTTCCATGATCGCGATACGGTCGCCCAGTTTAAACGCCTCATCCAGATCGTGGCTGACAAAGACAATGGTGCGCTTCAGATCGCGTTGCAAGTCCATCAGTTCATCCTGCAGTCGGCTGCGGATTAATGGATCAAGCGCCGAAAAAGGTTCGTCCATCAACAGGATCGGGGCATCGGTCGCAAAAGCCCGCGCCAATCCCACGCGTTGTTGCATCCCGCCCGAAAGCTCGCCTAGTTTGCGATCTGCCCAGTCTGTCAGGCCGACCAATTCCAACTGCAGGTCAGCGCGTTTATATCGTTCGGTTTTCGGAACATTGGCCAGTTCCAATCCCAGGGCCACATTTTCGCGCACACTACGCCACGGCAACAGGCCAAACTGCTGAAACACCATCGACACGCATTCCCGCCGCACCCGCCGCAGATCGCTGACGCTGCTGCCCGAAACATCACATGACCACGACCCATCATTGATCCGCACATTGCCGCGCACCATCGGGTTCAGCCCGTTTACGGCCCGCAATAGCGTAGATTTTCCCGATCCCGACAGCCCCATCAGAACCAGTATTTCACCGGTTGCCACGCTTAGGCTGCAATTGTGAACGCCGAGAATTTGATCTGTGGCCTGTTGCACTTCGGCACGCGATTTTCCCGCATCCATCTGCGGCAAAGCTGCTGCAGGATCATTGCCAAAAACGATTGAGACATTGTCGAATTCAACGGCGATGCTCATTTGCGTTCCACCCGCAACATCCGGTCCAACATGATAGCGACCACAACAATAATAAACCCGCTTTCAAAGCCCAAGGACGTATTCACCTGATTAAGCGCCCTGACAACCGGGACGCCCAATCCATCCGCGCCGACCAGCGCGGCAATAACAACCATCGACAGCGACAGCATAATGGTCTGGTTCAGCCCCGCCATGATCTGGGGCAAGGCGTAGGGCAATTCGACTTTCCACAGCTTTTGCGTACCTGTCGCACCAAAGGCGTCAGCAGCTTCCAGCAACGTCGTCGGCGTTGAACTGATGCCAAGATGCGTCAGGCGAATGGGGGCGGGAACCACAAAGATCACCGTCGCGATCAGGCCGGGCACCATACCAATGCCGAAAAACACAATTGCAGGGATCAGATAGACAAAGGTGGGCAGGGTTTGCATCAAATCCAGCACTGGCCGCATCAGTTGAAACAACCGCGGCCGGTGCGCGGTGGCGATCCCGATTGGCACACCCACGGCCATACAAACAACACAGGCGGACATGACCAGCGTAATACTTTCGGTCATTTCCTCCCAGTAATCCTGATTGAGGATGAACAAAAACCCAAGTGCTACAAACAGGCAAATTTTCCAGCTTTTCTGCATAAACCAGGTCGCGGTGACAAAGACCAGAATGATGATAAAGGGATGCGGCGTCTGCAATATCCACAAGATCTGGTCGATCATCCATTCCATGACGACGGACAACCCGTCAAAGAACCATTCGCCGTTGGTTTGCAACCAATCGAAAAATGCAGCAGCCGTCTTGCCGACAGGGATTTTCGTTTCAGTAATCCAGTCAAGCATCACTCGCCCCTTTGTGTGCTGCAAAAAAAGGCCCCGCTTTGTTAATCAAAGCGGGGCCAATTGGTCTATCAGAAGCCAAGTGCCGATGATACGGCGGCCACAGCATCGCCACCATCAACCGTCGTCACACCCGCGAGCCAAGGCATCACTGCATCAGAATTGCCTGCCAGCCAAGCGGTGGCTGCATCCTCTGGATCTGCACCATCGTTCAGGATCGCGCCCATGATTTCATTTTCCATGGCCAGCGAAAACTTGAGGTTTCCAAGCAGAGCGCCAACGTTCGGACATTCCGCTGAATAGCCGGCGCGTGTGTTGGTATAAACGGTGGCACCGCCCAGATCGGGGCCAAAAAAGTCGTCGCCACCGGTCAGATATCCCATATCAAAATTGGCGTTCATCGGGTGTGGCTCCCAGCCCAGAAAGACGATGGGCTCATCCTTTTTGGTCAGCCGCTCAACCTGCGCCAACATGCCCTGTTCAGAGCTTTCCTTGACCTCAAATCCCTTAAGGCCAAAGGCGTCACCATCAATCATCGACTGAATAAGGCGGTTGCCATCATTGCCGGGCTCAATGCCAAAAATCTCATTGCCCAGTGCATCTGCATGGGTTGCGATGTCGGAAAAATCCTTGATGCCCAGGTCCATTGCCGCCTTGTTGACGGCCAAAGTGTATTTCGCGCCTTCGAGATTTTCGCGCACCGTATCGACGGTTCCGGCTTCGCGGTAGGGCGCAATATCGGCCTCCATCGTTGGCATCCAGTTGCCAAGGAATACGTCGATATCGCCTTGTGCCATGGATGTGTAGGTCACCGGAACGGACAATACTTTCACGTCGGTTTCATAACCAAGCGCATTCAGGATCACTGACGTGGCAGCCGTGGTTGCCGTGATATCGGTCCAGCCGACGTCGGCAAAATTGACGGCAGTGCATTCGGCGGAAGCAGTTGTTGCAAACCCAAGCAGGGCAAGAGCTGAAACAGTGGTTTTGATAGACATAATGATCTCCCTTTGGTGATTTTCTTCGATGCTGTGCGTTATTGACTGGCCAGTCAAGGAAAAACGCTGATGCATGGCGTGCTCATTGAGGAAATGGGGAAATTCGCCCAAAAAACCTGTCCTGTCCACGCCCGTTCAAACAACACGACATTGAACCGCGTCAGGTCGCCAGCCCTTTGGAACCGATATCGAGAAATTTGCGGCGTCGCTCAGATACCAACAGTTTGGCGTCTTTGCCGTCCAGTTCTTTGAGCATTGCGCTGATGGCCTTGCCCACGGCCGCGATGGCTTTTTGCGGGTCTCTGTGTGCACCGCCCACTGGTTCTGGAATGACCCGGTCAGTCACGCCCAATTGCTTTAGATCCTGTGATGTCAGACGCAATGCTTCGGCGGCTTCGCGCATTTTCTCGGCGTCTTTCCACAAAATCGACGCACAGCCTTCGGGACTGATGACCGAATATACTGAATGTTCCAGCATTGCGACGCGATTGGCTGTGGCAAAAGCCACCGCCCCGCCAGAGCCACCTTCGCCGATTACAACACTGATCACCGGAACGCCGATTTGCAGGCTTTTTTCCGTGGCCCGTGCAATCGCTTCGGATTGGCCGCGTTCCTCGGCACCTTTTCCGGGGTAGGCGCCGGGGGTGTCGACCAATGTGATCACTGGCAGACCGAACCGCCCGGCAAGATCCATAAGCCGGATCGCCTTGCGATACCCTTCGGGGCGGGCCATGCCAAAGTTACGCTCGATCCGCGATTTGGTGTCATTGCCCTTTTCATGGCCGATCACCATCACAGGAATATCGTTAAACCGGGCAAGTCCGCCCATCACGGCGTGATCGTCGGCAAAATTTCGATCCCCCGCAAGCGGTGTATATCCCTCAAACAACGCATCAATGTAGTTCTTGCAATGCGGCCGCTCTGGATGCCGTGCCACCTGACATTTGCGCCACGGTGTCAGCGATTTATACAGATCATTCAAAATCGTTGACGCCTTGGCATCCAAAGCGGCGGCCTCTGCTGTGACGTCCATACCTTCGTCAGCGCGTGCTAACGCCCGCAATTCCTCGGCTTTGCCCTCAATCTCGGCAAGGGGCTTTTCGAAATCCATGTATTGGGTCATGTCAGCGCTCCGGGTTCGTTGAGGGATATATGGCTGGCAATTGTATGATTTGCAACGCAGGCTGGTGCGGTTAACCTGGGCAAAATGAAAGGACGAATATGAAGGCGACAATTGTTTTTGTGTTTTTGGGGATGCTCATCCCAATGGCGGTGTCTGCACAATCCATAGCGTTCGGCGATAACGCGAGCGAATGGGCGAATGACGGCGAATGTGATGATCGCAGATTTGCGGGCGCGGGGATGGCAACAGGGCTGGACCGCGATGATATCGGCCATGACGCCACCGATTGCCGCAACGCATTTCAGGATGGGCGCATCACCGTGTGGGATTTCGTCAAGGCGCGCGCTGCCACACAGTGCCATGCAATCCGGTTCGGCGATGACGCATCCGAATGGAGCAATGATGACCTGTGCGATGACTTCCGCTTTGATGGCTCTGCCAGTGACGCAGTGATCTTGTCCGAAGACATCGGCCATGATGCGACCGATTGCCGCCGGTTGTGCGAAGCCGGACAGATCGCGCTGCGCGACTACTGACCTGTTCGCGCGGTCAGGGTTGCATCGCAAGTACCGGATACAGTGACGCCATCAGCAAGGCGGCCATGATCAGATTGAAAAGGCGCAAGCGTCTGGGATTGTGCAAAAACTTTGCCATCTGTTGACCCATGGCAGTCCAGATTGTGACCGACGGGAAATTCACGAGCGCAAAAACGCAGCAGGCCAGAAACAGCACCCCCCATGATCCATTGGCGACATAGACAGTGACAGAGGTCAGCGCCATTGCCCATGCTTTGGGATTGACCCATTGAAAGGCGGCGGCCTGCAAAAAGGTCATCGGGTTTTGCGACGCAGCGGTTTTCCGCAACGGCGCTGCGGTGGCAATTTTCCACGCCAGAAACGTCATATAGCCGACGCTCAGCGCTTTCAGCACAATATGTGCAACCGGATAAAGATCGAAAATCCGCGCCAGTCCGCCACCGACGACGCAGATCAGCACCATCATGCCCACGGATATTCCCGCCATGTGCGGGATCGTTCGACGAAAGCCGAAATTCGCACCGGATGCCATCAGCATCAGGTTGTTTGGCCCCGGTGTCGCGGAACTCACGAATGCGAACAGCACAAATGCAATCAGAATGTCTAGTGTCATGGCGCAATAATTGCATTGTTTTCCCGGCATGTGGTTGCAAACTTGTACAACATGGGGATATTTTCACAACATATGGCTGATTATGATCCAAAATCCGAACAAATATTGCAAGAGCTGAGCCGCGATGGCCGCGTCAGCAATCTGGAACTGGCGGAAAGGGTCGGTCTGTCGCCCTCGGCCTGTTTGCGCAGAGTGCAGGAGTTGGAACGCCGGGGCGTCATCAAAGGATACCGTGCGGTTCTGGACCGTTCGGCCATCGGGGCAGGGTTCGTTGCCTATATCGGTGTCGGGTTGCGCGACCATTCCAAAGCGTCGCAACAAGCATTCGAACAGGCCATCAGCAGCGCCCCGGAGGTCGTTGAGTGCCACAACATCACCGGGACAATCGAATATCTGTTGCGGATTGAATGCGCCGATTTGCGCAGCTACAAGACCTTTCACACCGATATGTTGGGCGCGCTGCCGCAGGTCAATGCAATCACGTCCTATATTGTAATGGGGTCGCCAAAAGACGAACGTGCCTGAAAGCTATTGCGTCGCCGCCTGCGCGATTGTGGCAAAGCGCGCGTCCAGTTCTTTGGCCAATGCGACCAGATCCGCACCCCCCTCATTCGCATAAGGCGCAAAAACGAAACTGGGCGTTTTATAGGACAATGTCGCTGTGCCGCCGGGATCTTCGGTCAGATAGAACCGCAGTGGCGCTTCGATCATGGCGGCGGTGGACAGGGCAAGCATCCGGACCGCGAAATCGTTGTTAAAAACGCCAACAACCTGATTTTCGGGGATCGTAATACCCCGGTTGCGCGCTGCAGCTGTTGGCCCTGCCTTGGTCACCACGCCCATTTTATTGGCTTTGACGGCGGCGTTTAAGCCGGCTTTCAGGTCCGCGTGGGATTTTGATGTCGCAATCACAACCCAGCCCTCACGGGGACCCACCGACTGGGTAAAGCCTGCCGTCGCAAAAACAACGCCAACCAATGCAAAGACAATCGCGCGCATGATCTGTTCCCCGATTATTCCGACCCGATCATTCAGGCAGGATCAGCGGCAAACATCAAATCACGCCTGCGTCACTGGCCGCTGATCATCTCATATTGTTTGACGATAACTTCGGCCTGTTTGATGGATGCAATGTCGACCAGACGGCCCTTGTAGACTGTCGCACCTTCGCCATTGGCCTTGGCCGTTTCCATCGCGGTCAGAATTTCGCGGGCTTCGGCAACGGCGTCCTCGGATGGGGTGAACACCTCATTGGCAATGGCGATTTGTTTGGGATGGATTGCCCATTTCCCAACCATGCCAAGCGTCGCCGACCGCCGTGCCTGCGCGCGAAACCCATCGTCGTCCGAGAAATCGCCAAACGGACCGTCCACTGGCAACACCCCGTGGGTTCGACATGCAGCGACAATCGCGGCCTGTGCCCAATGCCAGGGATCGGACCAGTGTTTTTGCCCGTCACGCAGCATGTAGTAGTTTTCCTGCGTTCCGCCGATGCCCGTGGTCTGCATGCCCATCGAGGCCGCGAAATCGGCGGCCCCAAGGCTCATCGCGGCCATACGCGGCGAACTGGCCGCGATCTCTTCGACATGGGCGATGCCTGCGGCGCTTTCGATAATGACCTCAAAGCTGATCGGCTTTTTGCGGTTCTTTGCCGTCTCGATCGCCGTGACCAGCGCGTCCACCGCATAGACATCTGCCGCACAGCCGACTTTGGGGATCATGATCTGATCCAGACGGTCGCCCGCCTGTTCCATCAAATCAACAACATCGCGGTACCAGTAAGGCGTGTCCAGCCCGTTGATCCGCACCGACAGGGTTTTGGTGCCCCAATCCACATCACCGATGGCCTGAATGATGTTGGCGCGGGCGGCGTCCTTGTCCGTGGGCGCAACACTGTCTTCCAGATCAAGGTTGATCACATCTGCCGCACTGGCCGCCATCTTTTCAAACAACGCCGGGCGCGAGCCGGGGCCAAAAAGCTGGCAGCGGTTGGGGCGGGCAGGGGCAGTGGGTTGCAAGCGGAAACTCATGTGACGGGCCATCCTTAAGGTAATTTTGTTGCGTATATCGCGCAGCAGACGGGTATTAAATTGCGCTACGCGATGCAAGGCGATTTTGCAGTTGCAGCATTGTCAGCCAATAGGTGGATTTTCCTAAGCGGCGCCGAGAGGATTGCAACAATTCGCCAGATATTTGCAAAATGGTCGAAGATTCTTGTTTCATTCTTGCGATTGGGCGCGGAAAAGCGATGTGCTTGCGCGAAAGATAGCCCAGATTGGGGCAAATTCTGATAGGGGAACACTGCAATGATCGACACACCATATCTGCTGTTTTTGGGCGACGCACCTGACCAGCTGGCCGCGAAAGTTGCGCAAGGGATCAAGGACTGGCGCCCGGAAAATGCGGTTGGCCAATACCGCATGCCGGGCTGTGCGGCAGATCTGGGTCTGTCTGACATGTCCCTGCGCGCGGCGCTGGATGCCGGTGCCAAAACGCTGGTGATCGGTGTGGCCAATCGCGGCGGGATGATCAGTCAGGCATGGACGGATGTCCTGGTTGAGGCCTTGCAAATGGGGTTTGATCTGGCCAGCGGTCTGCACAATTTGCTGCGCGACGCGCCGCAATTGGTCGCGGCCGCACAAACCAACGGGCGCACCCTGCATGATGTGCGCATTCCCACTGTCGCCTATCCAATTGCGAATGGCAAAAAACGCACCGGCAAGCGGGTGCTGGCGGTGGGCACCGATTGCTCGGTCGGCAAGATGTACACCGCCTTGGCGCTGGATGCCGCACTGCGCGAAAAGGGGGCGAAAAGCACCTTCCGTGCCACCGGGCAGACGGGCATTTTGATCACCGGTAGTGGCGTGCCGCTGGATGCTGTAATTGCCGATTTTATGGCCGGAGCGGTTGAATATCTGACGCCGGACAATGATCCGGATCACTGGGACGTAATTGAGGGGCAGGGCAGCCTGTTTCACGTGTCATTTTCCGGCGTGACCATGGCGCTGATCCACGGTGGGCAACCCGATGCGCTGATTCTGTGCCACGAGCCGACCCGCAGCCATATGCGCGGATTGCCGGGATACAGCTTACCGTCGTTGCAACAGGTGCGCGACGTGGCATTGCCATTGGCGCAGGTCGCCAACCCGGCGTGTAAAGTCGTTGGCATCGCCATCAACACCCAACACCTGAGCGCAGAGGAAGCAAAAGCCTATTGCGCATCGGTCGAGGCGGAAATGGGTCTGCCAACGATTGACCCGTTCCGTGATGGGGCTGTGCGTTTGGCCGATGCTCTGATGGATATCTGACGCAGCCTAAACCCGCCAAGCCCGAAAAAACATGAGGTGCCCCATGCACATAGAAGTCACCCGCGACGTTTTCCAATTGGCGCAGGTCTTTACGATCAGTCGCGGGTCGCGGACCGAGGCGCAGGTCCTCACGGTTCGGCTGACCGATGGGGCAGCTACAGGTTGGGGCGAATGCGTGCCCTACGCGCGCTATGGTGAAACGCTCGACAGTGTGACAGCGCAGATCATTGGGCTGCCCGATGATGTGACCCGCGCGGCACTGTTGGATTTGTTGCCAGCAGGAGCGGCCCGCAACGCGGTGGATTGCGCGCTTTGGGATCTTGAGGCGAAACAGGCCGGCAAACGGGTTTGGCAATTGGCCGGGTTGGCGGCGCCCGGCCCAGAAATCACCGCTTATACATTGTCGTTGGACACGCCGGACGCGATGCGGGGGCAGGCGCAGACCCATGCGCACCGACCGCTTTTGAAAATCAAACTGGGAACGCCAGACGATATGCCAAGGCTTGAGGCCGTCCGCGCAGGCGCCCCAAAATCCCGCATCATTGTAGATGCAAACGAAGGCTGGTCGGCAGAGGTGTACGCGGATCTTGCACCGCATCTTGTCCGCCTTGGCGTGGACCTGGTAGAGCAACCCTTGCCCGCGGTCGAAGATGAGGCATTGCTGGGGATGGACCGCCCTGTACCGGTTTGCGCTGACGAAAGCTGCCATGACCGTGCCAGCCTGTCTGCGCTAAAGGGCAAATATGATGTCATCAACATCAAACTGGATAAGACCGGTGGGTTGACCGAAGCCTTGGCGCTGCGTGATGCGGGCGTGGCCCAGGGTTACGGTGTGATGGTGGGGTGCATGGTCGGATCAAGCCTTGCAATGGCGCCCGCGACCCTGGTGGCACAGGGTGCGGCCATAGTGGACCTTGACGGCCCGCTTTTGTTAGCCGAAGACCGGGACAACGCGCTGACGTTTGATGAACACGGCGTTCATCCGCCCGATGCAGCACTTTGGGGATAGGAGATTTATTGATGCGGACCGTTTACCTGAATGGCGAATATCTGCCTGAAAACGAAGCACGGGTGTCGATCTTTGACCGTGGATTTCTGATGGCGGATGGCGTCTATGAAGTGACGTCCGTGCTGGGCGGCAAGCTGATAGATTTCCAGGGACACGCGATCCGGCTCGAACGGTCCATGGAGGCGCTGGATATGCGGTCACCGATTTCCACGGAAGACCTGCTTGAGGTTCACCGCGAACTGGTGCGGCGCAACGACATCGACGATGGCATGATCTACCTTCAGGTCACCCGCGGCGCGCCCGGCGACCGTGATTTCGTGTTCCCCGATCCCGATACGACACCGGCAACTATTGTGCTGTTTACCCAATCCAAACCCGGTCTTGCAGACAGTCCGGTGGCGAAAAAGGGCATTAAAGTCATCAGCATCGACGACATTCGCTGGGGGCGTCGCGACATCAAAACTACGCAATTGCTGTATCCGTCGATGGGAAAGATGATGGCCAAAAAGGCCGGTTGTGATGATGCCTGGATGGTCGAAGACGGATTTGTTACCGAAGGCACCAGCAACAACGCCTATATCGTTCAAGGCAACAAAATTATTACCCGCGCGCTGTCAAATGACATTCTGCACGGCATCACCCGCGCCGCCGTATTGCGCTTTGCCCAAGAGGCACAGATGGAGATCGAAGAACGCGACTTCACAATTGAAGAAGCCAAATCAGCCGATGAGGCCTTTGTCACCTCGGCCAGTACCTTCGTGATGCCCGTGGTCGAGATTGACGGCACATCCATTGGCACAGGTGCACCCGGACGCGTCGCCCCACGCCTGCGCGAAATATACCTGGACGAAAGCCGTAAAGCCGCGATTTGATGCAAGACGGTCACATGCCCCGGACACTCTCCAAATCTGAATTGTCAGCGTGTTTGGGGGCTGAGATCGGCGTGTCGCGCTGGTTTGCCATTGACCAGTCGAGGATTGATGCTTTTGCCGAGACGACCGAGGACCGCCAGTTTATCCATCTTGACCCCGAGCGGGCGGCGATGACGCCCTTTGGTGGGACAGTCGCACATGGATTTCTGACACTATCGATGCTGTCTGCAATGTCCTATGACGCATTGCCTAAGCTGCGGGGGCAAACAACAAGCGTGAATTACGGTTTTGACAAACTAAGGTTTGTCGCACCCGTGATCCGTCGCGCACGCATCCGAGGCCGGTTCACACTGGACCGGATAGAGGAACGCGAGGATCGTTCGTTAATGTTGTTATTGGCTGTTACAATCGAGATCGAAAACCACGACCGACCTGCAATATCAGCGCTGTGGCGGGTGCTTTTTCTATTTGAGTAGGGATTGGAAAAGCGTCTCAGGTGTCTTTGACGTTTTCTTTGAACGCCACATCGAACGCCGCTTTTTTATCGCCACTGGCCTCGGTTTGATACTGGGTTTTCCACGTCTCCATGGTCATGCCGTAGAACAATTCGCGGGCCTCATCTTTCCCGATCTCGATGCCTTTTTCGGCGGCGGCCTCGGCATACCAGCGGCTTAGGCAGTTGCGGCAGAACCCGGTCAGGTTCATCATGTCGATGTTTTGTACATCCGTCCGATCCTGCATCAGATGTTTTTGCAGACGGCGAAATGCGGCGGCTTGCAATTCGATCTCGGTTTGTGTGGGCATCAGGCGCGATCCTTTTTCTGATCTCTCTATCACTATGGTCTTGTTGTCGTTTGACGATGGTTGCTATGAAGCTTTGCAGAAAAAAGACCACATTGCACCCTTTGTCATCCAAGTGTCATCATGTGCAAAGCACAGTGAAGGCGGTTGCTCAATACAATGATCAAGGGCATAACGAACCAGACCGTTAGCGATAACACACCAGATTGAGGATCATTCGACAATGAGACGCCTGCGCAATGTAAAAATCGTGGCCACTTTGGGCCCGGCTTCTGACACCTATGAAATGATACATGCCCTTCACATTGCCGGCGCTGATGTGTTCCGCCTGAACATGAGCCACGGCAGCCATGAAGAAATCCGTGAAAAACATGCAATCATCCGCAAGGTCGAAAAAGACACCGGATCGCCGATCGCCATTCTGGCCGATCTTCAGGGACCAAAGCTGCGCGTCGGCGTGTTTGCCGGTGACAGCGAGCAATTGGACGAAGGCGCGAAATTCCGGCTTGACCTGAATGAGGCCGAAGGTGATGCAAGCCGCGTCTGCCTGCCACACCCCGAGATTTTTGCCGCTCTGACGCCGGGATCAACCCTATTGGTTAATGACGGCAAAATTCGCCTGTCTGTGGACGCGTGTGGCGCCGATTTCGCCAATTGCACCGTTGTCGCAGGGGGTGTGATTTCGAACCGCAAAGGCGTAAATGTGCCTGATGTGATGCTGCCCCTGGCGGCCTTGTCGGAAAAGGACCGGGCCGACCTGGAGTTTGTTTGCGAATTGGGTGTCGACTGGCTGGCATTGTCATTTGTGCAGCGCCCCGAAGACGTCGAAGAGGCGCGGGGGCTTGCAAAAGGCAGGGCCGCACTGCTGTCCAAAATTGAAAAACCTTCGGCGGTTAAGTTATTTGATGACATATTGAAAGTGTCTGATGGCATCATGGTGGCACGTGGCGATCTGGGTGTTGAATTGCCGGTTCAGAATGTACCGCCCATTCAGAAACGTCTGGTGCGCAAATGCCGTGCAGCTGGCAAACCGGTGATCGTTGCCACGCAGATGCTGGAATCGATGATCGAAAGCCCGATGCCAACCCGCGCAGAGGTGTCTGATGTGGCAACTGCGATTTATGAAGGCGCCGATGCGGTGATGCTGTCGGCTGAATCTGCGGCCGGGTCCTATCCGCTTGAGGCCGTTGGTACGATGAACAATGTTGCCATCGAAGTGGAGCAAGACCCAACCTACACGCAGATTATCGAAGCATCACGCACAGCAAACCGTGCCAGCGTCGCTGACGGCATCGTCGCCGCCGCCCGCGAAATAGCGGAAACGACTGATATCAAAGCCATTTGTTGTTTCACCCAAAGCGGTACAACCGCATTGCTAACCGCACGCGAACGGCCACGGGTGCCGATCATCGCGATGACCCCCCTGGTCGGCACCGCGCGCAGGCTGGCGATGACCTGGGGCACCAACTGCGTGCTGACAGATCGGCTTGATCGGTTCAAAATGGCCGTTGTTGCCGCTGCATCTGCTGCACGGGCAGGCGGGTATGCCGGCCCGGATGATCAGATTGTGGTCACCGCCGGTGTGCCGTTCAACGTGACCGGAACCACAAATATTCTGCGTGTGGCACCCTGTGACGAACGTTTGATTTTCAACACCGATCCAGAGTAACATTTCCCCAAACCACTGTGGGAGAGCGGTATGGATGGTGATCTGGCGATAATCCTTGGGCTGGTGCTGGCGGGGTTGTCCTTGCCATCCATCTTGTCCGCCGTATCAGACAGGCGCGCACCGCGTGCATCCGCCGTCACGATCCTGATTGCAGGCGGCTTGATCCTTTATGCGATGCAATCGAAACCGGGCGGATACGGGTTGACCGAACTGCCAGAGGTGTTTTTCCGCGTGGTCGGGCAACTGACACGCTAGAGCGCCTGCAGGTTTTTGTGGTCCTGACCCTAAATTGCAGCATTTACCGGTAGAAATTGCCGCCCCTCCCCTTGCTCCTTGTGCGATCTGCGCCTATACGGCGCGTCTACCCGCACGTCCGGCCAAAGTGGCATGCCGAGTCGCGCGATCACCGACCCAACCAGTAGGAGACGGAAATGCCCAAGATGAAGACGAAATCGAGCGCCAAAAAGCGCTTTAAGGTGTCAGCGACTGGCAAAGTCATCGGCAGCCAGGCTGGCAAACAGCACGGTATGATCAAACGCAGCCGGAAATTTATCCGGAACGCACGCGGCACAACTGCGCTGTGTGCACCCGACGCCAAGATCATCAAGGGCTTTATGCCCTACGACCGTTAAGGAGAGCCGATATGTCCAGAGTTAAAGGTGGCACAGTCACCCACGCCCGCCACAAGAAGGTCATCAAGGCCGCAAAAGGTTACTACGGTCGTCGCAAAAGCACCTTCAAGGTCGCGCGTCAGGCGGTAGACAAAGCCAACCAATACGCAACCCGTGACCGGAAAAACCGCAAGCGGAATTTCCGGGCGCTGTGGATCCAACGGATCAATGCCGCCGTGCGCAGCCATGACGAGGCGCTGACATACAGCCGCTTTATCAACGGGCTGTCCCTGGCCGGTATCGAAGTCGATCGCAAAGTGCTGGCCGATCTGGCCGTGCATGAGCCCGATGCCTTTGGGGCAATTGTCGCACAAGCACAGGCCGCACTGGCCGCGTAAGCGACTCAATAGCTTGAATAAAACGCCGCTCTGGAAACAGGGCGGCTTTTTTTATGCACCGGGCGTCTTTGCGGCCATCCCGGTGACGCCCGCCCACCGATATTGTCACAGACGCTCACGTTCCTGTGACGCGGTGAACTGGACCGCATGCCGCGCCGTATCTCTTTCACGATCACACATCTGGACCGGCTCTTCGGTCATCAACATGGAGATACACAATGAAGATCAACTTCAAGACCACCGCCGCTGCCGCCGCACTTTGTATTGCAGGCGCGACTGCAAATGCCGCCAATATCGTCGAGATCGCCGCAGGCGACGAACGCTTTACAACCCTCGTTGCGGCGGTTCAGGCCGCTGGGTTGGCAGACACTTTGTCCGGCCCTGGTCCCTTCACGGTGTTCGCTCCGTTAAATGATGCCTTTGCCGCGTTGCCCGAGGGCACAGTTGAAACGCTGCTTAAACCTGAAAACAAGGACCAGTTGACGAATGTGTTGCTGTACCATGTCGATGATCGAAAATTGACTGCCGAAATGATTCCGGCGGGGTCGAACTATTTCAAACCAATCCTGGCGTCAGAGCGTCTGTGCATTACGGCGGGCAGCGATGGTGTGTCGATTGCGGACGGTACAGGTGAAACGGCAACGGTTGTGGTTGCAAACATCATGGCCGACAACGGCGTCATCCATGTTGTGGACAAGGTATTGCTGCCCGGTACGCGCCCAGCCTGCCACTAAGGGGCGTTCAAAAACCAATGTTGGCTTAGGCTCATTTTGCCAATGCCTGAAGGCCGTCCCGAATTTGGGTCGGCCTTTGACCCTTGCGCTTTTTGTAGATACGAAATTGGCATGAATGCAAAAGCCGAACTTACCGTAAATGACCGAATGCAAACTGGCTATTGCTACGTTTTATCCGCCCCGAGCGGCGGTCAGTTTGCCGATGATTTCAAGCCGCATTACACCCCGCGGGAAATGCTCGAAATGGGCGTGTTTGAGGGCAAATACATCAACGATTGTCAGGATGAATTTCCCGCCGAATGGTTCGCCCGCGCCAAGATCAGCCAAAAGGCGGACGTGAGCCTGAATTACTTTGGTATCAAAAGCCGCCAGCCATTGTCCGTCTGGCAGCAAAAAGGCTGGATCTACGGCCCCGACCCGCGCGGTTGGTTCCAATGGTATTGCCGGTATTATCTGGGTCGGCGGTTGCCAGAAACCGACAAGATCCAGATCAAACGCTGGCGCGGGTTCGCGCGCCACGCCGGGCAAATCCGGGCCAACTGTTATCCCGGCGACGTGTTTTGCAGACCCCGGCAACGGCAGGGGCTTTTGCAATGGTCGCATGATCCGCTGATCTGACAACTGTAGCTTTCCAGCCGCTCAAGAAATACTGTTACCAATCCAAATCGCCCCTTCGCCTTGTATTTGGGCGCGGTTCTGCTAGCACGTTTGCCAAACCCAAAAGGGAACGCGACATGGACGATCTTAAGACAAAATATCTGGCGCAGATTGCCGATGCAGCTGACGAAAGTGCGCTGGAAACGATCCGCCTGTCGGCCGTTGGCAAAAAGGGCGAGGTTGCTCTGGCCATGCGCGAGTTGGGTCGCATGTCGCCTGAGGAACGCCAGACCGCTGGCCCCGCCCTCAATGCGCTGAAAGATGAGATCAATTCGGCACTGGCGGCCAAGAAATCAGCGCTGGGCGATGTGGCACTGGACGCGCGCCTGCGCGAAGAATGGCTGGACGTCACCTTGCCATCACGCACCCGCCCTCAGGGCACGATCCATCCGGTCAGTCAGGTCACCGAAGAAGTGACCGCAATCTTTGCTGAACTGGGGTTTTCAGTGGCCGAAGGCCCGCGCATCGACACCGATTGGTACAACTTCGACGCGTTAAACATTCCCGGTCACCACCCCGCCCGCGCCGAGATGGACACGTTTTACATGCACCGCGCGTCAGGTGACAATCGCCCGCCGCATGTGTTGCGCACCCACACCAGCCCGGTTCAAATCCGCACGATGGAGACGGAGGGCGCGCCACTGCGCATCATCTGCCCCGGCGGTGTCTACCGCGCCGACTATGACCAGACCCACACGCCGATGTTCCATCAGGTCGAGGGTCTTGCCATCGACAAGGACATCTCGATGGCCAACCTCAAGTGGGTGCTTGAGGAATTCTTTGCAGCGTTCTTTGAGATCAAAGGCATCAAAACCCGGTTCCGGGCCTCGCATTTCCCGTTCACCGAGCCATCGGCCGAGGTCGACATCCAATGCTCATGGATCGATGGCCAATTGCGGATCGGCGAAGGCGACGACTGGATGGAAGTTCTGGGATCCGGCATGGTGCATCCGCATGTGCTGAAGGCGGGCGGGATTGATCCTGCTGAATGGCAGGGCTTTGCCTTTGGTATGGGCATCGACCGGATTGCGATGTTGAAATATGGCATCCCCGATTTGCGTGCGTTTTTTGATTCCGATCTGCGCTGGCTGCGGCATTATGGCTTTGCAGGGCTGGACCAGCCGAACCTGCATGGCGGACTTAGCCGCTGATCCACGAATTTGTGATGTGACAGCGCCACTTAGCCCGCTAATCTGCAGGCTATGAAATACATCTGTGCCTTCCTGTCCAGCCTTGTGGCCACCGCTGCAATGGCTGTTGATCCGACAGTTGATTGCCATGCCAATACCCCCTGCCAACTGGGCGACCGGTCCTATCACGTCAAAGCACCGGACGACTGGGATGGTGTGACGCCATTGCCCGTGTTGTTGCATTTTCACGGCTGGATGCGCACAGGGGCGCTGCCGGTGAAACACGGGCGTATTTCCGGGGCGACGCGGCGGCGGGGGGTGTTGCTGCTGGCACCGAACGGACGCGGCAAGACCTGGGATTTCTGGAACGGTGACACGGGTGATGTCGCCTTCGCGTCCGGCGTGATCGAAGATGCAGCGACGCGGTACCCGATCGACCGGGACCACATCTATGTCTCGGGCTATTCTTACGGGTCGGCAATGGCGTGGCGCTATGTCTGCGAAAACGGCAATGATGTGGCGGCACTTTTGGCCGTGTCGGGATCATTGCGGCAGGATGAAACCTGCGCCCAATCCCCCAAAGAAGTGCGCCATGTGCACGGGTTAAAGGACACGGTGATGCGGTTTCCGATGGGGCCGGGGGGCGACACCACCTATCCGGTGGCCTTGTGGCGGTCGCAGTTCGGCTGTGGCGCGGGCCAACCCCAAGGGCCATGGGCCGCGACCGGGCACCTGACCCTGGATCGCACCACATGGGACTGCGCTGAAGGCCGCGTAACGCTTGATCTGCACCCCGGCGGGCATTTCATCCCGCATGGCTGGATCGCGCGGCAATTGGATGAATTGCTGGGCCGCCCCAACAGCTACCCCTGAAGCGATCTGCGAAAGGGCGGTTTCCCCGGTGGCGTGATTGGTTTATCAGGGCGACAAATGATCCTAAATCTGCGGTTTGTCCCATGAAATTCACATTGTCCTGGCTGAAAGATCACCTTGAGACCGACGCGTCTTTGGATGACATCCTTTATGCGCTCACCGATCTTGGCCTTGAGGTTGAAGGCGTGGAAGATCGCGGCGCGAAACTGACGGATTTTACCATTGGCAAGGTTCTGTCTGCTGAAAAACACCCTGATGCTGACCGTTTGCAGGTTTGTCAGGTGGACACTGACGAAGGCGTGCAGCAGATCATTTGCGGGGCGCCAAACGCCCGCGCTGGCATCACCGTTGTGATCGCAAAACCGGGCGTCTATGTGCCGGGTATCGACACCACAATCGGCGTTGGCATGATCCGGGGCGTTGAAAGCTTTGGCATGATGGCGTCTGAGCGTGAGATGGAACTCTCCGAGGAACACGACGGCATTATCGAACTGCCCAGCGGCGAGGTTGGCGACCGGTTTGTCGACTGGCTGGCGGCAAATGATCCGGCAAAAGTTGACCCGGTGATCGAGATCGCGATCACGCCCAATCGTCCTGACGCGTTGGGCGTGCGCGGCATCGCCCGTGATCTGGCCGCACGTGGTCTTGGCACGTTGAAATCACGTGACACGGATGCCGTTGAAGGTGTGTTTCCCTGCCCGGTGAAAGTGACGATTGACGGTGACACACTGGATCAGTGTCCGGTGTTTTATGGCCGTGTCATTCGCGGCGTAACAAACGGCCCTTCGCCGGATTGGCTGCAAAATTGCCTGCGCGCGATTGGCCTGCGTCCCATTAGCTTTTTGGTCGATGTGACCAATTTCTTTACCTACGACCGCAACCGCCCTTTGCATGTTTTTGACGTGGATAAACTGCATGGCGACACTCTGCGCGTGCACCGTGCTTTGGGCGGCGAGACGATGATGGCGCTGGATGATAAGGAATACACCTTTGACGCAGGCATGACGTTGATTTCGGACGCCGAAGGCGTCGAAAGCATCGGCGGCGTGATGGGCGGGCTGGCATCGGGCTGCACGGCCGAGACGACAAATGTCTTCATTGAGGCGGCCTATTTCGATCCGGTACGCACGGCCTACACCGGGCGCGCGCTGAAAATCAACTCGGACGCGCGGTACCGCTTTGAGCGTGGCATTGATCCTGAATGGACACCCTACGGCATCGAACATGCGACCCGGATGATCCTTGACCACGCGGGCGGCGAAGCCTCGGAAGTGATCGCAGCGGGCAAGATCCCGGATACGCGCCGGGCTTTCGCATTGGATGCCGCACGGGTGCAGTCGCTTGTGGGCATGGACATTCCCGAGGCTGAGCAGCGCCAGACGTTGACCGCCCTTGGGTTCAAACTGGAAGGCAATATGGCGCAAGTTCCAAGCTGGCGACCTGACGTGCAAGGCGAGGCTGATCTTGTCGAAGAAGTGGCGCGCATCGCATCCCTGACCAAGCTGGAAGGTCGGCCACTGCCGCGCCTGACCAGCGGTGTGCCAAAGCCGGTTTTGTCGCCAAAGCAACGGCGTGAGACCGCAGCGCGTCGGGCGACAGCGGCGTTAGGCTATCATGAATGCGTCAGTTACAGCTTCATTGATCAGGCGTCAGCTGAACTGTTCGGTGGCGGACAGGATGAGACAAAGCTTGAAAACCCGATCAGCAGCGACATGAGCCATATGCGCCCTGCGTTGTTGCCGGGGCTTTTGCAGGCCGCAGCCCGCAATCAGGCGCGCGGCTTTGCCGATATGGCCCTGTTCGAGGTCGGCCCGGCATTTCATGGCAGCGAACCGGGCGAACAACATAACCTGATCAGCGGTATTCTGGTCGGGCGCACCGGGCCAAAGGATGTGCACGGGGCGGCGCGCGCCGTTGATATCTTTGACGTCAAAGCCGATGCCGAGGCTGTTCTGGCCGCCATGGGCGCGCCTGCGCGCGTGCAAATCATGCGCGGCGCCGCAGATTGGTGGCATCCCGGTCGCCACGGTATGATTTGCCTTGGACCTAAGAAGGTCCTTGGGATATTTGGTGAAATTCATCCGCGCGTTTTGGATGCGATGGATGTCAAAGGCCCGGTCATGGGGTTTACGATATGGCCCGACGAAGTACCGTTGCCGCGCAAATCGGGGTCAACCCGCGCCGCCCTGCAGGCCAGTGATCTGCAAGCGGTTGAACGTGACTTTGCCTTTGTTGTGGATAGCGACGTTGCCGCCTCGGTTCTGATCAACGCTGCCATGGGGGCAGATAAGGCGCTGATCGAAGAGGTGCGTATCTTTGATGAATTCATTGGCGGATCACTGGGCGAGGGGAAAAAATCACTGGCGCTGGCCGTGCGGATGCAGCCGACCGATAAGACCCTGAAAGACGCTGACATAGAAGCCGTCGGCGCCAAGGTGATCGAGAAGGTTACCAAAGCAACGGGCGGCGTTTTGCGCGGCTAGGCGGGTGCACCATTGAAAGGAACGATGATGGAATTGAAAGTCTATTTGTCTGGCGAAATTCACACCGACTGGCGTGAACAGATCACCAATGGAGCTGTCGATCTTGCCGTGACATTCAGCGGCCCGGTGACTGATCATGGCGCCAGCGACGACTGTGGCGTCGCCATCCTTGGGGCAGAGCCGGACAAATTCTGGCACGACCACAAGGGGGCCAAGGTCAATGCCATCCGCACCCGCAAAGGCATTGCAGATGCAGATGTCGTGGTGGTGCGATTTGGCGAGAAATACAAACAGTGGAACGCTGCCTTTGATGCGGGCTACGCCGCTGCCTTGGGCAAATCGCTGATTGTCTTACACGGGCCAGATCATGCGCACGCCTTGAAAGAAGTAGACGCAGCAGCCTTGGCCGTCGCTGAAACCCCCGATCAGGTCGTGCAGATCTTGCGCTATGTGCTGAATGGAACCTTGCCCACGTAACGGCGCGGTTCAGGGGGGCAGCCCCCTGATGTGCTCTTATTGCGGCGTGCGTGGTGGAATTTGCCGACCTTTGATGACCGCCGGGCGCGCCAGAAAGCGGTCAAGATAGGCGGAAGTTTTTGGCAGTTGATCCCAACCAAGCACCTGTTGAGCGCCATAAAAATCAATCCCGGCAAGCCATGGACAAATGGCGATATCCGCGATGGAATAGGTGCCGGTAATCCAGTCTTTATCGTCCAGCTGTGTCTCAAGCACGGCCAACAGGCGCTTGGCCTCATCAATATAGCGCTGCAGCGGGCGCTTGTCTTCCCAGGTGCTCCCGGCGAATTTGAAAAAGAAACCCAGCTGCCCCAACATCGGTCCAAGCCCACCCATCTGGAACATAAG
>JBAUHN010000054.1:0-4841 GCA_049680295.1 Sulfitobacter sp.
ACAGATAGTTTGACACTGGCATCAGACTACAGTCTTTTGCAGCCATACGGAGACGCGAAAATGGTTGCTGAACACATTGTCAAAGACGGCCTTGGCTTTGTTGAACTGGCGGCTGACATCGCGCATCAGTTTTTTCGCAAAACCAACGCTGTTTCATTCAAATCAGATCAAAGCCCGGTCACGGTCGCTGATCAGACCATCGAACGTGCCATGCGTGACGCGATCAAACTGAAATACCCCGATCACGGTATTTTCGGCGAAGAATATGGAATCTCGTCCGACCCTTGCGATGAAATGTGGGTAATCGACCCGATTGACGGCACCCGTTCCTTCCTGTCCGGCTTTCCGCTTTATGGCGTGCTTCTGGCGCATCTGAAGGCGGGCCAACCGCAGTTCGGCATCATCAAAATGCCTGCGTTGAACGAAGTCTACTGCGGCGTGACCGGTGACAAAGCGACCCTGAACGGCGCACCGATCCGGGTGTCCGAACAGACGACCCTGGACAAGGCGATCCTCTATGTCAACGAAGGTGACAAAATTTACCACGCGCACCCGGATGTATTTGATCGGCTGGTGAACAGTGGGCAGACCCGGCGTTTTTCCAATGATTGCTACCCACACGCGCTATTGGCGTCCGGTCACGTCGATGCCGTTGTCGACTATGATCTCAAACCTTATGATTTTCTGGCCCTGGCACCTGTAATCGAAGCTGCGGGGGGTGTTATCACAACCTGGACCGGCGATCCGGTGCACCTTGAATATGAGGGCCCTGTGGTATGTGCCGCCACCGCAAAACTGCACAGCCAACTGATTGATCTGTTAGCGGACTGACAGCGATACTGAGGCATGACGATCACGCGGCGAGATCGGCCTCAAGGTCGCGTTTCAACTGAATAACCAGACTGACCGCCTCGACGACAGACGCATCTCGTCTTTCCATCTGCAACAACTGGATCAGATCGGCGGCATCCAAAACAGTGTCGCGGGTGCGCACCAAAGACGGGTCACTGTCATCGCCATGGTCGCTCAGATAGTCGCTAAGCCACAA
This sequence comes from Sulfitobacter sp., assembly GCA_049680295.1. Lineage (GTDB taxonomy): Bacteria > Pseudomonadota > Alphaproteobacteria > Rhodobacterales > Rhodobacteraceae > JBAUHN01. Next base: position 1,049 of record JBAUHN010000054.1, read on the forward strand.
TACATTTTCCACGGATCGCGCCATGACGTCTTGTGGGTTCGGATCAGAATGTGTTCGAAAAGACGTCGATATTTCAAGCGCTTCGGCCGACAAGTGATCCACGGCAAACAAATACGCCTCGCGCGTGTGCGGTTTAAGACCGGTCAGCTGATCGACAGCTTCATCAGGTGCCGCAGCGACCGGGGCTGAAACTTCAGACTTAGGGCGCAATAGCGCCTCCGTTTGCGCAAAGATATCCTGATGCGCGGCCCCGATAAGACGCGATACCGTCGCCACCAAATCCACAGCACCACAAAAGCGCATGGCATCCATGTCGACCGCACCATCGCGACCACAAGCTGAAAACGCCGCCTTGGACGATATCGGCAGCACGTCGTAAAACATATTTTCGGCGCGGTCATCCAAATGATCCAGCGCCAATTGAACGTCCTCTTCAGAGGTCATTTTTTCTTTTTGGGTCAGCACCAAAATCGCATGCGCCTTTAAGTGATCTGGCATATCCTGCCACATCGCCTTTTCAATGTCCGAAAACGTCTGAGTGCACCACAAAACGATGTCCGTATGCCCGGCGACCCATTTTAGCGACCGCGTCTGATCTGCTGATTTGTCGCCCAAAACAACTTCGGTCAGGGTGAAATTTTCAAGGGTCGGCAATGGCCGAACCATCTGCACCAATGACGGTGACAAATTGCGGATTTTCGCCGCATCGCAGTGGTCCAGCGTTTTAGTCGTTCCGTCGGCAAAGACGCATGTCGTTTGTTCCGTCTCGCCGTACATCAGTTGAAGGCTTGGAAACGGCGCGCCCTCTGGCACAATCGTCTGACCGGCAAACAGATTTAGCAGCCCGGATTTTCCAGCCCCGCCAAGGCCCAGAAACGTCACACGTACCGGGCTTAGCAAGCGCGACAGCAATGCCTGTGCGCAATCAAGCCCAGGACCCGTTACAATCCCTTCCTCAATCGCGTCGGCAAGTGTGTTTGCCGCTTTCTGGGCTTTGACCCAATCTGCCATCAGCCTGTTACCGCCCCGGCAGTTTTGCTTTTGCCCAAGGCGCTAGACATTGGCCGTCCGCGCGGTTTTCGCGTCAGGCACTTCGGCCCAATCAAAATCATCGCCACAAAGCGGCAAAAACAACAAAGTCGTTTCGCCGATCAAGATATTGTCATGGCTGTTCAACGGCTGATCTTTGGTCAATGCGTCTCCGTTTAACAAAATCTCAACGGTCTGATTGTTAGGCCGCAGGAGGAACATCGACGTTTCTGCATCAAAATCTATCTGAATGTGGGACCCTGAAGGTATGCTTTCGTCGCCAAAGCCCAAGTGCACAGACACGTCAGACCCCAGCCCGACCGACGTCGACCCTGCAGCCAGCATAAAACACCCACCACGACCTGGCCCTTCGCTGACCAAAAGCCAACCAACAGGGAACTTGATATCGTTCACCTGCGCCGCAGCGGGGAAAAGGCCGGGTGCCACATGGCCGATAGATGCCTCGGGCAAATTGCCAACCAAATCCCAGACGTTGAAGGCTTTTTCACCGGTCTGTTCCTGTTCCAACTGCGCACTGATATTGTTCAGCACGGTTTCGTTGGATTTATACATCGCCTCTTTATCAGGCGGGCTAAGATCAGGTTTGGGCGCTCTGGCCGTGGGCATCTCAAATCCACCGACCTTTTGCTTGTAGGCCGCATCGAGGCGTTCAAACTCCGCCGGAGCATCTTCGGGAATCTCTTCGGGTTCGTAGTATTCCGGTTCTTCAAACTTCTTCTTGCGACCAATAAACGCGCGCATCAATTTCATCGTCTTTGTCCCCTAGCAGGCCTACAAAACCGGTGGCCACATCGCACCAACATCCGGGGGCACAGAAAATATTTCCCGAACGGTCGCATCAACACACCTAAAAAAAATCGCGCCTCTCGCGAATCGGGCAGCAATAAAGCGCAGGTGTCTGAGCGACCCGACATTTTTTTCAACAAACTTTGGCCAAAACGTGTCGCGACTTTGTCGTTTCAACGTCATCAATCGCTGAAAACCCAGCGGATTGTATCTATTTTCGTGATCAATCTTTCAGTTATGCAATGAATGTCGTCTAAATGTGAAGCCTGCGAACCCGTTCACCATTCCTAAACCAAACGCCTGACGATCTGCCGCTGGGACTCTGATCCCATCGAAATCAATAGCGGATCAGTGGCTTGCCCAGTCTGAAACGACATCTTATCTGTCATCCCACACCATTTTGTGGCGATCAAAGATTGTGCAACGGCACCGCCAAGCGTCGCACCCGGCCCGGTGACGATAAACAGATCCGGCGCAAATTCGCGTGCGGCAACCGTAATGGCACGGGTGAAATCATAACTTTGGGTAATTTGATGGCCCAGCGTGTAATCCCACAAGGCTTGCGTGTCCGTCGCACCGGGCCACCAGATCGCGCCTCGTCCATCAATCAACGGAACCCGCGCCTGCCCGAACAGAGACGCAGGCAATGTTTCGCGCGCTTTGGCCGCCACGGGCGCTTGTAAATCGGTGTGAAACGCCGCGTGGTTTGGCAGGCGCATCGGAAAGCGGTCTTGTACCTGTGGCACGGCGGCTTCAAACGCCGTTAATCCGGATTCGTCGCCTGCCAGAACCAGCAAACCACCCAGATCAATCGAAAGCGCCAGATGTCGGTCGCTGCGCGCATCTATCGCCGCGACAACATCCAGCAGCGCTGCTTTGCGCGGCAGATCAGGCCGCCAATCTTCACCGACAAACGGATAAATCAATTGCCCGCCAACGGACGCGTCCTGCATCAGCGCGCCCATGGTGTTTACAAGCCGGAACCCATCAGTTGCGGTCAACGCACCTGCGGTGGCCAAAGCAATGTACCATCCCATCGAATTTCCGGTGACCGCGACAACGTCGATGTCATCAGCCAGCGACTGGGCATCCGCAAAGGCGCAGGCATAGATCAACGCGGATGCGTTATCACCGCGCGTATGTGTCGCGCCCTGAAACCGAGCCATTCCGTCCAACCCGGTGACAGTGTCTTGCCCTTGCTCGGTGCGGATGTCATCGAACCCTGCCAGCAGATCACCTTTGTCGCCATGATGCCGCGCCAGATAGCCCAGTTCAGTTTTGTTATAGGTCCCCCGCCCCGGACAGATCAGCACCGCGCGCCGGGTCATGTTTTTGCCCCTGTCAGGCGCAATGCCCCCGCAACAATGTCATCCACCGACGGCAAGGTCGCCGCATAGGCAGGCCCCGTTGCGATAAAACTGTCCTGCGCGGTGACCCGTGCAATCGGCTGCATGCTGTTTTCTGTGTACAGCGCCATCAAGCCTTCGGCCTGCCCGCCGGTACGCCTGCATTCATCCACGATCAAAACCGCGTCGCACCCCGCCGAGGCCGCCAGCAAGCTGTCTTGTGGCAACGGTGCCAGCCAACGCAGATCAATCACACGGACAGACAGGCCGTGCGCTTCAGCCAAGATCTTTTCCGCCTGCACTGACAGAAACCGCCCGTTGCCATAGGTCACAATCGCCAGATCGGTGCCAGCGCCCTCGATGCCGACCTCGCCAATCGAAATTCGTTTGTCCACCGCCGGATAGGTCGTCATCCAGCCCCCATCCCCCGCCACATGCAAATCGCGCATCGGATAAAGCGCGATGGGTTCGACAAACACCACTGCCCGTTGCTCTTCGCGCGCCAGTCGCATCGCCTCGCGCAGCATCATCGCGGCATCTGCGCCATTCGAGGGGCAGGCGACAATCAATCCCGGAATGTCGCGCAACACTGCCAAAGAATTGTCATTATG
>JBAUHN010000055.1:0-1544 GCA_049680295.1 Sulfitobacter sp.
GCGAATTTGATATGGGTCGGGTCGACCTGTTCAATCATGGTGGCCGCATCCATCTGCCAGCCCCATTCGGTGCCCGGCTTGTATTGGATCAGCTTGTTGTAAACCGATGCATGGATGTTTTCATCGACAACACCGACGCTGTGCGCGGGGTCCATCGTGCTCAGGTCACCGTAGGACCGGATGCGCAACACGCCGTCTTCTTGCGCCATTGCGCGACTGGCCCAGCCCATCGGCAGCATCGACGCCGCCCCAAGTGCTGTGGCACCCTTCAGAAAGTTGCGGCGCCCGACGGATGCCTTTTTCCACTCAAGTCTCATGTCTGTTCTCCCAGTTGATGAGTCAAAGAAGCCCTCGGGGAATGGTCTGTGACCACTCTTTTGTCATGACTTCGGTTTTGGCCGTACCCTCGACGGCACGCAGATTGCGGTACAGATAGAAATTGTTAGCATCGCAGGTCATTGAATTTTCGGTTTCGATTTCGACACACCAATCGCCGCGTTGAAAGGTAAACGCCCAGAGCGTTTCAAACCGCGCGGTGCTCGGGTCTTCCGGATGGATGCAATAGCGCGTCGTTACATGGCTTCCGACCTCGAGCCCATGGTTCACGTTGCGGGTGGCCCCGTAGTCGTCAAAGGTTTCTTGCACGATCACTCCGTCGCTCATGAGATCGGTTCGGGCTGCGGCGGTTGGTTCGCGCAGAACTTCGGCGGCCAGGGTCGGAAAATCTTGTGGCGTTGCCGGTGCGGCAGGTGCGATCTCCATGGCAACGGTTCGAACCGGCAGCTCCAGCGTGCATTCCTGCAGGTCAAGCGTCAGGGTCGTCGCTGTTGGTGCGGGCCAGACGATTGGCCAATAGCTGTTGGATAAGGCCAGACGCAGGGTATGGCCGGAGCGCAGCCTGTGGGCGCATTCGTTAAGCGCGATGCTGGCACGATAGTGATGCCCCGGCACCAGCGCCTGTGGTGTTTCGTGGCTGCGGTGGTGGGTCAGGTTCAAAGGCCGATAACTGATCCGTTGCGACACGCCATCGGGCGAGACGTCGCAAAGACGCGCCACGATCTGTGCCACAGGGGCATCCGACGTAAAGGCGATGTTCAGAACCGCCCGCCCGAGCAGTTCCAGCGGCGCATCCAACGGAAGGTCAAAACAGACCGATAGCGCGTCATCACTGCTTTGATCGCCGGGCAGTTCATTATCAACACGCATGCCGGCACAGAACACGCCACTTGCCAGCCCCACATGCGCAGGCGTGGACAGAAGGCATTCACCCGCTTGCGGCTCCTGCTCCAGACGGCCATTCCCCAGATAGAACCTTTGCTGACGAACGTTGGGAGAAGGCCATTCCTTCTCGGCAATCCAGCGGCCCTGACGCGGCTTGTTCTGGGCCGTCGGGTTGAAATGTTCCTGCATGAAGACTCGGTAATCCGGCAGGTCTTCGGCACCGTTCTGTTCGCCCTTCAGCCAGCGGTCAAACCACCCCAGAACCTCGGAATGGAAATCCGCAGCCCCCAGTTTGGAGATATGCGCATAGCGGTGCTCCCACG
>JBAUHN010000056.1:0-5222 GCA_049680295.1 Sulfitobacter sp.
GGAGACCGGCGTGACCTTGAATATTCCGTGCCCGGACCCAAATGCGGCCGCTTCCGAGACCAGTTTGCGTGTCGAGAAGGACCCGGTAATTTCGTTGTTGGCCCGAACCGGTTTTCCGCCATTTTCAGATGCCGACTGGCCAGAACAGGGGATGGTGACCGAATTGGTGAGTGCCGCGTTTGATGCAAGTCCCGCGCCGGTTTCCTATGCCATTTCATGGGCGGATGATCCGGCTGCGGCACTGACGCCGCTACGCACGAACGACGGGTTTGACATGGGGTTTCCGTGGACCAGCCCGCAATGCGACCAAGCAAACGCGATCGGCCTGTGCCGTGATTTCCACTTTTCTGACCCGCTGATCGACATCGTCATTCTGCTGTTTGTACGGGCTGATGATCCTGTGAAGTTTGAGACAGATGCAGATTTGCACGGGCGCGTTCTGTGTCGGCCAGCAGGGTATCTGACCCATGATCTGGATCGCGCTGATCGGCGCTGGCTGGCGGATGGGCTGATCAAACTGGAACAACCCGGTTCAGTTGCGACCTGTTTTGAAATGCTGATGGATGGCCGTGTCGATGGCGTGACGGTGAACGAATTTCTGGGCGTGCAACAAATGTTTGAATTGGGCCTGACGGCGGATGTCGTTCCAATGCCGCGCCAGATGTCGGTCGAAGGGTTGCACGTCGCGATTTCAAAATCCCATTGGCGTGGCACGGCCCATCTTTACCGATTTAACGCAGGGCTTGCGAAATTGCGGCAATCCGAGCGCTACAGTCAAATTGTCTCAAAACACCTTGGGCGGTTCTGGGATCAGGTCAGGACACAGGCCGAAAAATAGCAGAGCAATGTCGGGGCGATTTTTTGCAACTGTGTCTTGCAGCCAAAACGCGCTGATTGCCGATTGGCACCCGCTTGTCGTGCGGGGTAGAATTGGTATGACTGTTTAATAGCCATTTGAGTATTTGAACGTGATTTTGATGATTTTACAGACTGGAGCCGATGATGCGTGAACCACTGGTTTTTCTTCCAGGAATGATGTGCGACGCGCGCCTGTTTGGGCCGCAAATTGCCGAACTGTCCGCAGACACTGCTGTTATGGTCGCTCCGGTCACTCAAGGCGAACGGATCGAACAGATCGCATCCGGTCTGCTGGATATCCTACCAAAGCGATTTGCACTGGCGGGTCTAAGCATGGGGGGTATCGTCGCCATGGAAATTTTGCGTCGCGCGCCAGGCAGGATTACCAGGCTGGCCTTGATGGATACCAATCCTCTGGCCGAGGTGCCGCAAGTTGCCGCAGCCCGAGAACCCTTGATTGTCAAAGTGAAGGCAGGGCGCCTGGCGGAAGTCATGCGCGAAGAATTGAAACCCAACTACATAGGATCCGGCCCATACAGGTCCGAAGTGCTGGAGGTTGTGATGGACATGGCGCTTGCCCTGGGAGGTGACGTTTTCGTGCGCCAATCGCGCGCCTTGCAGCGGCGCCGCGACCAACAAGCGATATTGGCCAAATGTTCCGTTCCGACACTGATTTTATGCGGCGCAGAAGACACGCTATGCCCGGTCAAACGGCACGTATTTATGGCCGAATTAATTCCGAACGCACGGCTAAAGGTAATCGAAAACGCTGGCCACTTGCCGACCCTCGAACAGCCGGTTGAGACGACGGACGCATTGCGCAAATGGTTACGCCAAACGTAAGCCCGCTCCGATAGACGCAAGCGCAGTCGCGATCCCTTTAGGAACGGTCAGGCCGCGTTTTTGTTGGCTGGTTTCTTGCCAGGTTTCTTTGGCGCGTCAGAGTTTGCGTCAATGAAATCCAACACCAAAGGCCGGATGTTATTGCGCCAGCTTTTGCCTGCAAAAATCCCATAGTGGCCTGCGCCTTCTTCGACGTGGCTGGCTTTTTTGCTGTCCGGCAATCCGGTGCACAGATCCAGTGCCGCGATACATTGACCGGGTGCGGAAATGTCGTCCTTAGACCCTTCGACGGTTTTCACAGCAACGGTTGTGATTTTGCCGATATCGACGGGCTTACCCTTGATCGTAAAGGAATTTGTGGCGATTTCCCGGTTTTTGAAGACCCGTTCAACCGTGGACAGGTAGAATTCGGCCGTCATGTCCATCACCGCCAGATATTCGTCATAGAACCGGTTGTGCCGGTCGTGATCGCTGGCTTCGCCTTTGGCAATACGCCCGATCTGGGCTTTGAAAGCGTCGACATGCGTCTCGCTGTTCATTGATATGAATGACGCAAGCTGCAGCAATCCTGGATACACTTTGCGACCGACGCCCGGATATTTAAAGCCAACCCGCTGGATCATCGTTTCTTCCAGTTGACCCATGGTGACGCGGCGTCCGAAATCGGTGACTTCGGTCGGGGTGGCATCGGGATCAACCGGGCCACCAATCAATGTCAGGCTGCGCGGCTGCGCGTCCGGGTCTTCGCCCGCCAAATATGCGGTAGCTGCAAGCGTCAGCGGCACCGGTTGGCACACGGCAATCACGTGAGTATCGGGGCCAAGTTCGCGCATGAAGTCGACCAGATACAGCGTATAGTCTTCGACGTCGAATTTGCCCGAGCTGACAGGTATATCGCGGGCATTGTGCCAGTCGGTCACATATAGGTTGGCGTCGGGCAAAAGGCTGATCACAGTCGAGCGCAGCAATGTGGCATAGTGGCCTGACATCGGGGCTACCAGCAACACTTTGCGTTTTGGCGGCTCACGGCCCGAAACAGTGAAATGGATCAGGTCGCCAAAGTCACGTTGCATAACGGTGTCAACTGATACAACGCGGTCGCGCCCATTTGGCCCTGTTACCGGTGGCATATTCCAATCCGGTTTAACGACCATGCGCTGAAACGTCCGTTCCGTCACCTCACCCCAGGCACGCATCCATTCCAAAGCAGGGTTTGGCATCAGCGAGAATGCGGGATATGATCCAAGTGCAAGGGCCGATGCGCCCATCCACTGATTGGTATTGCGGATCGTTTCCATCAGGTCGTAAGTGGCCATATAGCGCATAGGGGTATCCTTGTTAGTAACCGGAGTGCCGGTGGTACTGTTGCTTCCCCCCGAAAGCTGCGGCAAAAAAATGCTGCGGGTGCAAACATATGAGGAATTTGTTAAGATGACAACAAAAGACACCGCTGACGACGGTAATTCTGACGTATCCCTCGATAAATTGGGCGAAAACCTTAAGAAAGTTGAGGTTCTGTCCGAACGGCTGACACGAATTGTAACAAATCGTCAGACCCACAATGCGGCGTTGGACGGTCCGAATCAGGATTTATTCGGCAAAGCAGCGCAAGCCTACTGGGCTGAAGCTGCGCAAAACCCTGCCAAAATCATCGAGCAGCAGATGTCTTTTTGGTCCGCGACAGTCAAACATTATGTCGACGCGCAGCAGGTGATGGCGCAAGGCGTGGCAGCAACCTCGGAAGATACTGCTGTTGAAGACAAAAGATTCAGCAACCCGTTGTGGAAAACCCATCCCTATTTCAACTTTGTCAAAAAGCAATATGAGACAAATGCCCAAGCTTTGCGTCAAGCGGTGGACGCGGTCAGCGAACTTGATCCAAAAGAAAAGCAACGGTTGACATATTTCTCGGATCAGATCGTTGATATGATGGCACCGACCAATTTTCTGGCGACCAATCCGGACGCATTGGAACTGGCCGTCGCCACCGAAGGTCAAAGCCTGATACAGGGGTTGGAAAACCTGATCAGCGATCTTGAGGCGAATAATGGCGAGTTGATTGTCAAACTGGCCGATGAAAGTGCCTTTGAACTTGGCAAGAACATCGCCACGACACCCGGCAAAGTTATCTACCGTAACCGTATGATGGAACTGATCCAATATGAGGCGACAACTGAAAAAGTGCATAAAACACCTCTGATCGTGTTTCCGCCCTGGATCAACAAATTCTATATCCTTGACCTCAAGGCGCAAAACAGTCTGGTGAAATGGTTGACCGAGCAGGGCTACACGCTGTTTATGGTCAGCTGGATCAACCCCGATCCTAGTTACCGCGATGTCGGAATGGAAGACTATATAGAAGACGGCTATCTGGCCGCCATCCGCGAGGTAAAAGCGATCACGAGCGAGAAAAAAGTCAATGTGGTTGGCTATTGTATCGCGGGCACGACTTTGTCGCTGACACTGTCTTTGATGAAACAGCGCGGCGATACGTCCATCAAATCAGCGACGTTTTTCACCGCACTGACCGATTTTTCCGATCAAGGGGAATTTACGCCCTTTCTGACGGATGACTTTATTGATGGCATTGAAATTGAATGCGCCGAAAAAGGAGTATTGCCGTCCGTCATCATGGCACGCACATTTACGTTCCTGCGGGCCAATGATCTGGTCTATAGCCCCGCGATCAAAAGCTACATGATGGGCAAGACGCCTCCGGCGTTTGATCTGCTTTACTGGAACGGGGATGGTGCCAACCTGCCTGCAAAGATGGCGATGCAATATCTGCGGGGGCTGTGCCAAGGCAACGAACTGGCAAAAGGCACGTTTGAATTGATGGGGCAAAAAATGTCTCTTGAGGATGTGGATGTGCCCGTTTGCGCCATTGCCTGCGAAACCGATCACATCGCGCCGTGGAAAGACTGCTTTCGCGGGGTGCAGCAGATGGGGTCGAAGGACAAGACCTTTATCATGACCCAATCGGGACATATCGCCGGCATCGTCAATCCGCCGACAAAAAACAAATATGGCCACTATACCAACGATGATATGAACCTTGACCACAGTGCATGGCAAGAGACCGCAAAATTCACCGAAGGCTCATGGTGGCCGCGCTGGAATACATGGCTGAAAAAACGGTCCGGCGCGATGATTCCCGCACGTATTGCGGGAGATCAGACTCACCCGGTCCTATGTGATGCGCCCGGAAATTACGTCACTGTCATGGCAAAGCTTTGAAATGAATTGATAATTATAGTTGGCAAAATTACGCTGCGGTGCAGAAAAAATACCTTGCAATGCTGCGCCGCAGCATTTATCTATTCCTCAGAACGAAAGCACGCGGAACACTCCGCTGATCACAAGAGGAACTAGGACTATGACAAAGACACCAGATATGACAGCAATGTTGAAAGACGTAATGGGCGCGTTCCCTGTGGACACAGCCGCAATGGAAGACGCATTCAAATCGTCTGCAACCCTGAACGAAAAACTGTCCGGCGTTGCCCTGACTGCTGCTGAAA
>JBAUHN010000057.1:0-2052 GCA_049680295.1 Sulfitobacter sp.
GATTAAGATTGCAGAAATCCAGGCCAAAGGGCCGGGCTACCTTGTCGAATGGGCCAAATCCCGCTGGGCCTGGGAAAAACAAAAGCGCGCCGGTGGTCAGGATATGGGTCCGGTCACGCCGGGGGCCGAATTTAACAATCTCAAGGTCAAGGATGCCTTCCTTGAGGCAGTGGGCAAGTATGAGGCCCCAACTTGGGAGGGTGCGGTGACGCTGCTGCGCCCACCCCTTGACCGGCATTGGAAAGTAACCGGCGGCAATTGGGTCAGTGCACAGCGCGAATATGTTTTTGAAGACAACGACTGGCGCAAACATGCGCCCCATCTTGAGGTGATTGAGGTGCCCGGTGATCATGACAGCATGGTGCTTACCCCCAATGTCACGACACTGGCGCAAGAATTGCGCGAAGTGATCGCACAGGCACTGCCCGAGGGTGGCAACAATTGGCAACAGGCAACGGCAGCAGAATGATGAACAATGACTTCCCGCGTGTTTTGGTGATAATCCTTAATTACCGCACACCACAGATGACCCTGCGCGCGACTGAGGCGGCCTTGAACGACATGCCGGCCATCGGAGCTGAGATTGTGATTGTTGACAATGCATCAGGCGATGGATCAGTTGGCATTTTGTCGCAAGCCGTTTTGGAAAACGGCTGGGACAAGGACGCAAAGGTTCGTTTGATCGCGTCCGATGTGAACGGCGGTTTTGGCGCGGGCAACAATATTGGCTTTCGCGCCGGCATGTCCGACGGAAGCGCCGCTGACTATTTCTACGTCCTGAACTCTGACGCCTTTCCCGATCCCGGATGCATGTCGCAGCTTTTGCAGCATTTGCAGGACCATCCCAAGGCCGGTATGGTTGGCAGTCACGTGCGCGGCGAAGATGATCTGGACCACACCACCGCCTTTCGCTTTCCCTCTGTTGCAGGCGAATTTGAGGGGGCCGCGCGATTTGGACCCGTCACCCGGCTGCTGCGCCGCTTTGTGGTGGCACCGACCTTGCCGACACGCACCACTCAAGTGGATTGGGTCGCTGGGGCTACCGTGTTGATGCGGGCTGATATGCTGGATGACATTGGTCTGTTTGATGAGACCTTCTTTCTTTATTTTGAGGAAACCGATTTGTGCAAACGCGCCGCAGTTGCGGGGTGGGAGTGCTGGTACCTGCCGAACGCACGGGTGGTGCATATTGGCTCTGTGTCGACCGGCATGAAACACTGGAAACGCATACCGTCCTATTGGTACGAATCCCGTCGGCATTACTTTGTTAAGAACCACGGTCGCGCCTATGCTGCTGCTGCCCTTGTCGCCAGACTTGCTGGCGGAGCTTTGCATATCCTGCGCTGCAAGCTGACTGGACGCCCCTGTCAGGACCCGCCGGGGTTCTACCGTGATCTGATCCGTTTTGGTCTGGGGCTGCCGCCCCGGCGCAACCCATCGCCGTCCCGCCGCCCTGTCCCGGAGGAAAATGTATGACCGCCACTTTCAATCCATCTGGTTTTTCAGCCCTTTTGATGGGGGATGAATCCCTTACCATCGCATGTGGTGATATGATGCTTGCCGGGGGGCACAGGCTGTCCGCTGTGGTCACCCGAGACACTGCCGTGCGCGGTTGGGCCGAAGGGCAGGGGGTGCCGGTTCTGGAAGACCCCAGGGATTTGGTTCAGGCGGGGCATCAGGCCGACTGGCTGCTCAGCATTGCCAATCTGCGGATGATTCCGGCTGAAGTACTGGCGCTGCCCGTCAAAGGCGCGATCAATTTTCACGACGGACCGCTGCCGCGCTACGCGGGGCTGAACACGCCTGCCTGGGCGATCATCCATGGTGAGGCGACCCATGGCGTCAGCTGGCACATGATCCAGCGCGGCGTGGATGAAGGTGACCTCTTGGCGCAGCGCGTGGTTGAGATTGCCACCGATGAAACTGCCTTTAGCCTGAATTCCAAATGCTATGCTGCGGGGATGGAGAGTTTTGCCACAGTGTTGACGCAGCTTGAAGCAGGTGAATTGGTTCGCATGCCGCAAGATCTGAGCAAACGCAGCTATTTTGCCA
>JBAUHN010000058.1:0-5408 GCA_049680295.1 Sulfitobacter sp.
CTATGTCGCCCTGCAGCTTAACTCGCTCTGGCGCGCAGTGGCGGTCGCAGTGATTGCTGTGCTTGGAATGTTGCTGTTCTTGTCGGTTCTTTTGTCATTTTTAGGGGTTCAGCCAGTGGGGATCGCCGCCAATGTATGACCTAGAGAAAATCCGGTCAGAGTTTCCAATTCTATCGCGCGAAGTCAATGGTAAGCCTCTGGTTTATCTGGACAATGGCGCATCCGCGCAGAAACCGCAGGTGGTGATAGATGCGATCACCAACGCCTATGCCAACGAATACGCCAACGTGCATCGGGGGCTGCATTTCCTGTCCAACCTCGCGACCGAGAAATACGAATCCGTGCGCGGTGTCATCGCACGATTCCTGCATGTTAAAAATGAAAACGAGATTATCCTGAATTCCGGCACCACCGAAGGCATCAATATGGTGGCCTACAGTTGGGCGATGCCGCGTCTGCAGGCGGGCGATGAAATCGTGCTCAGCGTGATGGAACATCATGCCAATATCGTGCCCTGGCATTTTTTGCGCGAACGCCAGGGTGTGGTGCTGAAATGGGTCGATGTGGATGCCACAGGCGCGTTGGATGCGGGTGCGGTAATTGATGCGATCGGGCCCAAAACCAAACTGGTCGCCGTGTCGCATTTGTCCAATGTTCTGGGCACTAAGGTGGACGTGAAAGCAATCACTCAGGCCGCCCATGCCAAAGGCGTGGCCGTTTTGGTGGATGGCTCACAGGCCGCCGTTCACATGCCGGTTGATGTCGATGATATTGGCTGCGATTTCTATGCGATCACCGGGCATAAGCTCTATGGCCCGTCAGGTTCTGGTGCGATTTTTGTCAAATCCGAACGTATGGCCGAGATGCGCCCGTTTCTGGGGGGCGGCGACATGATCCGCGAGGTGCGCAAGGACGGTGTGACCTATAACGACCCGCCGATGATGTTCGAGGCCGGGACCCCCGGTATCGTCCAAACCATCGGTCTGGGCGTCGCATTGGACTATATGATGGGTCTGGGTATGGATGCGATTGCCGCCCATGAAGACACGCTTCGGGATTACGCGCGCAAACGTCTGGACGGTCTGAACTGGTTGCAGGTGCAGGGCAACACGCCCGACAAGGCCGCGATTTTCAGTTTTACCATGAATGGCGCAGCCCATGCGCATGACATCTCGACCATTCTCGATAAAAAGGGCGTCGCAGTGCGGGCAGGGCAGCATTGTGTGGGGCCATTGATGGAACATATGGGCGTGAATGCAACTTGCCGCGCGTCCTTTGGTCTGTACAACACCACTGCCGAGGTTGACGTGCTGATCGACGCGCTGGAACTTTGCCACGACTTGTTGAATTGAACCCTGGCCGGGGCGGTTTTGCCTGCTTGATCTTCGCTGGTTTGCGGCCTATACCGCGCCTCAGTCGGACCCATAGCTCAGCTGGATAGAGCGCTGCCCTCCGAAGGCAGAGGTCGCAGGTTCGAATCCTGCTGGGTTCACCACTTTTCTTGTCACAAATACTGCGCAAATCTAGGGTTGGCCGGCATCAGGTGATGGTCGCGAAGCGGGCTGTTACTCATCCAGCATGTCATAGTCGCGGTTTTTCGTCACAAGTAGCGTGACATTCGTCAGATAGGGGCCAAAGAATGCCGCCAGCCCCAGCAGAAATCCCGGCGCCTCTGGCGCGAAATAGCGGCTTGGCTTGCCCGCCATCCGGCGCAGTTTTTCGGTCAGGTATAGCCCGCTGTATTTGAACGTACTGTGCAATTGATGCTTTTTGGCCAGGCCCAGAAAGTAAGATTTGTTTTGAAAGTTGGTGTAGCGGATCAAGTAATCCGCGTGGCGCGCTGCATAACTTTGCGGTGTGACAGTTGCTGAGTCAGCTTTGTGTTCGCGGAAACGTCCACGCCCCAGAACCGACCACCAATAGATCATCCGTCGCATGGTGTGATCCTGACGGCACTTATGGGCAAAAGGGACAAGGGTGTGCTGTTCAATCAATGTGTGTTTAGACGGGTAGACATGGACGCCGACCCCACCTGTTTGCGTCACCCTGTTGGTCTCTGCAAAGAACATGTCGTGGTCGCGCACATGCTCCAACACCTGATTGGATACGGTAGCCGCGAAAAAGCCGTCGGAATAGGGCCACAGGTCTTTTTCGGAAATCAGCGCCAGCCTGCCAGACCAATCGACGGCCGGCTGGGCCTTAGTCAGGTGGTCAATGGTTTTAGCAAAATAACCATCTGCCTGAACCCCGTGATCACCGACATCAAAACCATAAAGATCAAATTCCACCCCCTTGAACAGCATCGGCAGCGCCTTGCCGAGGTATTCGATCAGTATGCCATCGCCACACCCGATATCTAGAATGTTCAGACTATCGCCGGGCTGCGGATCGATTCGGCGCAATTGGGTGGCCAGAACGGACAGAATTTGCAGATGGGTGCCGCTTAGCAGCTTCGGCATCTCATCATTTACGGGATCAAATTCTGCGACCACTTAACTATATCCTTTGGCAATTGCTTAGATAAAAATCGAATTTTTGGAAGATCGGAAAAGATCTGAACTTTCACGCAACTTAGCCACTACTCAGGGGTAGTTCCATGGGTTTTGCGTGGTGCATCTGGTCCACTTGCTAGCGCCCATATTTGCGGCCCAGGTCCAGAATCGTCTGCCAGGGGGCGGCGTCATTGCTGGGTAAAGCCGACGGGCCCCACCAAATCACAAACTCGACACCTGCATCGCGCGCCTGCCGCAGCATCAGGGCCATCTCTTTTTTGTCGGGCGCTTTGATCGTTGCCAGCAACTCGGCCGGAAAATTCGCCTCGCGGTAACTTTTTTCATAAAGGTCGGAATAGGCAAAACCCTGTAATACCATCAGCTTGCGCTTATTTGGAACCGCCTGATTTAGCCAAGCCATATAGTCGCCGACAGCGCGATCAACGGCCACATCGACGCCACCACTGAAGGGCGTCGCGACCTTAGCCAGAAAGGCAGGAACCGGGTAGACGTCAAAGCCAACAACATCCGCATGCGCCGAATAGGCGATGACCTCTTCGAGGTAGCGCGCGATTTTGCTTTGGCTGCTGAAGGCGCGTTTGTCGGTAATGATCGGCCCGTGCACCATCAAGACGGGCAGGGTCGGGTCGATTTTTTTGACCTGCGCGTAGAATTTGGCCACATCGTTGATCGAGCGACCCTGAAACGCAGCCTCATCATAGTTGGTAATCGCTGCGATCTGGTTGCGACCGGCGCAGGCGATGATCCTGTTCAGCGGATCGTTTGCAGATGTGGTGCGGCCGATGCGACCGGGTTTGGGATAGACGTATTCGCCCGGAATGATCAGTTTCATTCCCGTGTTCCGAAGCGCCTGAAAGGCCGGATCATCGGCCGAACAGGGGGCGACAAAATCCGTTTCAAAGCCAAGCGATTTCGGCGCGGGCACCTCTTGGTACTGGAAGGTTGGAAAATAGCTGTTGATCCCATTGCCGCGCAGCGTCTCAAACAACTGTTGAAACCCTTTGCCCTGAATGCTCGCGACCGGCGATCCCGCGACGCCCAGCTGCTGTGCGGTCGTTTGGGTGCTGACCGATGTCAAAATCAGGCAAAGACATATGAACAACGGTCGCAGGCACGCAGATTTCATGAGGACACCTTTTTTTCTGTTGGCAGGTTATGCGCGAATGCGGGGCCAAAGACATCCTGCATCCGGCCCCATTGGAAATCGGACAACAGCTGCGCAATCTTGCCTTTCATGCGCGCCAAATGAACCCTGTGGCGAAAATTGGTTGCAATCGGCACACGCGCCTTTGGCTGTTCAGGGTCAATTTCCCACGGGTGGAAATAGAAATTGGCGGGGCGCGGTGTTGCGAGCTGTGCGCGGCGCAAGGCATGGCGAAACATCGCATAGGGCGCCAGACGAAAATACCCGCCGCCCGTTGGTACGGCGCGGGTCAGCATCGGCACCGTCGAAATGGGACATTCCACAAGACACCCCTTTCCGGGCAGAAAGGGATCAAAAGGGGTCTGTTGTTCCGATCCTGTGAACTTCCCCGCACTCACAGATGAGCTATAGGTGTAACCCGCGTCCTCCAGCACATCAAAAGCCCACCAATTGCGTCGGTCTATCGAAAAGGACGCGGCGCGGTATCCGTTGACGGCAACGCCGCTTGCGTCTTGCAGCGCGTCCTTGGCTGCCACAACATCGGCTTTGAAGGCGGCTGGGTCCTGTTCGCTGGCGCGATAATGTTCCAGCCCGTGGCTGGCCAATTCATGCCCGCGTCTGACGATGTCTTGTATTAACGCCGGAAATTCACGCGCAACCGTGCCGAGTGTGAAAAACGTGGCCTTGGTATCCTGGGCGTCGAACAGGTCCAGCAATTCTTTGGTTTTGTCTTCGACGCGGCGTTCAAGGGCAGGCCAGGTGTCGCGGGTAAAGTGGCTCTCCAAAGCGTGCGCGTGATAATAGTCTTCCACGTCAACGGTCATGGCGTTCAGGATACCGCCGCCCGGCGCGCGGGCCAATGGCGCCTTGGCCAATTCAAAAGGCCCGGTCTTCATTTGTCCGGCAATGCAGGCTTTGATGCGTCATTGTTCAAAATGACAAACAGCGTGTCGCCGGGGTTCAGGGCGCTGCCGTAGGTCACGTCGCCCGCCAGTTTTTCGCCGTCGCGGTAAAGCTCAAGCCGGTAAGACGGCGCGCCGCTTTGGGGGTCCGGTTGCCCGGCGCGGGCCGCATTCAGCAATACCTGATCTTCGCGGGTGCGGGCGGATAACCGGCGAAGGCTGTCTTCGGAGGTTTGAATAGCCTCATTGATCTCGACCTCGCGATTGACGATCAGGTCGGTGATCTGCCGCTCAACCGTGGTGTAATTCACCTGCGATTGACGCTGCAGAGTGCTGATCTGAAGACTTTGAGCCCGCACATTTTGTTCATCTCGAATGCTTTGAGAAATCCATGCATCGGAAACCAATCCGCTTTCCTTGGCTTTCAGCCATTTGGTCAGTTCGGCCTGCGTGATCGACAACACTTCGCCCTGCAACTCGATTTGCGATTGGTAGCTATCTATCTCATCTGCCCGCGCGGCAAGGGTTGATTCCAGTTTGACCAGACGGGTGCGAAATGCTTTTTGCCGGGATGCGAAAAGGGTTTTGGCGCGCGCAATGACCTCGGCGTGACCGGTGACATTTTTTTCATCATCATCGGCAACATAGTCAAAGCTTTGTGCCATCTCTTGTTCAGCCTTTAGCCGCGCCAGATTGACCGTGATCGAAAACATCTCAATCTGACTATCAACAATCGATTTTTGCGCCTGATTGACCGCCATGGCCCGGCTCAGCGCATCTGAATCCGTTTGCCGCCCAAATCCACCGGCAATGGCCACCGCCTTCATCACATTCAGGTCGGGCGTGAAG
>JBAUHN010000059.1:0-3548 GCA_049680295.1 Sulfitobacter sp.
GATGAGTGCCACAGCCAGCAAATCGTCGCGACAGCTGTTTGTACGCAACCCCTATTATCACCGCATCGATGCCCGCGGCGTGCAACTGCCCTATATTGATATCGTTCAGATGACCGTTGTTGGCGCAGGTCTCATTGCGGCCAAATCCAACGCGGGTGAGGCAGATCTTCAGGCGCGCGGCATTGATTTCCGCGATGTCTCGATTCTGAAAAAAGGCGAGACAGACGGCGGCAACTACGAAACACTGCTTTGGGCCAATGGCGCTGCCAGTCAAATCGCGATCTACCCCAACCTGAACTTTGCCGATCCGGTGTGGCGCGATGTTATCCGCGATGTCAGATTTCGCCGCGCGCTTTCGCTGGGGATCGACCGGCATATGATCAACCGCGCGCTTTACTTTGGTCTGGCCAAAGAGGGCGGCATGGCAGCCCTGCCAACCAGCCGCTATTACACCACGCCTGCGCAATATTCATGGGCGATACATTATCCGGCCAAGGCAAATGCGTTGCTGGATGAAATGGGTCTGACCAAACGAAATGCCGCAGGTGTCAGATTGCTGCCTGATGGGCGGCCGATGGAGTTTGTGATTGAAACCGCGGGCGAGCGTCAAGAGGTCGAGAACGCCTTGGCGATTGTAACCGACACTTGGCGCGAAATCGGGATAAAACTGATTTTGCGACCATTGGACCGCGACATCCTGCGCAACCGGGTTTACGCAGGTGTCAGTATGGCAGCCGTCTGGTTCGGCTGGGACAACGGCATTCCGCAGGAATACACCTCGCCGGAATATCTGGCACCAACCCATCAGGAATTCTTTGCCTGGCCCAAATGGGGGCAACACTACCAAACCGGAGGTGGCGCCGGCGAAGCACCCGATATGCCGATTGCCAAGCGGCTGATGCAATTGAGCGAGAAATGGGATCATGCCAAGACCAGCGAGGCGCGCGATAAAGTATGGCGCGAAATGCTCGAAATTCATGCCAGTCAACAATTTGGTATCGGGTTGTTGTCCGAGGCCCCGCAACCGATAGTTGTCTCCAAACAATTACGAAATGTCCCGCAAACAGCTAAATGGGCATGGGAACCGGGGGCGCATTTTGGTATCCACCGCATGGACGAATTCTATTTTGAAGACCCAGTGCAGCAGCTCACGCAATGATGTTTCTAAAATACGCAATCTATCGGTTTGGCACCATGCTTTTGACACTTTGGGTTGTGTCGATCCTTGTGTTTGCCATCATCAACCTGCCACCTGGTGACTATCTGTCCAATCAGATCGCCGAATTGCGCGCCACTGGGCAAGCCGAAGGTGTAGCCAAGGCCGAATTCTTACGCTCGGAATACGCGTTGGATCGACCCTTGTGGGAACAATATCTGATCTGGGTTGGTATGGCCCCCGGACCACAGGGGTTTTCAGGGCTGATCCAGGGGGATTTCGGCTGGTCGTTCGAATTTGATCGCCCCGTGGCGGATATCGTGGGCGATGCGTTATGGCTGACGGTTTTGGTGAACCTCGCGGCCGTTCTGTTTGTCTATATCGTGGCACTGCCGCTGGGCGTGATCGCCGCGGCGAAATCAGAAACATGGGTCGACTATTCGGCCGCCTTTGTGGGCTACCTTGGGCTTGCCACGCCGAACTTTCTGCTGGCTTTGATGCTGTTTTATTATGGCCATAAATATTTCGATCTGCCGATAGGCGGCCTGATGGACCCGATGTTTGAGGGCGAACCTATGAGCTGGGACAAGGTGAAATCCATCCTCGTCCATCTGATTGTGCCAACCTTTGTGATCGGCACCTCCGGGGCTGCGGCGATGATGCAGCGCTTGCGGGCCAATATGCTGGATGAGCTGAGCAAGCCCTATGTCGAAACCGCCAAGGCCAAAGGACTGGGGCCGACCAAACTGCTGGCCAAATACCCGTTGCGCATGGCGTTTAATCCGTTTGTTGCGGATATCGGTAATCTGTTGCCTTCGATGATATCAGGCTCGGTTCTGGTGTCGGTGGTACTGGGGCTGCAAACCATTGGACCTGCTTTGTTGACCGCATTGAAATCGCAAGATCAGTTCTTGGCGGGTTTCGTGCTAATGTTTGTGGCCTTGCTGACCTTGATCGGCACGATGGTCTCTGACCTGCTGCTGGTGCTATTGGATCCGCGCATTCGCTACGGGGCGCGCAGCACATGACAGAGTTACCCGATGGTCGCTATGTCGACGACGCCCCTTATTCAGACGATCAAAATCTGAGCGCGCTGGAACGCGTCGATATGGATGCACCAAACTGGGTGTTGGTCTGGCGCAAATTCAAACGACACAAACTGGGGCTGATTTCGGGCCTGTTTTTGCTGTTTAGCTACCTGATGCTGCCGGTCGCGGGGTTTATTGCCCCCTACACGCCCAACGAACGCAGCGCCGAATATCTTTATGCCCCGCCGCAGGCGATTCACCTGTTCCATGAGGGCCGTTTTATCGGGCCACATGTTTATCCACGCACAGCAAAGGCCGATCTTGAAAATTACCGCTGGGTCTATAGCCAGGACAATAGCCGCCCGATGCCGCTGCAGTTTTTCTGCGATGGCGACGAATATCGCCTGTTCGGACTGATTAAATCGGACACGCATTTGTTCTGCGCCCCGCCCGGCGCCACGGTGTTCCTGTTTGGCTCTGACCGCTTGGGGCGCGATGTGTTTTCACGCATTCTTTATGGCGCGCAATTGTCACTGACGGTTGGCCTGATCGGGATCACTGTGTCTTTTCTGCTGGGGATAACTTTTGGTTCAATCGCCGGGTACTTCGGCGGAAAAATTGACTGGGTGGTCAACCGTGCCATAGAAATCCTGCGCTCCTTGCCGGAATTGCCACTGTGGCTGGCCTTGTCTGCTGCTGTCCCATCAAACTGGGGGCCGGTGTCCGTCTTTTTTATCATATCTATTATTCTAGGCCTGCTCGATTGGCCCGGATTGGCCCGTGCTGTGCGGTCTAAATTCCTAAGCCTGCGCGAAGAAGAATATGTGCGCGCTGCCGAAATGATGGGCGCCAAACCGGGGCGTGTAATCCGGCGGCATCTATTGCCGAACTTCATGTCGCATTTGATCGCCTCGGCCACTTTGTCGATCCCGGCGATGATCCTTGGCGAAACCGCGCTCAGCTTTCTTGGGCTCGGTCTGCGTGCGCCCGCTGTCAGTTGGGGCGTAATGCTGAACGACGCGCAAAACCTTGCCTCGATTGAAATCTACCCCTGGACGGCGATTCCGATGTTGCCGATCATCTTTGTGGTGCTGGCGTTTAATTTCCTCGGCGATGGGCTGCGCGCATCGCTGGATCCATACAAGGGTTGAGGGTGCATCGTTTATCTTTGCGCCGTTTTTTCTGGTTCAATCAAAAACCGACTTTTCATTCGCAGATCGCACGGTATAACTGTGATCATGACACATTTGGCGCATAGATCGACCCTGCCTGGCGTACGCCCGGTAAAAACGCTGCGTGCCGACCTGCTGCTGCTAATCCGCCTCTGAGCGTGCCATCCGGCGCGCCCGCTCAGAGGGATGTGC
>JBAUHN010000060.1:0-6449 GCA_049680295.1 Sulfitobacter sp.
GTTTTTAGCATTGGTTTGGGCTGCGTTTGGTTTTACGTCGACACTGGTTCTCACACCGGGGGCGCTGGTGATCACACGCTCAGTTGCGCGCGAAGGGCGGGCGGCAGTGTTTGCGGCACAATTTTCGCTAAGCCATGCGGGATGGTTGGTTGCCTATCCACTTGCGGGATGGCTGGCGACGTGGCTGTCGCTGGAGGCAACGCTATTGTGTTTGTCAGTGGTTTGCGCAGCAGTCGTGGGTATCGCGGCCCTTGTCTGGCCTGCTGACGACCCGGCCGAGCAGGCGCACACCCATTCCGACTTACCAGACAATCACCCGCATCTGATCCAGAACCCGGCCATAGGCCCGGACCATCGCCACAGCCATATTTATCACATCGACTTGCTGCATCCGAAGTGGCCTGCAAGAACAGACAGGGATCGGTGATCTTTAATACCCAGCAGACAATTGGAATCGCGGACTCTAATCCAATTCGGTCCATGGCCAGGGTTTTACATTGCTAGCCGCCGTTTGGAACCTCGCCGCCTTGGCAATCCATATTCCCAAATCGGTCCCAAAATCGGCCAATCGCTCGTTTGGCTGTTGTTTGTTAACCAACATGACGACAAACTGTACAACCGTTACCACCCCGAGAATAGTCTGCGCGACCGAAATCATAAAAGCGATTAAGATCATATAGATGAGACGTAAAAATAGATTGTCCGGTTGGTCAGGCTCAATCTGCTCGCCGTGTATACGTCCATCAATTTTGCCATGGTCTTCGTTCACGGTCTCATTCCTCGTTCAAATGACTGCGCGCCGCTGGAAAAGACCATCAATACCTTCGAAGATCAATACACTACCTCCCCCGTGGCGATCGGCGAAGCCCGCGGTGCGTCATTTTGCTGCACGAATTTCGCTGGTACACTAAACGCAACCTGGCAATTGGATGAGACACGACAATGACAATATTCCCTGCTTCCGGACAATGTCTTTGCGGGCGAATTCAGATTGCAATTGCCGGCACACCAGAGTTTGGGGTCGTGTGTTACTGTCAGGACTGCCAAAGGATTTCCGGAGGCGGCAGCCTTCCTCAGGCGGCGTATAAAACGGCAAACGTGACCTTATCGGCGCCAGTGAAAACACACCAATGGAAGTCAGATGCAGATAACACCGTGACGCTTGGGTTTTGCGGCGATTGCGGTTCGCCGATTTTCAAATCGACAACGAAAATACCCGACACCTACTTTGTTTCAGTTGGTTTGTTGTTTGACCAGTCAGTCTTTGCAGCGCCGCATATCGCCTATGCAGAAAGTTGTCAGCCGTGGGATAGCCCGGTCAGCGACTAGCACTGTAACGGTGCCCGAGCAGGCCCTCTCCGGGCCGCAACTTACATCTTTTTTTTCTGCATTTAACTCAGTCGACCCGCTGGGGCTGCGGGTAAAGCCGTGAATTGCGAATACCGTCTCACCCGACGTGCAGACGGGTGTGAACAGATCACAGTATCGCGACCACTGGTCGGTTGGAACTTACCCACATCCAAAAAGCGGGCATCGACAGATATCCTGTCAGCCAACGGCATCCTCGTCCATGACCTCGGCGAAGGATTTGAAAAACTTTGCTGCCAGCTTTTTAGCTGTGCTTTGAATCAACCGGCTGCCTAGTTGGGCAAGTTTTCCACCGATCGCGGCCTTGGCCTCATAGCGCAAGATCGTTGTGTCGCCATCTGCGGTCAGCGTGACATCAGCGCCGCCTTTCGCATGACCTGCGGCACCACCATTGCCTTGACCAGTCAGCGAAAACGCATCCGGCGCGCCGCTTTTGTCCAACTGAACATCCCCGTTGAATCGCGCTTTTACCGGGCCAACTTTCAGGACTACCTTTGCCTCCAGTTCGGTGTCAGAGTGCTGTATTAATTCTTCGCAGCCCGGGATGCATTTCTGCAAAATTTCAGGATTGTTAAGTGCTGCATAAACGCGATCTTTCGGGGCATTGATGATGATTTCGTCGGCCAGTTCCATTGGGAATCCTTATCTAGCAACAGGGAAATTTGATCTGGGCAAGCTGTTCTGCCTGCTCGGGTGTCAGAGCCATTTTCTGGCGGATCTTCACAAACTTTATCCATATCTTGATCATACGAGCAACTCTGGAATGCTTTGTAGTATTTTCGCGTATGCCTCCGGGGTATCGACATCGGTATAGAACCCTAACGCTGGCAGTGGCAGGGTCTGCACATGGTCAAGCTGGGTGCGGGTGAATTGTTTACAACCTGCCCCCTTTGGATCAGCCAGCATGCGCGCGCGCAGTGCGGCAGGAACGATAATGGGATTGCCGCGAAGGTCATGCGTCACCGGGATCGAGATTTTGGCGCTGTCGGCCACATAGTGCGCCGCAATCAACCCTTGCACGTCTGCCACTGTCAACAAAGGCTGGTCACCTAAGCCAATTAGCACATTCTTTGCCACTTCGGCACTGCGCAATCCACAAGCGACAGAGGTCTGTTGGCCCTGTGCGAAACTTGGGTTGAAAACCATTCGGGCACCGGTGCCGTTGATGGTGGTTTCGATGGCTTCGGCATCGTGACCTGTCACCACCAGAACCGAACTATTGGTCGCTGCTTGGTAAAGCTGCACCATATGGCGGATCATAGGTATGCCACCGATGGGCAACAGCAGCTTGTTGCTGGCACCCATACGCTGCGATTGCCCCGCCGCCAAAAGGATCGTGGTGATATTAGCCGTCATGTTGTTTCACCCTGCTACGCCGCACCAGCACCAGCTCTGCCAAAATAGACAATGCGATTTCTTCAGGTGTCACCGCCCCAATATCAAGCCCGGCAGGTGCTTTTACCGCGTCAATCGCGCTTCGTTGCAGGCCAGACAATTCCAGTTTTTCAGCAAGCGTCGCAAATTTACGCGTACTTCCGACAAAGGCGATATGGATCGCTTTGGATGACACGGCCTGACCAAGCGCTTCCAGATCGCCCTGCCCTTGGGTCGCAATCACAATAACCTGCGGTCGGGTGGTGGCAGCGGTGGCATCAGCGCTCAGGACCGATCCGGCGCTCCAATGAAATTGCGGGGCCAGTCGGCTTAACGCTTCGGCCACAGGCGAGGTGCCGAGCACGACAAGTTGCGGCGCGGGCATGCAGGGTTCGATGAATATGTCCACCGTGCCGCGCGACGGGCAGCCGTTACGGGCAAAATATGTGCCTTCGACCTCGTCACCGGCTGCGACACCCTTTTGGGCCAGCAGTTCTTCCGGTGCGACCGACACCAGTTGCGGGACGCCGGATTGAAGCGCTTCAAGCGCGGCACGTTTGACAGCACCGCGTGTGCAGCCTCCGCCCAGCCAGCCGTGGATGATGGTTCCATCAGCGCTTAACAATGCCTTTGCACCGGGTTTGGCCGCTGTTGAGCCTGCCGTGCGCACGATTGTGGCAAAGGCGAATGGTTCATCATTGGCGCGCAATTTTTCTGCGGCGTCGGCCAGATCGCTGGACTGGAATTCCGCCGGGGTCATAGCGCCGCAAGCTCCTGTTCCAAGTGGGCAAGATCGGACAGCGTATTGGCCGCTGCAAACAGGTCCAGATGCGGCAAGGCAGCCGCCATTCCGTCGGCCACTGGCGCGTAATCCTTCCAACCTTTCAGCGGGTTAAGCCATATGATCTTACAGCCGCGTTTCTTCAATTTGACCAGTGCGGCACCAATCGCTTCGGGGGGGGCGGTGTCGTAGCCATCCGACAAGATCAACACAACGCTGCGCCCGTCGACCAGACGTTTGGCGTAGGTATCGGCAAATAGTCCAAGCGACGGCCCGATTTTAGAGCCACCGCCGAACCCATCGGCCATCAGTGACATACGCCCGATCCCGCGCATCGTATCCTTGTCGCGCAACGCCTCGGTGATCCGGACCAGACGGGTATGGAACAAATAGGCGTCCGCGGCGCTGTCTGCGCGCATCAGGCCTGCCAAAAATGCCAGAAAGACCTGTGCGTAAACGGTCATTGAGCCGGATACATCACATAAAGCCACAATCTTGCGGCTGCGGTCGGGGCGGCGTTTGCGCAACAGGCGAACAGGCTCGCCCCCGGTCGCGAGGCTTTGGCGGATGGTCTTGCGAAAATGCAGACGGTCGCCTTTTCGGGACGCTATGCGACGGCGGGACCGTTTGTCGCGCAACGCCGCGCCCAAACGGCGTGCAACGGCTTCGGCCTCGGCAATTTCATCGGGGCGCACCAGATCGCGCAGATCACGCCGCGACAAATAGCGCACTTCGGTGGCAATCAGCTTGCCGGTGCCATCGCTATCTGCCTCGTCCTGGCCGTCATCCGCTGCGTTGGCCAATCCGGCGCTGGCCGTGTTTTCCCCCTTAGCATCGCGCGATGAATGGACATCGTCACTGATCGAGGATGTTGGGGATTGGATTATCTTTTGCTTTACGCGGCCCGCATCCATCCAAAAGCTGTCAAAGAGAGCATCGAACCGTTCGCTTTCGTCTTTGCAGCCGGTACATACTGCACGCAATGCGCGGCGGGCTTGCATAGGAGAGACCGCATCAACATGGGTCAGGGCAGACAGGCATAATTCGGCCTCGGCCACGCCCAGTCGCAGGCCATTGGCACGCAGATGCGCGATAAAACCGGCGATGCGTGCAGTGGGACCGGGGTCGCGCCCGGCAAAACGGGTGACACGGGTCATGCCGCGCGACCTGCTATGCGGCCCGCGACTTCGGGTGTGATCTGCGCCTGATCGGTTTGCGTTTTCAACAGCGTGGTGAGCGAGGATTGCAAGACCACTGGATCGTCGGTCAGGTCCGCAATCCCAAGCCCCATAAGGGCGGCCGCAAAGTCGAGCATTTCGGCAACGCCAGGTGTCTTTTCAAGGTCTTCTTCGCGCAGTTTTTGCACAAATCCGACGATCTGGTCCGCAAGACGGGCTTCGATCTCGGGGCAACGGGCCTTGAGGATCGCAAGCTCGGTCTCGCGGGCAGGGTAGTCCACGTAAGTATAAAGGCAGCGCCTGCGCAACGCGTCAGACAGATCGCGGGTGCCGTTGGAGGTCAGGATAACTATCGGCTTGGTTGTTGCAGAAATCGTCCCAAGTTCTGGGATTGAGATTTGATAATCTGACAGGATCTCTAGTAAATATGCCTCAAACTCTTCATCCGCACGGTCAATTTCGTCGATCAAAAGGACGGGCGGCGTGTCTTGCGTGATTGCGGCCAGCAGCGGACGTTCAAGCAGGAAATCGCGCGAAAAGATACGTGCCTCTACGGCTTTGCCGGTCTCGCCGTCTTCAGCGGCGGCCCGGATTGTCAAAAGCTGGCGCTGATAGTTCCATTCGTAAATCGCCTGCGCGGCATCCAGTCCTTCGTAGCATTGCAGGCGGATCAGGCGCGTGTCGCGCGCTATGGACAGGGTGCGCGCGACCTCGGTTTTGCCCACCCCGGCCGCGCCTTCCAGCAGCAACGGACGACCCAGTGACAACGCTAATTGCAGCGCGACAGCCAGATCATCCGAGGCCACATAGCCCTGCGCCCCAAGCGCCGTTTGTAATTCAGTCCATGTCATCGGCTTGTCCGCGCGCGCAGAGCAATCCACGCGCGCGTCCTTTCCTATTCGTGCAGGCCAAGCTTGTTGGCCATCTGCCATATCCGCCAATGATCATGCGGCATATTGGTGTGACGATTGCCAAACGGGCGGAACGCATCCTGCACCGCGTTTGAAAAACAAGGCACGCCGCCGACATGCGGGCTTTCGCCCACGCCTTTGGCACCGATGGGGTGGTGCGGGCTTGGTGTGACAGTGAAGTCGGTTTCGTAGTTTGGAACCTCCCATGCGGTGGGCAGGAAAAAGTCCATAAGCGTGCCGGTCTTGACGTTGCCCATCTCGTCATAAGCAATCTCTTGTCCCAGAGCGACGGCAAGTGCTTCGGTCAGACCACCATGCACCTGACCTTCGATGATCATCGGGTTGATCCGGGTGCCGCAGTCGTCCAGCGCATAAAAGCGGCGGATGTCCGGTACGCCGGTGTCGACGTCGATGTCCATCACGCAGACATAAGCCCCAAAGGGATAGGTCATGTTGGGCGGATCGTAATAACTGACCGCCTCCAGACCGGGTTCCAAACCGGGGATCGCCTGATTGTAAGCGGCAAAGGCGATTTCCTTCATCGTCTTGAACTTTTCAGGCGCGCCCTTGATCACAAAGCGGTCGACGTCGAATTCGACGTCATTGTCATGGACCTCCAAAAGGTAGGCCGCGATCATTTGCGCCTTGGCACGGATTTTGCGTCCGGCCATGGCCGTGGCCGCACCCGCAACCGGTGTTGATCGCGACCCATAGGTGCCCAAACCATAGGGTGCCGTATCTGTATCGCCTTCCTCGATGGTGATGCTGTCTGCTGGCAAGCCTATCTCGGATGCAAGGATTTGCGCGAATGTCGTGGCATGTCCCTGACCTTGGGAT
>JBAUHN010000061.1:0-1927 GCA_049680295.1 Sulfitobacter sp.
CAGGCCAGGGCATTCCCGATGGTTCCTCGCTACCATATTTTTGGCCGTCCCGAATGATCGAGACGATTAACACAATTCATCGTCGGACTCATTCAATAACATTCGATCTCTTGCACCGTCTCAAGGAAAGCGGTGAGATTAAGGGTTTTCTTTTGCCGTATCTTGGGCAGAACGATGCTGCCCTGCCGTGTCCGCCCCCTGACCTCGTAGCGCGTGACAAGACGTTTGATTACCCAACGAACTTCGATCCGATGTGTCAGGAAGACTTGGAGTTGATCGCAAAGCGTGGTGAACAGCTCACCAAAAACCTAATCGAGACATATCATCCTGATCTTTGAAAGATTGATTGGCGCATAGCCAGCGCCGTCCTAGTCTCGGTGAAGTTCAAAATGGGCCCAGTAGTGATTCACTTTATCGACTTGGACAGGTCGAAATGGCCAGAGATCACGCAAGACATCTGCATGCGGATGTCCAAAACTGCGATGCCCAGGATCCGAGCTAAAGATACTGAGCCCGGGTTCGATCATGGATGCAAGGCCGGTAAACCAATTGTTCTTTGAGCCATGATGGGGCACTTGAAACACTGTCGGCTGGAAAGATCGTTTGTGTCCCAAATATCCGACCAAAGACTGCCATTGATGGTCCGTACTTAGATTACCATCACCCGTATAGATAACTGAGCCGTCAAATTTTTCCTCGAACCACGGCCAGTTGGTCCGCCAATGGCCGATGGGACCTCCATATAAGAATAGGCTAAGATCGTTGAGCTGAGACTTCGGGAATGTCCGCACGTAATGATCCTTCAGTTCCCGTAGCGCATCCTTGCGATCATTGTCGGAGCTGTTTAGGAGGGCATCGCGCAAATCATTCACTCGCTCGACAAACCTCGCTACGTTCTGTGGCCTAGTCGTTGGATCGTTGTAGGGCACGAATTCCCAGAGGCTAGGGATGAACGCCGTGCCACGCGGATGCATCATCAGCATTTGGTAATGATGCCTTGCGCCTGACAGATATGACATCCATTCGGCCATCCAGTCTTGGTCGCCTTTCTCCTGGCGGATCTCTGCTTCGGCTTCAATCTTCAACGGCAGATCGCCATCAGGGTCAAAGTCAGGCTCGCCGCCCCCGTCCGGATCAGCTGGTCCGTCACCATCAGAAAACGGCACAAAGACGATTTGATTGAACCCGTCACCGGCTTGATCGACTAAGTATTGCGCTGGGTCGGTATAGAACGCAAATTCGGGATCGTCAGGTTCGAGCCCCTGCGCATATCCGATGGCGAGCCGGTGCCAAAGCGGGGCCCAAGGCAGCATGAGGGTGCGCGTACCCACATCGTTGAGCAACTTCACCATCCCGCTGATATGGTCAGCGTCAAAATGAGAAATCACAACAAGATCTAGCCTGCGTCCATCTACGCGGCTCTGGAACTTACCAAGAGCGTTCCTCACCAGCCGTTGTGACGAGGATGTGCCGCAATCATAAACCCATTGAAAATCCGGTCTCGAATGATGGTTAAAAGATGAACCAAGGGTAAGCCGCCCTGCGGAAAATAAGCCTTGGCCTACTGGGTGGAAACGATACTGGACATGTATTTTCATCAATAACCTTCAAAAACTTGCAACTATTTTCTGTGACTCCAGACTAGCAACTTTTCCAGCCAACCCAATAGGCCAATCGTGACCGATTGCATGACTCTGCAAGTTGCTGTGAAGCTCACCAATGACCGGAAGTGGCGCGCTCCGGCGGAACGTGGTTGGATGGATGTTGAGCCTTGCACCGATGACCGCTTTGGTTCGCTGCGTTTGCGAGATTGATGGCATGGTTGAAGGACAGGTTTGGGCCGAACACGATGCTGCACCTGCGAAATAGGCTTCCATGCTGCGATGTGCGTGACTGTAATGGTGAAGGTTTCGACATGGGCAAGCCC
>JBAUHN010000062.1:0-5330 GCA_049680295.1 Sulfitobacter sp.
GCGTCATGTCGCGACCTTCACGCAAAGAGGCAACTGTCGCAGCCGGATCGCCGCTTGTCACGTCAGACGGCTTCAAGCTGTTCAAATATTCGGTGATTTCATCCTTCATGCCGGAACCGATTGCACGCTCTGTTGGATCGACAGCGCCAGCCACGTCGCGACCAACTAAACGTCGGGCTTTCTCAACCTCGGAAATGCGCGGCGAAACCAAAGAGCTAATCTTTTCAGACGTTCGTGAAGCTTTGGGGGCCAAGAATGGGTCCATTCCATCACTAGCGGCACGACCCGAAACCCTAGCCTGCAAGTCGGAGGTCGCCTGTGGGGTCAATTGGCTTTGGGAGGAATCCACTGCGTCATATGCGGCACGCTGACGAGACTTCAGTTGATCCATGGACGGCGCTTGCGCGCTAGGTCGCAAGCCACGCCCCAAGGCAACGGGCGACATCCCCCCCATCATTGATGCAATCAGGTCAGCGGTTTCGTTGCCGGGCGCGATTTCCTGCGATGTTTGACCCGCAATTCCGGAACCAACTGCGCTTGCAGCTTCAGTCGTGCCAAGCGCTAGTGGGGCTTTTGCTCCGCGCATCATCGCACCGCCAGGGATAGCCATCGCCCCAACCTCCTGACCGACCCTGCGACCATATCGTTGCGCCGTCGTTTGCGGCTGGGTGTCCGAAATCGTTGGGGCCAGCAGATTCAAGAAACTCTCACTGCCGCCCACCGGATTTGAGATAGCCGGTTCGCCCTGTTCGATTCGACCGTTTTGAGTGGCTGGGTTGCCGTTTTCATCCAGCGCCATATCAGCCGTGAAGGTTGGCTTAGAAAGGAAACCGTTTATCCCAGAAGCTACCGCGTCCACTGGCATTCCTAACATGCCCGCGATACCCTCATTCACGCCAGACATGGATTGTTCAACCATGTTGGTTTCTGGCGGAGCATTTCTCGCCTGTGCCGCAGCGATGATTTGACGCTGGCGTGCGCGCTTCAAAATTGCCTGTTGTTCTGGTGTCATTGGAATGCCGCCTTTTCTTCGTCGGTCAAAGTCGGCCACAATGCCTCCCACTCTTCTTGGGAAATATTGGCCTCGGCGGGAGCCGCCGGAATGCCGCCTTCAATTGCAGCTTTTGTCGTAGGTGGAGTTTCAACTTTTGGTGTCTCGTTTCGCGATTGGTTTCGATCTATCCAACCGTTGATCGTATTCCCCGGCGTTGTCATGAATTGCGCGGCATCAGCCAGCATGGCCGAGGCTTTTTCTTGCGCGGCTTGCTTCTTGACCAGCCAGATGCGCAGCTCCGGAGGCGATAAATCGCGTGGTACGGCAGTATTCATAGCGAGGCGCAGTTCGCCCTCAGACAGCGCGCCAAACGTAACGGAGCCGACAACATCCAGCCCCATTCGGTCCATAGCGTTATTCAAGGAGGCTGAAGCCTCAGTTACATTGGGCAAGTGCTTGTAAACCAATCCGCTTTCGGCTCCGCTATCAATAGCAGCGATAGCTTCTCCAATTGTGCCGATGCTAGACTGGAGTTTTCCATAGTCTTCCCAAGCAGAGACGCCCGCCTTGACTGTTGCTGATGCAACATCCTCGGTCGCTTTAGCGATGCCGCCAAGTTCGATATCGGCGTCCAGCGTACCAGTTCGACGGGCGCCATAGATATCGCGCTGGTTTTCCACAGTGTATTCGCGCGCGGAGCGTATGGCGTCTGCGGCCTGTTGGCCTTTTACCTGCGTCCCATCAGGCGCGAGAACACGGCGCGTGCCATCGTTCATGATTAGAACCGCCGTGCCATCATCCAGCGCTACGCTGGACTGAACCTTGGCCGCGTCTGAGATTCCCGCACGATCCTGTTCCAGGTTCAATTGAGCTTGCTGGATTTGCAACTGACGCAACGGATCGTTCTGGCTTTGCTGCTGTTTCCACAAGTAGTCTTCACGGCCCTGTTGCCGCTGCAATTGCGATTGCTGCTGCCCTTGCAGTTGGCGAATTTGGCCATTGATCACATTCTGCTGTTGCGGAGACAGCCACTGGTTTTGCGCGGCCATCATTAAATTGTTAATCTGTGGTCCGTTCTGCGCAACCTGCGTGCCGGGGCCGGGTTGAAAACTGCCGCCCGGAACATTGATAGAATGCGCGATTGAGCCAACGCTATTGGCATAATTCGGGTCTGTCGCATAACCCGACTTACCAAGCGCAGCCAACTGCCCTTCAAGGTCGGGCGCAGAAAGCATGTCGCGATAACGCGGGTTTTCCTGCAAAAACTGCGCATACCCGTCCACACTGTCGCCCATGCCATCATATCCGCGAAAGCTGTCATTGATCCGCACGGTTTGCCCGTTGACGACTTCATTCGTCGCAAAAGAATTGCCTCCCGGTTTGCCATGGGATTTGATGCCAAAATAGTTGTTTCCGGGGGCGTGCTTACCCCACCCGGTTTCCTGTGCCGCCTGCGCAATGATAATGCGCGGGTCTAAACCGGTTTGCTGAGAAACGCGCATGGCGTGGGGCATCATGGCTTGGATAAACTCATCCCGGCCTTGCGGTGCCTTCTGGGGCTGCTGCTGGGGCTTTCCAAGTGCCGCCATTGTATTATCGGCAATCGCTTGTTCTGGGCTGGGGGGCGTGGGTGGTGCTGGCCGCCGCATCCCCAAAACACTCATAGGGCCGCTATTACCACCATTCTGGCTGCCGCCCGTGAAGATGCTGTTGAACAGGCCAGCCGCTTCGGAACGGCGTTCACCCTCGAACTTATCCAGCGCACGATTTTTCCGACCCGTGGCAATGCCAGAGAAAAGCTGTCCAAGGCCCTCACCGACATACCTTGCCTTACCGTATTGCGGCATAAGCGCCGCGAGTTGTGCGCGCTTGGCCCTTATCATTTCGGGCGTGCTGTTTTGATCAATCTGGAACGCGCCCTGACCAAAAATGCCGCCGTCTTGTGCAGGAAAGAAGCTCACGACAATGCCTCCTCATAGTTTACAGCAAACAGGCCGTCTGGACGCTTCATCACCGCACCCGGCTTGGACTTCTTGACCTCTTGCGCCATCAGGCCAATTTCGGTCTTGGGGCTGCCTTTGTACTTGAAGGAATAAATACCCAAACCGTCCTTGGTTTCGCCGATTTTCTCTTTGTGATCCTTGGCGCGTTCATCCGACAGCGCAAACAAGCCGCCAAGACTGCCAATATTGGACCCCATCGCCGCTTGGTTTTGACCCCATGCGTTCATTCGCGCGTTGTCGCTGTTCGCGATAATCGCTGCGTTGTCCGTCGCGTTTATGCCGTTGATGTTATTGCCGGTCATGAAGTTCGGCTGCGAAACCTGCCCACCATTAAGCAGCGCGGAAATCTGGTTAATCCGTTGATTGTCTTCCGTCAGCAATTCTTGATTGGCCTGCCCTCGACCCTGCAACAGCAGTTGGTTGTAAGCGTCATTCTGCTGCTGTCCGGCCAATGCCATTTCACGGTCATACGCCTGTGATCCTGCTTTGATGCCCTGATTTGCCAGCCGGGTGCGCAAATCTTCGTCGCGGTTGGCGAACATCGGGTCAAGGCGCTGACGCCCCAAGTCAAACAAGCGATTTTCTGTGGCCTCATTTCCAAGCTGGAAATTTCCCGTTAGCTGATCGCCGAGCGTTCCAGATAGGTTCGCGCCCAGATCAGCCAAATTAAGGCTGGCATCATCCTGGCGGTCCTTAATGGCCTGCTGCTGCTCGTTGAGTGTCTGCGTTACCGTAAACCGGGGGATGTCGTATGTCTCGCCCGTGTACGGGTCCGTAAACGAACTGCTACCCGTTTGGTCGAACGTCCGGCTGCCGTCTGGCGTGACTTCATTCATATTCTGAAGCCAAGCGTTCGCAATGCCCGTGGAAACGGACGATCCCGTCTGCGCCGCAGAGGTTTCGCGCGGTGGCGTTGGGTCGGGTGCGTTTTTGCTCATTGGGGAGCCTCCTTGTGAAACCCGTTGCCGAGCCAGTCATCATCGCCAAGAACGTAAATCGCCTCGGCCTTGTTTCGCCCGCGCAATCGGGGAATGTCGTATCTCTTGAACCCGAAGGCTTTAAATATGCGGGACAGCCGCTTGTCGTCCGGATCGCAGCGGGTCAAAACCGCCTGACACCCAAGTTGCGTGAACGGATATGAAAACATTTCGTCTAAAACCGAACGGCACAGCCATTTGGCGCTGTCCGCCGCCGCGCTAATTTCGATTGTGCCTGCGCTTTTGTTGTAGTTCTGAAATATTGCCGCACCCAAGACCGCGTTTCCGCTCGAAATTGAGGCAATAATCGTATCGCCCGGAATGTCTCTTTGATCGCCCCATATCCCAACAGATATGTACCGTTGCAGGGCCTCAAACTCATCGCTCCCGCGCTGCACCCAAACCGGGGTCAAGCCACAAGCGCTCCAACGCTCATGGTTACGTCTTGCCCGACATATTCAACATCCGGTGCCACAATGTTGCCAAACGTAATTTGAATTTCGGGGGCGTGAGCATACCCCGTTACTCCCAAGGCCGCCCATCGGCTATCATCAGCCCCAACGCCATCGCCTGAACCAGCGTCCCAAACAGAGACATCCCAAGAAGAGATGTCCCACCCATCAGAGGCATCAAAGACAACCGTACTAGGCGGGGGCGACAAAACTTCGTCGTAATCGGCTTTCATTTTTACCTGTGCCGAAATTGGGGAATTTGATATGAAGGTTGGCCGCGCCTGTAACGCTGTTTTTTGCACGCCCGGCAATCCCAAGCCCTCGAATTGGCCGAGATATGTTGCTGTATAAGGCATTCCGTCATCAGCGCCGGTGGTTTGCATCTTGTAAACTGAGCCATCAGAGGCCCCAAAGTACGCAAAGCCCCCAAAAATGCAGATGCACTGTGTGTCCAGCCCCGTAAAACGTGACCAAGCACCGGTCTTTAGATTTGCCACCAAACAAGTCCCCAGCGAAAGCACGGCTTCAGGTTGGGTTACGATCATGATGTTTTCAGACGGCCATTTTGCAATCTGCCAGCCAATGCTTGTTAAGGTGGCTGCCCGACTTTGCCACAGCGGCTCAATTGCGCGAGATGCGGCCCCAATGGACAAGGCACCGATATCCTTGCGGACTGCCTCTGAGAGAGGAACCAGCCCGACTTCGGTTGCCACCAGAAGATCACCGCCAGCCTTCATGATTGCGCCGGGGCCAAGAGGGCGAGTGATTTCGTAAACACCAACTTTAGACCAATCCGCCGCAGAGACGGGATTTGTGCCGCGATAAACAGCAACCTCACCTTCAGTTGAAATGAAAACACATTGCTCATTCGGGCCGTCGCCGGAATCCAGTGACCATGTAGCGC
>JBAUHN010000063.1:0-2582 GCA_049680295.1 Sulfitobacter sp.
ACCGAGAGCCAGAAAAAAGGGCTGGCGGATTACTTTTCCCCGACAATTGCGATCAACAGAATATCGGGTGGTGGCGATGGCGCCTTTAACGGCGATAGTATTTTTACCGAAGACGTGTTGCCGCAAAGCGAACAGGGCGCCACGCAAAAAAATCCAACGGAAAAAGACAAGGCCCGCGGTGATAGCGGCCTGCAAGCAACCGGCGAAGACAAGGCAGCGCAAGATTTCACCGAACTCACGGCCGAGTTGATGGGGCGTGGTGGTGAATCCACGGTGATGGAAAACGTCCTGCGCCACATCATCACCCGGATCACAGACGAAGGTTTGGTCATCGAACTGTTTGCCTTGCCCGGATATCCGTTGTTTCACGACCACGTGGCCGAACCAACGCCTTTGTTGCGCGATCTGGTCGACCTGGTCGCGTCGACGGCGCAAACAGTCACCAACAGCGTTTCAGTTGAGGCCCATGTGCGTGCCAATCCGATCGTTCGATTGGAAAACCCGGTTTGGGAGCTATCGGCGCAACGGGCCAATCGTCTGCGTTTGATGCTGGAGGACGCGAAAATGTCATCCGACCGAATGGCGCGTGTGACAGGCCATGCCGACCGGGAACCGATTGTGCGCAACACGATGTCCGTCCGCAATGACCGGGTCGAAATCATTTTGCTGCGTTAAGTGCTGCCAAATGCACTGCATTTTATCTGTTAGCTCAGTATTAAGGTCGGCTGCGTATTGGTGAGGGCAACTTGGACCTACACATCAGAAAGGCGTGCCAATGACAATTTCATCTTCGCTTAATGCAGGGGTGGCCGGGCTATCGGCCAACGCCACCCGGCTGGCCTCGATCTCGGATAACATCGCGAACTCATCGACCTTTGGCTACAAACGCGTAGAAACCGATTTCAACTCGATGGTGATTTCGTCAACCGGTGGCAGTTACTCGGCAGGCGGTGTCCGGGCAACAACCCAGCGCCTTGTCGAAGAACGCGGACCATTGGTGTCTTCATCCAATGCCACCGATCTGGCTGTGCGCGGGCGCGGTCTGTTGCCCGTTACACAGGCCAGCACAGTCGGTCTTGCCGGTGGCGAGGTAGCGATGGCACTGACGACCACGGGTTCATTTCGCACCGATGCGGATGGGTATTTGGTAACCGAATCAGGGCTGGCCCTGTTGGGATGGCCTGCGGACCCTGACGGCACAATTCCAAGCTTTCCGCGTGATACGGTCGGCGGGCTGGAACCGGTCAGAATTAACACCAACCAATTCTCAGCCGATCCAACGACCCGCATAAACCTTGGCGCCAACCTGCCCGCGACCGAGACTGAGGCCGGGGCCACAGGTGGTCCTCAGCAGCTTACAATCGAATACTTCGATAACCTCGGAACGTCGGAAAACATCAATGTCTCGTTTTCGCCAACTGTCCCGGCAACAGGTGCATCGAATGAGTGGACCATGACGCTGACGGATTCAGCCAATCCCGGTGTGACCATTGGCGAATATACATTGACCTTTGATGACAGCCGATCATCGGGTGGCACATTGGCATCCGTCACCACGGTCAGCGGCGGTGCATATGACCCTGGAACAGGCGCGTTTATCGTCAATGTTGTCGGCGGTCCGGTTGAAATCAACATCGGCCTGGTTGGGCAAAGCGACGGGTTGACCCAATTGTCCGATAGTTTTGCGCCGGTTTCGATCACCAAAGACGGCTCGCCGGTCGGAAACATGACCAGCATCGAAGTGGACGCAAACGGCTATGTCCATGCGTTCTTTGATTCGGGCATCACGCGCACGATCTATCAAGTTCCCCTTGTCGACGTCCCGAACCCGAATGCCATGGTCGCATTGGACAACCAGACATATTCGCCATCAACTGACAGTGGATCATTCTTCCTGTGGGACGCCAGCGACGGCCCGACCGGCGACATCGTATCCTTTGCCCGCGAAGAATCGACCACAGATGTGGCGGGCGAGCTAACCGCGATGATCCAGACGCAGCGCGCCTATTCCTCCAACGCCAAGGTGATCCAGACCGTGGACGAAATGTTGCAGGAAACCACAAATATCAAACGCTGATAGGCATAAGATTCAACTGAAAAAGGTGGCAACATGACAATATCAGGGGCTTTATCGAACGCCATGTCCGGTTTGCGCGCAGCAGGTCGCAGCTCGGAAATCGTATCATCGAATATCTCGAACGCACTGACGCCGGGATATGGGGTGCGCAGCTTGTCATTGTCATCTTCGACAATCGGTGCCGGGGGCGTCATGATCAATGGTGTATCGCGTCATTCAGATGCCGCTTTGACGGCCGATGTACGATTGGCGAATGCCGAATATGGTGACACGCGCGCGCGCTCGGAGTTTCTGAACACCATCGAAAACCTTCTGGGAACCCCCGATGAACCTGACGCCATTTCGTCGTTTCTAAGCAGGTTTGAGAGTAAGCTTATCGTTGCGGCCAGCCGTCCCGAGGCCGTTGACCGTCTCGATCAATCCGTCACATCAGCGCGTGATCTGATCAACGCAATCGGCAAGGCTTCTTCTGGCATTCAGGATGCAAGGACAGCCGCAGACCAAT
>JBAUHN010000064.1:0-23529 GCA_049680295.1 Sulfitobacter sp.
GTGCCAAGGATCGACTTGAAAAACGCGCCGCGATCCTTGGTCAGATCACCATGATCCATCACATCAAAAATTCGCATCAACTGACTGTTTTGCCACGCGTTATAGCGCGCCAGTGTCAGCACATACGCAGCGTCGATCACGCGGCTGGACCTTTCCAGTCGATCGCGCAAATCTCTGCTGATTTGCCGCCAAAGTCCCAAACCCGACCGAAATCCCGAACTTTACTTTTCAACCCGCGTGCCGCGACAATGTCCGGACCCATCCAGTATTTGGAATTGCTTATCATCACGGGATGATCCGGGCTTTGTCCAACCAGCATTTCGATCTCGCCCTGAATCTTGCGACCGACAGTGATCCGGCGACGGTTGCCGTCACGCTCTATGTGGACTGCTGTGCGCTCAGCCCCGATAATTTCGCTCACCAGCATCGTGAAAAGACCTGTTGTGCCACCTGCGGTTCCGCTGAAAATCTGCAATATGCCATTATAGGCTTTGCCAGATGCGCGTTCGTCCACATATGCGGCAACTTTCCAGTTGCCCTCTGCCATCCGTCCGGGGATTTCAACCATCAATCCGATGTTCAGACCGGCCAGATCTTCGCCCTCGAAGTGCCCTTCGTCGATGACAATTGCCATCCATGCTTTGCAATCGCCCTCTGTGGGCGGGTGCTTGCCCAAGCTGACAACGCAGGGACAAAATACATCGCATGAGCAATTCATAAACAACTCACCCTTGATGGCCCATTCCGTCGGCGTCATTTGCCGGCGTCCGGGGTTGGGCATGCGGCTGTCAATGCGCTGCGAAATCGGCAGCTTGTCCGCGTCTGGTCTTTTGTTGGTAGCCATATCTAACCTCCCGTAAAGACAGGCCAGCCAATAACCGCGAGACCCGCAGTCACCAGGAGTACACCCATCGGTTTCGTCACATAATGCCCGATCTGGGGCAGTTTTTCGATCACCATAAATAGGGTCGCCAAACCCATCCATGCCAGGTTCATCACGCCACCGACAAATCCCAAAGCCATAAAGCCCCAGCAACAACCAACGCAAAACGCACCAAGGCCCAGCCCCATGCGCAACCCACCTTTAAATCCGACCCGCCAGTTGCCAACAAAATACATCGCTGGCGAATGACACACCCCATGGCAAATCTCTTTGGCGCGGGTGAATTGGAACAGGCCCACGACCAGCAGCAAACCACCGGCAAACCAGTGTGATTTGGCGATCCCCAGCATGTCGATAAAGCCTGCGCGCAACAAACCAACTTGCGCCGCCGCAATCAGCGCCGCAAAACCGGCCCAAACAACAAAATACCCCAACAGCACCCCAAGCCATCCGGCACGGGTGCCATTGGCACTGACCATCAGGTCTTCGTATGAGCGCAGTGTCGGCACCAGTGTCGGCAACATCATCGCCGCCATCATGATCGCCCACATCGACGCAAGCGGCCCAAAGCTGGCCATTGGCATCGGCATATCCATCATCGGATTCATTCCACGCATCTTTTGCGCCATCGGTCCCGGCCGCCCCAGCAAATCCAGATCCATGCCGATGCTCATCGCATACATGATCCACCACGACACAAGGATTGCCGCAAAAAAACCCAGCCAAAGCGTTGATCGGATCATCGTGTTCATCTGGCATTCCCATATTGATTACATCGACTCGGGCCTTGCCAATCAAATGCCAGACATTTAATTGTAAGACAAATGAAAATTGATCCACAGAACGCGGCCGACCTATCCGCACAGATTGCCAGCGCCATTCGTCAGGCCATTGTGAACGGCGCATTGCTGGTCGATGAACGCCTGCCTTCGGAGGCGGAACTCTCCGAGCAATTCAAGGTCTCACGCCCGACTGTGCGCGAGGCATTGAAACGGCTGGCGGCGCAATCCCTGATCCGCACGCAACGCGGTGCAACGGGCGGTGCTTTTGTGAACCGGATCAGTTTCGAGCAGGCCTATGCCCAGCAAATCACCACCTCGACATTGTTACTGTCGATGAATGCCGTCAGCTTTGAGACCGCCTGCGAGGCCCGCTACGCGTTAGAGCGCGCCTGTGCACCGCTGTCGGCAAAGCGGCGCAGTGCTGACCATCTGGCGACCATGCGCGCCGAAATCCACCGCCAGACCCAACCCGGCCTGACGGACGAGGCTTTTTGCGCCTCTGACGTCGCCTTTCACCGGGCTTTGGTAGATGGCGCCGGCAACCCGGTGCTGAGCTACCAACTGGCCGGGGCGGTCGAGGCGATGCAGCCCTTGATGAACATGATCACTTTTACCGCACGCGACCGGAATGCCATCGTCGCCTTGCATACCCAGATTGCCGATGCGATCGAACGCCAGGATGAAGACGCGGCAGCCCGTTCGCTGACCGCCCTGGAGGTGGAAACCCAAAATCTGGCGCAAAGCGTTTTTCAGGCCCGCGCCAAGGTTTGAACGCGCAGCTTGGTGCGGCCCTTACACCGCGCATGGCAGCGACGTGAGGTGCCACTTGCCGTTTGCGCCAGCCGTGCTATCTGCCCTGATTATGATTGATACGATAAATGTTCTCGCCACATTGGTGACCATCGGCTTTGGTCTGTTTGGGTTTCTGGCACCGCGCTATACTGCGGCGGCACTGGATCTGAAACCTGATGGATCCACCATGGGTCTGTCGGAAATGCGCGCCTCGGTTGGTGGGCTGTTTGTGGTCATGGGATTGGCCGCGCTATGGCTGCAACACCCCTTGGGCTTTGCAATGATCGGGTTTGGATTTGTGGGGGCTGTCGCGGGGCGCGGGTTGTCACTGTTTATTGATAAGCCACCGGTCAGGAACTTGCTGATTTTCGCGGCAGTCGAGGGTTTTCTGGCCGCTTGGTTTCTGGCTGCCAACCTTTAGGGTTGCGACGCTGCGGGATAAGACCCGCAGCGCCAATTGATGCGTCATTCACCTGTATCAGATGTCATACGAACAAGTGCTTTCAAGCATCATTTCGGATGCGGGCATGATCCATTCACAGCCCCCATATTCGTTTTCAACCGAGGCCAGATCGGTGTCGACATTGGCATCGGACCAGTTTTTCCAACCGCCGGCGTCGATTTTACCGCCCCAAAAATCACCCTTGGAGGCGTCAACGTCATAGGCCTTTTCGGCGGTGTCTTTGTTGCCAAAGTCAAAGCAGTCCTGAAGCATTGGCAATTCAACATCCCAGCGATCCAATAAGGCATTCAGATCGGCCAGAAATTCCGCGTTATCAAAGATATCCGCTGCAGGGTCATCCTGCGCCTCATCTGTTTGTTGCGGTTCAGGATCGTCGTCAGCGTCCTGCGCATCCACCGTGTCCGGTGCGTCGTTCTGGTCAGGGGCCATATCTGGCGCCGCGACCAGTTCCGGTACGGTTTCAGGGTCTTTTTCATCCTCGACGGGACCGCAGGCCATGTCTGGGTCTGCTGTATCATCAGGGGCGTCCGCGTCGACAGGGTCTTTTTCCGGCTCCATCTCGACGGTGTCGACGGGATCAGGCGTTTCTGCCGGATCTTCATTTGGTGTCGCATCGGGATCTGCTGCATCCACCGGGTCCGGGTTGGTGTCAGGGTCGGTAACAACAGGATCAACGGGATCCACCTCAGGCTCAAGGTCAACCGTATCGACCGGGTCCGGGACAGGGTCAGGTGTCGGTGCCGGAACCACCGGATCGGGGGTGCCGACATTGAAATCTGCATCCGTGGACGCAAAGTTCTGTGTGACCATCACCGAGTCGTAAGTGTTGCTCCCGGTTGAGAAATCGCCGCCTTCGATGCCAATCCCGATGGTTTCGAAATTCGGGTTCAGGATGTTGGCCCGGTGACCGGGGCTTTGC
Organism: Sulfitobacter sp.; assembly: GCA_049680295.1. Taxonomy (GTDB): domain Bacteria; phylum Pseudomonadota; class Alphaproteobacteria; order Rhodobacterales; family Rhodobacteraceae; genus JBAUHN01. Next base: position 3,840 of record JBAUHN010000064.1, read on the forward strand.
ATCAGACTGTTGTGCAAATCAACCACATCATCCTCAAGGCCGGGTGCGCCGCGCTCTGACTGCCAGGCGATGTTTTCACCTGAACTGTAATTTCCCTCAAAGGGGAAACTGGCGGCAATCATACGGTCATGCGACGATGTGCCATTGATACCTGTGTGCGAAAAGACGTTGCGGTCCAACATCCAAAGGCTGTGATCCTCGCTGGAATCGTTCAGATTGTCACTAAACACCAGCGCCGAAAGCCCGGCGTTGGTGCGTTCTTGGTTGATAAGCTCAAGCATCTGCTGCTCAAGTGCGTTCGCTATCGACATGTGAGTTCCCTTTTTATTGTCGTTGATCGTGCCGCCTGTTTGAACGCAGTCAAAAGCGTCACACAATGGCTGGCAAAACACCGCAGAAAAACTGGCCCAAACCTGCCTGAATGACGGATTTCATGCGCATGTTTTCGCTGCGAAAAAACCCGCCGATGATCAGCCGAATTTCGCCATTTCCGCATGTTTGAGGTCACAAAAAAACCACATTTCTGGCGCTCGGAATCTGCCCGCTGTCATACGGCTGCATCTTGCAATGTTGCACCAACCGCCTTATGTCTTGGATGTCCTTCGGGACTATGGACATAAACGCGCTCGTCATAAGCGGATCGGACCCGGGGGCGGTACCCGGCGACTCCACCAATCACCCGTCATTTGCGGGTCATGGGGTCGAAACAGGATCGACGAACGTCTAAAGGGGTTGCTTTGTTTCGGCTGACTGCCACCGTTATCGGCGTAAAATGTACAATTGCAAATGACAATCGTGCTCCAATGGCGATGGCCGCGTAAGCGACCGGAACTATTGAAATCTAAGTCCTTACGTTTAGCGACCTAAGGCGGGGTTCGCAGGCACCTGGCAACAGAAGCCTGCACTTCCCCCCCGCCCTTTCAGATGACCCCGGTACACAAAGGCAATTGACGCAGACACCGGGCCTGTGACATTTTACATGCATGGGGACCCTGCGATTGCCCCGTGAGGCTTTGGCCCAATGATCGCATCCTGACCACAGATTAAGGATGCTTTGCCATGCCCGCCCCAAATGAAATGACGGTTCCACAATTGCTGCGTCTGATCGGATTGCCCGATACGCCGGTGATCGTGGATATCTCAATTGACCCTGACTTTGACGAAGACCCGTTTTTGATTCCCGGTTCATTCCGCCATCCGCATACCGATATCGAAGGGCTGAAAACCCTGCTGAAGGGACGTCCTTGCGTGGTCACCTGCCAACGTGGAATCAAGCTAAGCCAGGGTCTGGTGGCGTGGCTGCGCAATGACGGGATCGAGGCGGAATATTTAAGGGGCGGTATGTATGCATGGCGCGATCACCCGGATACCCCGCGCATTCCGGCGGCGGTTCTACCGGAACCGGTGGCAGGCAGCACCTTGTGGGTGACGCGCCACCGCCCCAAGATTGACCGCATCGCCTGCCCCTGGCTGATCCGGCGCTTTGTTGATCCAGACGCGCGGTTCCTGTTTGTGTCCCCCGCCGAGGTGCAGGGCGTCGCCAGCCGCTATAACGCCACACCCTTTGATATCGAAGACGTGTTTTGGTCGCACCGCGGGGAAAACTGCACGTTTGACACGATGCTCGACGAATTCGGGTTGCGCACCGAAGCGCTGGATCGCTTGTCACGGGTGATCCGGGGGGCCGATACCAACGCCCATGATCTGGCCCCACAGGCCGCCGGATTACTGGCGCTGTCGGTGGGGCTGTCCCGGCAATACCGCGATGACGTGGCGCAGTTGCAGGCGGGTATGGCGCTTTATGATGCGCTATATCGTTGGGCGCGTGACGGCGTGGATGAAGGTCACGACTGGCCCGCAGGATCGCCCGCATGAGCGCCATTTCCACGCGCGACCTGTTTGCCGTCTTCGGGCGCATCGGGCTGCTGTCCTTTGGCGGGCCCGCAGCACAGATCGCCCTGATGCACCGCGAGCTGGTCGAGACCCACAAATGGTTAGACGAGCAAAGTTTTCTGCGCGCCCTAAGCCTGTGCATGTTGTTGCCCGGACCCGAGGCGATGCAACTGGCGACCTATGCTGGCTGGCGTCTGCGCGGCACCCTTGGCGGGCTGATCGCCGGGCTGCTGTTTGTGATACCGGGGGCAATTGTCATTCTGGCACTGGCATTGGGCTACGCGCTATATGGGCAGGTGCCGTTGGTTCAGGCGGCATTTATCGGGATCAAGGCGGCGGTGATTGTGATTGTCCTGCAGGCCTTGATGAAAGTGGCGCGCAAGGCGCTGACCCGAGCCTCGGCCTGGGGCTTGGCGGTCGCTGCATTCATTGCCTTGTTTGTCTTTGGCGCGCCCTTTCCCCTGATCATCATTGCGGCGGCCCTCTTTGGCTATGTCGCAACGCCGTCGGGATCAGTGCCCACAGGGGTCCCCCCGGCCCATCCGCTGCACACGGGCCGCGTGGTCGCGACCTGGGTCACGCTATGGGCGCTGCCGATTGTGGTGCTTTGGTTTACCGGGCAGAAATTTTTGCTGGAGGTGGGGCTGTTTTTCTCAAAACTTGCGGTGGTCACCTTTGGCGGTGCCTATGCGGTGCTGGCCTATATGACGCAGACCGTGGTGGCCGACTACGGGTGGATCACCACGCCGCAAATGATCGACGCGCTCGGCCTGGCCGAAACCACGCCGGGGCCGCTTATTCTGGTCACACAGTTTGTTGCGATGCTGGCCGGGTTTGCACAGAACGGCATCGGGCTGGCGATTGCCGCTGGCGTCCTGGCGCTTTGGGCGACGTTCACACCGTGTTTTCTGTGGATATTTGTCGCAGGCCCCTACCTTGAGCTAATCGCAGCACGTCCAAGACTGTCCGGCGCGTTGCAGGCGATCACGGCAGCCGTTGTGGGCGTCATCCTGAACTTGGCAGTCTGGTTTGCCCTGCATGTGGTGTTTGCCGACATGACCCGGTTGGGGGCAACGGCGATCCCCTGGCCCATGCCGAACAGTCTGAACCTTGCGGCGCTTTTGCTTTCTGTTTTGGCGGGACTATTGCTGCTGAAATTCAAGCGCGGTATGGTGGAAACGCTTGGAATTCTGGCAATTGCAGGCATTGGTTTTAGCCTGATCTGACGGATCGGGGCTTTCACACCAATCCCCCTTTCCTATCCCTGCAATATTGGTATGCTTTAAGCGAAACCACTAGGATTTCTCCGGAGAACAGCATGGGCCGCAGTATTGATTACGGCAATTTGATGCACGATGCGATGCGTGGGTTAATTCGCAACGTGCTGTTGGATGTGTCAGACAACGGGCTGCCGGGGGCGCATCATTTCTTTATCACCTTCGACACCAGCCATCCGGATGCGGAACTGGCCGACTGGCTATCAGATCGCTATCCCGGTGAAATGACCGTGGTGATGCAGCATTGGTACGACAATCTGGAAGTTACGGCAGATGGCTTTTCCGTCACGCTGAATTTTGGCGACGCGCCAGAGCCGCTTTATATTCCCTATGACGCGATCAAGACCTTTGTGGATCCATCGGTCGAATTTGGACTGCGGTTCGAAACGCAGGAAAAGGATGGCGCCGAGGTTGCGGATGCCACCAGCGATCTTGCCAGCCTGCCGCCGTCGTCCTTGCCCAACGTTACATCGAAATCAAAGCGCACTTCGCCTGCAAAAGCAGAACCCGATGCCGATGATGGGGCACCGGCCAAAGACGCCGATGTTGTCTCACTGGACAGTTTTCGCAAATAAGCGGGCTGACGCGTTATTCGCGTTTCAAAAGCGTTGATACCGAGCGCTGGATCGCACCGCTTCTGATGCTGCTGAAATCCAGGGTTAATCCGTCCTCAGCCAAGGTTCTGTCAAATTGCTGGATTTCATACCCGCCTTCCGCATTGATATGCAGCGAATACACCGTCAGTGTCTCATCCTCGATACGGGCCCATACATAGGGTTCGCCCTTCATCGGGTCCAACTGCACCTCATGGCCAAAGACATTTCGTTTCATCGCGGCACCAAAGACATTGGCGCGATCACTGACGACAAAATCAATTGAATAGGATTTCTCTTTGACGGAGCCATCTGCCCGCGTTGTATTGGACCGCCATTCCACTCGGAACCCGTCACTTGTTTCCGAGATGTTGACGCTCATATCCCGTGGTACTTTGCTGCCATCTGCCGCGACAACCTCTGCCGAGCCTGAATAGCTGCCGGTAAAGCGTGAAATATCGGCCTGTGCGGACAGGGCCATCATGGCCAAGGCACAAAACGCCCCAACGATACGCAGATAAAATGCAGAGGTAGCAGACATGAAAAAACGCTCCTTTCAGAGGTAACGGTTACTGTACCACAGGTTGATGGGCGCAGGCCCAATCCGGTTGCCCAATCAATATAGCACCTTTGATATGGGGACGTTATGCCAATTTTGTGATCCCGAAACGCAAATGCATCAGATTGACCAAAACTGGCCAGTTGCACGTGGATGGACTGGGCGGTAAACCGCTAGAGCATGCAATATGACGGAGTGACCAATGTCTGAGACCCGCACCGAAACCGACAGCTTTGGCCCTCTTGAGGTTCCCAATGACAAATACTGGGGCGCGCAAACGCAACGCTCGATCCTGAACTTTCCCATTGGCTGGGAAAAACAACCCGTCGCAATCGTGCGGGCGCTGGGCGTGATCAAGCAGGCCTGCGCACAGGCCAACATGACCCAAGGCACGCTGGACAAGAAACGGGGCGATGCCATCGTGCAAGCCGCAAGCGAAGTTGTTAGCGGCAAATTCGACGATAATTTCCCATTGGTGGTCTGGCAAACCGGATCCGGCACCCAATCCAACATGAATGCCAATGAGGTCATCGCCAACCGGGCGATTGAAATCCTGGGCGGTGTAATCGGATCAAAAGACCCTGTTCACCCAAATGATCACTGCAACATGGGGCAGTCCTCGAACGATACTTTCCCTACTGCGATGCATATCTCAACGGCGATGATGGCGCGCGATGTGCTGCTGCCCGGTCTGGAAAAGCTACACGCCGCCCTGCAAGCCAAGGTCGAAGCTTTTGACGGCATCATCAAGATTGGCCGCACGCACACCCAGGACGCAACCCCGCTGACGCTGGCCCAGGAATTTTCCGGCTACACCCATCAGGTCGCGATGAGCATTGCGCGTGTTAAGGATGCATTGGGCCGGATTTATGAACTGGCACAGGGTGGCACCGCCGTGGGCACCGGGCTGAACACCAAAAAGGGCTGGGCCGAAATGGTCGCGGCCAATATGGCGCAGATCACCGGCCTGCCCTTTGTCACCGCCCCCAACAAATTTGAGGCTTTGGCGGCACATGACGCCATGGTCGAGATTTCGGGCGCCTTGAAAACCGTGTCCGCATCCCTGTTCAAGATCGCCAATGACATCCGTCTTTTGGGCTCTGGTCCGCGCTGCGGGTTGGGTGAATTGGTGTTGCCGGAAAATGAGCCGGGATCGTCGATCATGCCGGGTAAAGTAAACCCAACCCAATGCGAGGCGCTGACGCAAGTGTGCATTCAGGTCATGGGCAACGACGCTGCCGTCGGCTTTGCCGGATCGCAGGGGCATTTTGAATTGAACGTATACAAGCCAATGATGGCTTATAACGTATTGCAATCCATGCAGCTTTTGGGCGATGCCGCCACAACTTTTACCGACAATCTGATCGACGGGTTGCAGGCCGATCCGGTCCGCATCGAAAAACTGATGCGCGAATCCCTGATGTTGGTGACAGCGCTTGCGCCTGAAATCGGCTATGACAACGCGACCAAAGTTGCCAAGACCGCCCATAAAAACGGCACCACCCTCAAGCAGGAGGCGATTGCACTGGGCTTTGTAGATGAAGCCACGTTTGAGCGCGTTGTGCGCCCTGAAAACATGATCGGACCAAAATGAGCACTCCAATCAACTTGAACAAAGTCAAAAAGGAACGCGACCGGTCGTCCAGAAAAGCGCGTGCAGATGAAAATTCGGTGCGCTTTGGCCAGTCCAAGGCCCAGAAAGACAGCCTGAAGGCCCGCGCGGCAAAAATCGCGCGGAACCTGGATGGGCATAAGTCCGAGACATGAGCAGCCGCCCGGTGAAACACTCGGTGACCCTGAAAGGTCACCGAACGTCCATTTCACTTGAAGATGCATTCTGGCACGAATTGCGACACATCGCAGAAGACAGATCGTTACCTGTCAATGCCTTGGTGGCGGAGGTGGATATAGCGCGCCAACCAGACACCGGGTTGGCGTCCGCTTTACGTGTCTTCGTTTTGACGACGCTGAAAGATCAGATCGAAGCGCGGTAAATCTTGTCGATGTTGCCACCCAGGGCTGCGTTAAATTCCGCGTCCGACATGTTGACGTTCAGCTTTTCGGTCAGTGCGCGGCTAAAGCTGGCAATCATGCCTGCGTTTTGAGCCAGCTTTTCGCTTGCCTCATCCGTGGAATAACCGCCCGACAGGGCCACGACACGCAACACCCGGGGATGCGCTGCCAGACTGTCATAAAGACCCGCCTCATTGGGCAATGTCAATTTCAACATGACATCAACACCTTCTGCCAACCTATTGAGATGATTTTCAATTTCTGACTTCATCATCGCTTCAGCGTCTGATTTTGTCTCAGAATGAATGTTGATCTCAGGCTCGATGATCGGCACCAGACCGGCCGCCACAACCTGTGCTGCCACCTCAAACTGCTGGGCAATAACATCTGCCACGCCTTGTGCGTTCGCATGATTGATGACCGAGCGTTCCTTGGTGCCGAAAATCCCCTTGGATTTTGCTTCCGCCAACAAGGCGTCAAGTCCGGGCATTGGTTTCAAAAGCTGCACGCCGTTGTCTTCATCCTCAAGACCCTTGTCGATCTTGAGAAACGGCACGACGCCGCGTTCAGACCACAACAGATCGGCAACAGGCGTGCCATTGATCGTCTCATTCATTGTGCGTTCAAACAGGATGGCACCAATGACCTTGGCACTGGTGAAATCATCGGCCAGAATAATCCGGGCGCGCATGTCGTGCATGGCCTGAAACATTTCAGTGTCACCGGAATAATCTGACGGCTGCACACCGTATAGCGCCAATGCCTTGGGGGTTGATCCACCCGACTGATCCAGAGCTGCAATAAAGCCCTTGCCGCTTTCCATCTGTGAGCGCTGTGCGTTGGTGTCGACCATTAAAATTCTCCGTACAAATGATTCCCCACCAGCGGTTATCTAGAACAACTACGGCAATATTGGTACATGTTAGCGGCGGACAAAGCGCAGCCAAATGCCATTCCTTGATCGCACAGTCAGATGGGCCACCGGCACCGGCGGTTCAGGGTCGGCTATTTCGACCTTGAAATCCCGCAATATCCGCGACAGGATCAACGGCCCTTCGACCATCGCAACCCCTGCCCCCGGACAAACACGCGGCCCGGCGCTAAAGGGGATATAGGCCGTGCGCTGGCAGGTCTTGCCATTGTCAGTGTGCCATCGCCCCGGATCAAACCCATCAGGATTGTCCCAAAGCCGGGTATGCCTGTGCAGATGCCACGGGCTGAGCACCAGTTGCGCACCAACCGGGATTTTTCTGTCGCGGAAAACCTGCGATTTTGTTGATTGGCGCACCATCATTGGCACCGGCGGATACAGGCGCAGGGTTTCGCGAAACACATCGCGGCTGATCTTAAGCCTGGACATCACCGCCAGATCACAGCTCTGCACGGCGCGGGCTTCGGACGCGACCCGATCTTGCCAATCCGGGTAGCGCGCCAGCAAATACAGCGACCAGGCCAAGGCCGAAGCGCTGGTCTCATGGCCCGCCAAAAAGAAGATCGCGACCTGATCAATCATTTCCGAGGTTGAAAATGTTTTGCCGGTGACGGGATCAACCGTTGTCATGATTTTGGTCGCCAGATCATCCGGTGCCGTCCCTGCTGTGATCTCGGCCATCCTGGCATGGGTCAATTGCGCCAAAAGACCGCGTATTTTCCTGGCACTGGCGCGGGTGCTTTTGCGAAAAGGCCGTGGCATCCAGCGCGGCAACGGCACGAAAGCCGCGATATTGAGGATGGGCTGGCTGCGTTGGTAAGCTTGGAATTCCGCAAAAACCGCGCCTGCGACCTCGTTGTCAATCGGAATGGAAAACAACATGCGAAATATCACATCCGCCGCCGCGTGACTGGTCAGTTTCTCGACCTGAACCGGTTCGGGGGGGGCATCGTGCAGGCGTTTTGCCATTGCCTCGGACGCATCCCAAATGGCGGGAAAGGTTTGACGTAGCCGTCCACCTTCAAACGCGGGATCAATGATGCGGCGCTGACGCTGCCACGTGTCGCCATTGGTCAGAAATACGGAGTTGCCCAAAAGCGGGCGCAACCCTTCGCTGATGCGGTCGGATTTTGGAAAGTCACCGGGGCGGTCTTTGAGCAGCGTTTGCACCAAATCGGGTTGGTTCACCAAATACGACCGAAAGAACGGTGTGCGAAATTCCGCCATCCACGCGCCATACAGACGCGCGGGCTGGGCCGACAAGATGTCTTGCCTGAACAGCTGCACATAGCGCCACAGGGACACTTTTTCGGGCCGGTCGGCCGGTTTGGGCGGTAGATCAGTCATGGGACAAGAGATGTGAATTTTGAATGCGGTTGATCAATCCGTGATTTCGACGCGGCGCGACCGTCAAACCGGTCTTGTAATGTCACCGGGCCCGCGGTGATCTGGAAATAATCGTAATCTCGGGGCTGGTCGAAAGCGCACATATATTGAAAATGCAGCCGAAAGAACCGCCAACGCAGGGCCTTCCACCGGGCAGGCGACAGGGTTTGTGAAAACGCGGCTGAGATGACCAGTGGCCAGCGTTTGTCAGCAGGTGCCACGCCTGACACAGATACCGGATCGCACAGCGCAAACGCACAGCCATCACCCGGTGCCGAGACATCGAGCCATGTTACGACCTCTTGCGCGGACAGGAAGTGCAGGTCGGCCCGCAACCGAAAAGCGTTTGGCAGGAACGACACCATTGGCACCACATGTCCCAGCGACAGAAATGCAAGTTTAGGACCAGATTTTGACACCTGTCCAGACCGGATCAAATCTGCCAATACCGAGACCGCGATATGTGCGCCTGAGGAATGACCGACGACCAAGACTTCATCCACTTCTTCGGAAAAGGCCTGCACGATTGTTTGGGTGAATTCGGCAATACGTTGTTCCATTTCAGGGGTATTTGCGCCATATGATGCGGCAGAGAACGCGTAGTCATGCATGAGGTAGTAGGCAAAGAACCGACTGTCCCATGCCTTGAATTGACGCAGCAAGGTCCAGCTAAGCCCGCCGGCCAAAATCAAACCAAGAATGGCAGGTAAACCCATGATTTCAATTGTGACTTTGCAGGTGATCCAAAACGCTGTGAGTGCGATAGCCAGTTGCAACAGCAGCATTCCGACGGGGTAAAATGCCGCGATTACCGGACCTTTGCGCAGGCGCATCAACCGCCCCAATGTGCCGGTCGAGATATAGATCCACGCGGTGCGCACAAGCTGGGCGTAGGTTGCAAGAATAGATGCGTCCATGCTGTTTTGCACGATATCAGACCAGACCAGTACATCGACATCAGCCCGTACCCGCGCGCCATCCATCACCGCATCCACCTGCCAGCCATAAGGTCCATCACCGGTTTTGGCAGTGATGCCGATCTGGTAGCCGGAAATTTCCGCCTGTGCCATGCTTTCGCTGCGAAAAAGTTCCCGGTAACGGCGCGGCGGGATCGGGTCGTAGCCGGGAATGTAGAACACCCTGCGACGCGTGACGGCTGGATTTTTAGACGTGTCGCTGGGCATGGCCTACCTATTGATTTCAGCCAGCTTAGCGCGGTTTTTCGGCGGGTGTAAGGTGCCTATCCCAATGCGCCAAGGGCGGGGAAAACCTCCAACAGCCAAAACGAAAATCTGGTGAAAGCGCCGGTCAGCAGGGCCAATCCCACCGCGACCAACAACGCGCCCATAATCCGCTCAATAGTTTTCATGTAAGGTTTGATCCGGTTCATCACCCCGATGGCGCGGGTGATAAACATCGCCGCCAATAGAAACGGAACGCCCAGGCCAATCGCGTAAACCCCCAACAGCAACGTGCCGCGTGCGACCGAGGCCTCAGATGCGGCGAGCGACAGGATCGCACCCAATTGTGGGCCGATGCAGGGCGTCCAGCCAAAAGCAAATGCCAACCCCAGAACATAGGCCCCAAAGCTTGATCCCCCCTGATCGCCTGCATCCATGCGGGCCTCGCGATCCAGAAACGGGATGCGGAAAACGCCCAGGAAATGCAGGCCAAAAACGATGACGACCAGACCGGATAATTGCGAAAACAATATCTGGTTTTGTAAAAAGAACGCCCCAAAGGCAGAGGCCGTGAACCCGAGGATCAAGAAGACCGTGCTGAGCCCCAGAACAAAAAACAGCGCGGCAATTGTGGCTTTGCGCCGTGATGCCGCTTGATCCGACATCTCGTTTAACGACACACCGCTCATATAGGCCAGATAAGGCGGTACGATGGGCAAGACACAAGGGCTCAGGAAACTGATAACCCCTGCGACAAGCGCCACGAACATCGCCGGTAAAAGGCCCGCATCAATGATTTCAATTCCAAACATAAGGCTTGCATAGGACATCGCGCAGGGCGCGTCACTATTTGCAATGGTCACAACCTTGTGGACAGGTTGAAACATCCCGGCTATCTCGACGGAATGATCCAATCGTCCGACAATGTGACCGACCTTGATGCCACAGGGCTCCTGTGCCCCCTGCCCGTGCTCAAAGCACGCAAACGGTTACAATCATTGAATATTGGCGACCAATTGCGATTGATTGCCGATGATCCGGCCGCTGTCATCGACGTGCCGCATTTCTGCGCTGAAGCCGGGCACGTGTTGGTGTCGAGCGTCCAGATCGGCGCGCAGCAGACCTATCTGATCCGCAAGGGCGGCTGATTTCCACATCGTTTCTGCAAGAAAAAAGGCAGGCCGTCTGGCCCGCCTTTCAAAACATTGTTCAAACTGTCCGGGGATTAACCGCCGCCCAGTGACCACCAGCCTTTGCGCTTGGGTTTGGGTTTTGCGGTGGGCGCTTCGGCCTCAAGCGCAGCAACCGGTTCCGCTGCGGGCGCGGGTTCTGGCGCAGGTACAGGCGTTGTTTCGACGACTTTGGCCACCTCAGGTAGAGGTTCGATCTGCGCGGCCTCGGCCACTGGTTCGGCGACCTTCTTGGCCGCTTTTGCCCGTGGTGCGCGACGTGGCTTTGCCGGTTTTTTGTCTGCTGGTGCAGGTTCATCCGACTTGGCCGTTTCAACCGCCGCCGCATCATCCGAGGGTTTAGGCTTGGCCCGTGACCGGCGCACACGCGGTTTAGGTGCTGTGCCCCCGGCTGTCTCAGTTGCGGCTTCCGCGCTGGCCACCACATCCTCGGACGGCGCTTGTTCGGCGGCAACTTCTGCCTTGGGCTTGCGCGTCCGAGACCGGCGCTTGGGTTTTTCAGCCTCGGCCTGTTCAGGCTCTGCTTTCGTCTGGGCGTCTACTGGTGTGGCTTGTTCCGCTTCAGTGACCGCAGCCTCAGACCCGTCAGAATTTTCAGCGTTATCTTGCGGTTGATCGTCCTGATTATTGCCTTTGCCACCGCGCCGACGCCGACGCCGACGGCGGCGTTTGGGTTTACCTTCACCGTCGCCATCGCCCTGATCTGGCGCGTCTTGCGACACCTGACCAGGCGCAGTTGGTGCTTCTTCTGCGTCCTCTTGGGTAGCATCGTCTTCGTCGATCTGGTCCATCAAAGAAGTGTCTACTGACACAACATGCGCCGAGGCTACCGGAACAGCACGTGTTGCCGTCTTGAATTTTTCAAGACTGAAGTCGGGGCTGATCAGACTTGGATCACCCTCAACCCGTACCGACAAACCATAGCGCAATTCGATCTGGGCGATGTGTTCGCGTTTTTGGTTGATCAGGAAGTTGGCGATGCCGACCGGCGCGCGCACCAGAACTTCGCGCGACCGTTTGCGGGTGCCTTCCTCTTCGATCTGGCGCAGGATCGACAAGGCCAGATTGTCGTCGGACCGGATTAATCCGGTGCCGTGACAGGTCTGACAGGGCTGGGTTGTCGCCTCGATCATACCGGGGCGCAAACGTTGCCGCGACATTTCCATCAGACCGAATCCGGAAATCCGACCAATCTGAATGCGGGCGCGATCAGTTTTCAGCTTGTCCTTCATCCGCTTCTCGACAGAAGCGTTGTTTTTACGCTCGTCCATGTCGATAAAGTCGATGACAATCAGACCCGCCAGGTCACGCAAGCGCAATTGGCGCGCGACTTCGTCGGCGGCCTCAAGGTTTGTCTTGGTCGCTGTCTGCTCAATCGAGCCTTCTTTGGTGGCCCGGCCAGAGTTCACGTCAACCGCCACCAGCGCCTCGGTCACACCGATCACGATATAACCGCCCGAGGGTAATTGAACGGTCGGGTTAAACATACCTGCCAAATAGCCTTCGACTTGATAGCGCGCGAAAAGCGGCAGGCCTTCTGAATAGAGCTTCACGTTCTTGGCATGGCTTGGCATGATCATTTTCATGAAATCTTTGGCGATGCGGTAGCCGCGTTCGCCTTCGACAAACACTTCGTCAATCTCGCGATTATAGAGATCACGGATCGAGCGTTTGATCAGATCGCCCTCTTCGTAGATCTTGGCGGGCGCGATAGATTTCAACGTCAATTCGCGGATTTGTTCCCACAGACGTTGCAGATATTCGTAATCGCGTTTGATTTCCGCCTTGGTGCGTTTGGCGCCTGCCGTGCGTACAATCAACCCCGCCCCTTGCGGCACTTCGATTTCCTGAGCGATTTCTTTGAGCTTTTTGCGGTCGACAGCATTGGTGATTTTGCGTGAAATCCCGCCACCGCGCGCGGTGTTCGGCATCAAGACACAATAGCGACCAGCCAGCGACAAATAGGTCGTCAGAGCGGCCCCTTTGTTGCCGCGTTCTTCTTTGACCACCTGCACCAGCAAAATCTGGCGAACTTTGACAACTTCCTGAATTTTATAGCGCCGGGGGCGTGGTTTGCGCGCCGGGCGAATGTCTTCGGCGTCATCTTCTTCCGCGACAGATTCGATACTGTCATCTTTGGCCGCGGCATCTATTTTCTTTGGGTCATCATCGTCGTGCGCGTCATCAACCGGTTCTTCGACCGGCGTTTCAGCCACCCGTTCCATCGGCGATGTGCCCTCTTCGGTGTCGGTCGCATCTTCGTCCAGATCGACAGTTTCCATACCGGAAATTTGGTCTGTGTCGACTTCTTTGCTGGCAGTTGCGTCCTCGGACACAGTGTCTTCGGCTTTGGGTTTACCACGGCTGCGCGACCGGGATCGCGAACGTTTTGGTTTTTCCTCGTCTTCATCCTTGGCGCGCTGCGCCTCGGCATAGGCCCGTTCTTCCTCCATCAGCGCCTGACGGTCAGCCACTGGGATTTGATAATAGTCCGGATGGATTTCAGAAAAAGCAAGGAACCCATGTCGGTTCCCACCGTAGTCTACAAAAGCGGCCTGCAGTGACGGTTCAACCCGTGTAACTTTGGCTAGGTAGATATTGCCAGCAAGCTGGCGTCTGTTTTCAGATTCAAAGTCAAATTCCTCAACTTTGTTTCCGTCCACCACAACCACGCGCGTTTCTTCCGCGTGGGTGGCATCGATAAGCATTTTTTTAGGCATGAATCCAATTTGCACAGCCGCGACCCTAACGCACCCGGGGGCGCGTTCGAATGCGGGGTATGTCTTGTCAGGGCGATTTGTGACATACGCGCTTGCCGGCCCGGTGGGCCGTTGGCTAATCTGCTCAATGCAACTGCGCGCGTCATCGCGTTTCTTCTCCGACACGTGTGCCTAAGGGCTGCCACGCATCCATTTTTATACTGCAGCCCGTCCGACTTGTGGCCGGACGTCCTGTCAGCGGTTCTTTGGCCGTTACCGGCCCAATCGGTCTGCAACGCAGGCAAGTTCGTAATTGCCTGTAACCCGGTGCAGCGAAACTCATCCGAAAGGCGCAAAGGACGCCAACCAGCGTCCAGCCTTTCATCTGCTAGATAAAGCTACCTTGCGACAAAAGACAATGGCCAATCTGCATACAGATCAATTAGAAATCCTAGACGGTAAAGAAAAATCACCAAATCTCAATGTGTTGCAATCGCACACGCATAGCGAGAAATTGTCAAAGGTCGATCTTGTGTCTAAAGATAGTCGGACCGTTGCAGCGTATATTTGGCCATTTTTTCATTCAATGTACGGCGTGGCAGGCACAGCTCGTCCATCACACTGGCGATTGAGCCTTTGTGCCGACGCATCGTGTTGTCAATCAGCATCCGCTCAAAGGCTTCGACATATTCCTTTAACGGTTTACCTTCGGTGGTCATCACCGGCTGCATCTCATCATGATCGCTCATCAATAGGGACGCAATCGTACCGGAACCGCGCCGCGATTGCAGCACTGCGCGTTCAGCGACGTTGATCAACTGGCGCACGTTTCCGGGCCAGGGGGCCTGCAAAAGCTGTGCAGCCTCTTGCGCGCTGACCTTGGGCGCGTCACAGCCATATTCGTCCGAGAACTGTTCAGACAGACGCGTAAACAGCGTCAGAATATCTTCGCCACGCTGACGCAATGGCGGTACGGTGATGCGCAAAGCTGCCAGACGGTAGAACAAATCCGACCGCAGGGCATCCTCGGATGTGCGACCGGCTTCTTGCAGGTTGGAAATCGCAACGATGCGGGTTTCTGCTGGCGTGCCCTGTTCGTTGATCACGCTCAGCAATCGCGCTTGCAGGGTTTCCGACAAAGCTTCGATGTCTTCCAGCACCAACGTGCCGCCACGGGCCTCTTCGATGGCAGGCAATTGGCCGTCTTCGGGCATCATCGGGCCAAACAGCCGTTTGGTCAGCGCTTCTTCTTCAAAGGCGCCACAGCTGATCAAAACAAATTTCTTACCCGCACGGCTGCCAACCGCATGCAAGGCGTGGGCGACCAAAGTTTTCCCGGTGCCGGTTTCGCCGTCGATCAGAACATGGCCATCCGCCTGCCCCAAATCCAGGATATCCTCGCGCAGACGTTCCATCACCGGGCTTTGACCGATCAGCTTTTTCATCAACTGACCGCCGTCCGACAATTCCCGGCGCAGCGCACGGTTGTCCATCACCAACCTCCGCGCACCGGTGGCTTTCTTGGCCAGTTCCGACATCCGGTCGGGGTTGAACGGTTTTTCCAGAAAATCAAAGGCGCCAACACGCATCGCTTCCACGGCCATCGGCACATCGCCGTGACCGGTGATCATGATCACCGGCAAAGCGCTGTCATTGCCCATCAGTTTTTTTAGAAACTGCATCCCGTCCATGCCCGGCATTTTGATATCCGAGATTACGATACCGGGGTATTCCGGGCCCAACACTTTCAGCGCATCTTCGGCGCTGGCAAAGGTTTCGGTGTCATATCCTGACAAAGCCAACCACTGGCTGATGGATTGCCGCATATCCTGCTCGTCGTCGACGATCGCGATTTTCATTGCTTGTGCCATTGTTTACTCCGCCGCTTCTGTGCGTTGATCGCTGTCTAATATTGGCAGCTGTACTTCGAATACTGCGCCGCCGCCTTGCCCGTTGCGCGCCGTTAAGCGCCCCCCAAGGTCGTTTACGATACCAGAGGATATTGCAAGGCCCAGCCCGACCCCGTCGCCGGGCTGCTTGGTGGTATAGAAAGGCTCAAACAGCGCATCCAAATCCTCGATCCCCGGCCCATTGTCACGCACCGTCAGCGTCGCTGTTTCCCCGGCCGTCAGAATGATATCCACCTGTGGGCTACGTTCTGATTTGGTGGCATCAAGGGCATTGCGCAAGAGGTTCACCAACACCTGTTCAATCCGCAGCCTGTCGCCCAGAACCAGCACCGGTTCATCTGGCAATATCCGAGTGATCTGAACCTGGCGCTGACGCAGCTGCGGCTCCATCATCGACAGGGATGCGGCCAGTGAATCGCCCATATCTACGGGGGATAACGCCTCTGCGCCTTTACGGGCATAAGATTTCAGCTGCCTTGTGATCGCCCCCATCCGCTCAATCAAATCGTCGATCCGCCCAAAGGACGACAGCGCCTCTTCCATCCGGTTGCGTCCCAGCAAAAGCCGTGCACCCGCGAGGTAGGTTTTCATCGCGGCCAGAGGTTGGTTCAGCTCGTGACTGACGGCGGCTGACATCTCGCCCAAGGCGGCCAATTTGCTGGATTGTTCGAGGGTTTGTTCGGCGACCGCTAGGGTCTCTTGTACCCGTTTTCGTTCGGCGATTTCTCGCTGCAACGCCACGTTCAATGCGCGAAGCTCTGCCGATTCGCGCTGGAACAATGCCATGCGCACAGCTGTCCTGCGACTAAGGGCATAAAACGACAATGCCAAGAGAATCGCAAAGGCCATGATCTCAAGCGCCAGAACCCCGTTCACCCGCTCGCGCACCGACGCGTAAGTGGTGAAGGATGCGATGCGCCAGCCCCGAAACGGAATCCGGCCCTCCAGCCGCATCACAGCCTCGCCCCGCAAATAGGCGTCGGGCGGCAAAGTTGTCCAATCCGCCGTCGCCTGCAACGCGCGCTGCACAGCGGTTTGCGGCACCTGCCGCGCCAGCGCCTCTTCTTCGGTGCGGCCGCGCCACTTGTTTTCCGTTGTCAGAACGATTGCGCCAGTGCTGTCGGTAACTATCACCGCATCCGAAATCCCCGCCCAGGCGCGCTCGAACTTCTGCAAATCTACTTCGACAGCAATCACGCCCAGTAAATCAGACCGGTTTTGTACCCGGCGGGAATAAAAGAACCGAAAACCACCGCCCGGGCGTTCGATGACAGTGAACACGGTTGCATTTGACCGGATTGCTTCAACAAAATAAGGGTCCGCACGATGCGAAGCCCCCAACCGGTTACGGTCCGTCGCAGCCACAGTGCGCCCGTCGGTATCCAGCAACATCAAGGATGCCGCGCCAATCTCTTCAACAAAAGAAATAAGTCGCCGTGTCGACTGCGAATAATCACTTGATTCCAACGCGCTGATCAGCGTCGCATCCCGCGCCAAAAGTTGTGGCACAATGCCATTTTGCCGCAATTCGGACAGCAGATTGCCGCCATAAAGCGCCAACCGCAGTTCCGCTCGATTGCGGGTGCTTTCGGTAAACCTGTCCGTCAACAAACGATTGGTGACAGAAATCGTGACGACAGCCAAAGCCAGCAGAACGATCAGCAAAAAACGCACGCGCCAGCTGATCGTCAGAGGCTTTCGCTCATCTGTTGGGGGTGTCTCCATAACATAACTCTACGCGCCTGTGCCGCGACGCTCAAGTCATGCTGTAACCAAAGCCGACGCCAATGCGCGAAACAGCGCCGTTCCATCGACGCCGCCATGCCCGGCATCTACCGCCCGTTCAGGATGCGGCATCATGCCAAGAACCCGGCGGTTATCAGACAGAATGCCGGCAATATCCGCGCGCGCGCCATTTGGATTATCGGTATAGGTAAAGGCGACCCGGCCTGCGCCCTGCAACAGATCTATTGTCGCATCGTCTGCTACATAGTTGCCGTCATGATGCGCGATCGGGATTTGAACAACATCGCCTGCGTTATAGCAAGATGTATAGTCACTGGCCGATGTTTCCACCTTCAGCCCGACAGTCTTGCAAATGTATTTCAACCCCGCATTGCGCAAAAGTGCGCCGGGCAACAATCCGGTCTCCGTCAGAATCTGGAACCCGTTACAAATCCCCAGGACATAGCCACCGCGCTCCGCATGTCGCGCCACGGACTTGCAGATCGGAGAATTGGCAGCAATCGCCCCGCAACGCAGATAATCGCCAAATGAAAATCCACCCGGCACGCCAATGACATCAACACCATTCGGCAAATCGGTATCCTTGTGCCAGACCTTTGACACTTTGGCCCCGGCCGCCTCAAATGCGACAGCCAGATCGCGGTCACAGTTTGATCCGGGAAAGACAACGACGGCTGCGTGCATCAAAGGGTCTCCACGCTATAGGATTCGATCACGGTGTTGGCCAACAGCTTTTCGCACATCGCGGTCACATCCGCTTCGGTCATACCCTCTGCCAGGTCCAGTTCAATCACCTTGCCCTGGCGCACAGAATTCACCCCTTCAAAGCCCATCGCCCCAAGGGCATGGCGCACCGCTTCGCCTTGTGGATCAAGAACACCGCTTTTCAGCATCACATGCACCCGTGCCTTCATTGCGCCACCTTCCGCTTCATTGTTCTGAAAATATGCATTCCCCGGCCCGCCGCTAATTGATCAACGTTGGCTTCGTGATCGGTGTCGATGTCTTGGGCATCACCCCCAAACGCCGCGCCACTTCGGTATAGGCATCCGCCAGATCACCCAAATCACGCCGGAAAACATCCTTGTCCAGCTTGCGACCGGTTTCCATATCCCACAAACGGCAACTGTCGGGGCTGATCTCATCTGCCACGATCAACCGCTGGAAATCGCCGTCATAGACCCGGCCCACTTCGATTTTGAAATCAACCAGCTTGATGCCCACCGCCATCATCACACCGGACAGGAAATCATTGACCCGCAATGCCAGGCTCAGCATGTCTTCCATGTCTTGCTGACTGGCCCAGCCAAAAGCGGCGATATGCTCTTCGGTCACCAAAGGATCACCCAAAGAATCGTCTTTGTAGCAATATTCAACGATCGGTCGCGGCAGTTGTGTGCCCTCTTCGATGCCCAGTCGCGTCGACATGGTCCCGGCGGCATAGTTGCGCACGATAATTTCAAGCGGCACAATCTCGACACTGCGCACCAGCTGTTCGCGCATGTTCAGACGTTTGATAAAATGCGTCGGCACACCAATTTGGTTCAATCCGGTCATGAAATACTCAGACAACCGGTTGTTGAGCACACCTTTACCTTCGATCACGTCCTTTTTCTGTGCATTGAAGGCCGTGGCGTCATCTTTGAAATACTGGATGATCGTCCCGGGTTCCGTGCCTTCATACAGAATTTTGGCTTTGCCTTCGTAGATTTTCTTGCGCCGGGCCAACTTGCGTCCTTTCGCCTGTCAAAGGCGGAGAAATCCGCCGCCATTTGTCGCGTTCATAGTGCAAGCCATGATAGGCTGCAAGCAGGCGCGATGCGCCTTGCGCGCCTGTCCGTTGCCTCTTGTCTTGCACGCCCATTGGCCACATATCATACTCAACGCAATTCATCGCAACCGGAGACACACCAATGACAACCTTTAATGATCGCGAAAACGCCTTTGAAAACAAATTCGCCCACGACGCGGACATGCAGTTCAAGGCCGAAGCGCGGCGCAACAAATTGCTGGGCCTTTGGGCCGCCGATTTGATGGGCAAATCCGGCGATGATGCGGCCAATTACGCCAAAGAGGTCATCAAGGCCGATTTCGAAGAACCGGGCGACGAAGATGTTTACCGCAAAGTCTCGGGCGATTTGGGCGATAAAGCCGACGAGGCCACGATCCGCAACCAAATGAAATCCCTGATGGCCGAAGCCAAGGCGCAGCTTTTGTCTGAAATCTGATCCTTCTTCGGAAGGGCCAAAAAGAGACCTTCGGCGGCCCATGGGCTGCCGAACCATCAACAGTTTCATAACCAACATGAATAT
>JBAUHN010000065.1:0-9873 GCA_049680295.1 Sulfitobacter sp.
ATCGTAGACCGAAAGGTTGTAAAATCATGCCGCCCCAGCAGAAACTCGGCACCTTCCTGCATCAACTCCAGATCAAGCGGGCGTTTGACCTGCCAAACCAGTCCGGCCAGATGCGTCACCGGTGCGCGCCGATAGAACACGCGAAAGATATATCGCCGCTCTTTTGCTGAAAACCTTGCATGCCATGCATCGCTGACCGGGGCACAATCCACAATCGCAACCGGGTTCGGTTTGAGATGATAATTCAGCGCCTCGGACAGCCGAAACGGAGTCCATTTCTGCGTCAGATCGCAATGCGCCACTTGCGCCGTGGCATGAACCCCCGCATCCGTGCGCCCTGCGGCGGCGATATTGTGGGGTCCGGGTTCCACCTTGGCCAGCGCCGTCTCAACCGCGCCTTGCGCCGACGGGTAGTCGATTTGACGTTGCCATCCGACAAACGGTGCACCGTGATATTCTATTTTGAGCGCATAACGAGGCATAGGCCACGCCCTATAACGCCATGCTTTCGCCGTCAAATCCCGATGTGCACTGGCGTGCGCGTGTGGCGGTGCCTATGTAGGCCCTAGTCAATTTGCGAAGGGCGGGCTTTGGTTTTGGTAATTTCTACGCTTGCTGACATGGTGGTGCGTCAGGTCGAAAACGTGCAAGACACCGTCAACGAGGCACTTTTTGAACCGGTGATCCGGCTTGGTGTGACGGGCCTTGCGCGATCGGGCAAGACGGTATTCATAACGTCCCTGATTGCAAACCTGCTTGATTCCGGACGCATGCCGCAATTGCTGGCGGCCAGTGAAGGCCGGATTGAGGCCGCTTTTTTGCAACCCCAACCCGATGACACGGTGCCGCGATTTGACTATGAACAGCACTTGTCCACCCTGACCTCGGCCACTCCGGCATGGCCCGAAAGCACCCGTGCGATCAGCGAATTGCGCCTGTCCTTGCGGGTCCGGCGCAAGGGGTTACTGTCGGGACTACAAGGCCCGCGCACCCTACACATTGATATTGTGGACTATCCTGGCGAATGGCTGTTGGACTTAGCGCTTTTGGACAAATCCTACACCGAATGGTCCGCGGAGGTTTTGAACCGCATCAAAGACCGGCCAGAGGCGGCGAAATACGTCGCCGAGGTCGGCGCGATCAACGTGGCGGACAGATTGGACGAACCGGTCGCACAGCAATTAGCGGCCCGTTTTACCAGCTATCTGGATGCGGCACGTGATGCGGGGTTTTATGATTGCACGCCGGGGCGGTTTTTGCTGCCGGGCGATTTGGCCGGTTCGCCAGTGCTGACCTTTGCGCCCTTGCCGGGGCAGGATACCGGCCCGCGAAAATCACTGATCCGTGAAATGTCGCGACGGTTTGAGGCATATAAATCGCGGGTCGTAAAACCGTTCTTTCGTGATCATTTTGCCCGCATTGACCGGCAGGTTGTCTTGGTTGACGCCTTGGGTGCGATCCACAAAGGACCGCGTGCTGTTGAGGATATGCGCGGTGCCATGACCGATATTCTGGCCAGTTTCCGCCCCGGCCGGAATGCGTTTCTGAATCAGTTGTTTCATGGAAAACGGGTTGAAAAGATTTTGTTTGCGGCCACCAAGGCAGATCATCTGCATCACCGTCAGCATCCGCAATTGACCGCGATTATGCAGGCGTTGGTGCGCGGGGCGTCGGACCGGGCGCAGTTCGCCGGTGCGCAAACCTCGGCGATGTCGATCGCCTCACTACGCGCCACCACCGAAGAGACCATTCACCATGATGGCGGCCCGCTGGATGTTGTGCGCGGCACGCTGCTGGATAGCGGCAAAAAGGCCGCATTCTATCCCGGCGATCTGCCCGATGATCCGGCGCAGTTGCTGACACCAGCGCGCAACGGCGATGCAAATTGGCTGGATCAGGATTACCAGGTGATGAGCTTTGCCCCTTCGGTGCTGACATTGCGCCCCGGCGATGGCCCGCCCCATATTCGCCTTGATAAAGCGGCGCAATTTTTGTTGGGGGACAGCCTGTGATGATGTTGATAACGGCAAACGTCCTCTTCGAGCGAAAGGACAACTGATGGCAAAAGGTCCGGTTCTCATAGATCTTGACGCGGCCTCGGAAAAAATGCCCTCCGTCGCTGATGCCCCTGTGGTGCCAGAACTTGGTGCGCCACTGCCGCGTGGACAGGCCATGCAAATTGCCGCGTCTTTCGCCGCGCGCAGGCCGTCGCGCCTGCTGCGGTGGTTCTGGGGGCTGTTGACGGCGTTGATTGGGGCGATTGTGTCGATCGCCGCGTGGAATTTTGTCACTGATCTGATGTCGCAAAATTCGGTTTTGGGCTGGATTGTAAGCGCTCTACTGGTCGCCGTTTTGCTGGTTCTGGCGGCTCTCAGCCTGCGCGAGCTTGCCGCATTTAGCAGGCTAAGCCGTCTGGACAATTTGCGCCATGATGCGGCGGATGCGCTGGGCCAGTCTGATTTGACGGCAGCGCGCGATGTGACGGACAGGTTGGTGCGCGTCTACAAAGGACGTGAAGACACCAGATGGGCGCGCGACCGGTTGGCCGAGTTGCGCGGCGATCAGTTGGATGTACCTGGGTTGCTGGGCCTTGCCGAGGTTGAATTATTGGCGCCTCTGGATGCCGCCGCAAGCCGCGAGGTCGAGGCCGCAGCCCGTCAGGTTGCAACCGTCACAGCATTGGTGCCTCTGGCCTTGGCGGATGTTGCCGCCGCATTGACCTGCAACCTGCGCATGATCCGCCGGATTGCCGAAGTTTATGGCGGCAGATCAGGGTTTTTTGGCAGCTGGCGTCTGACCCGTGCGGTCCTGTCGCATCTGGTTGCAACTGGTGCCGTGGCTGTGGGCGATGACATGCTGGAACCGATTTTGGGCGGCTCGCTTTTGGGAAAATTGTCGCGACGGTTTGGTGAAGGTCTGATCAATGGGGCGCTGACCGCACGTGTCGGCGTCGCCGCGATTGAGGTTTGTAGGCCATTGCCATTCACCCAATTGGAAAAGCCCAAAGTACGCGGCATTATCAAGCGCGCCTTGGGCGGTCTATTCGGATCCAACACGCGAAAATAGGGGGCAGTGTTTTGAAACAAGGTCCGGAATTCCATGCTTTTCCACTATTAGAAATGACATTACTGTTTGATTAAGGGCGCACAATTAGGGGACGTCACATGGATGGTATTCTGGTCTTACTGTTTCTTTTGGCATTGATGATCCCGGTTGCGGTTATTTATCTTCTGTTCAGCAATGGCGCGGTCAAAAAACGGGTGACCGAGTTGGAGCGTGAATTGACAGTTCTGCGTCGTGACGGTGCTGGGCCGTCTGAAAATCCCGATACGTCACCGTCTGCTGTGGAACCAAAGGCTGCAGCTGCAAGCGGGCCGTGGAAAGCGGCACAATCATCGTCGCAAAAGTCGGATGAAACACCGGTGCGACCGCAAAAGAAACGCACGCCGCCGCCACCTCCGCGCCCTTCACCGGTGGCGGATGCTTTGGCCCGGCTGGGACCTTGGCTGCGCGACAATTGGTTTTATGCGGTCTCGGCGCTGTCACTGGCGCTGGCGGGCGTGTTTTTGGTGCAATACGGGATGGAAAACGGATTGCTGCCGCCCCGCGCACGGGTTCTGGCGGGTCTGGGATTTGGCGCGGTCCTGATCGGTGTGGGCGAATTCATTCGGCGCCGGTTTGGCGATGGTGTTCAGTCTGCAACGGCCTATCTGCCGTCTGTGTTTTCCGGTGCAGGGATCGTGACATTGTTTGCAGCGATTTTGTCGGGGCGGTTGCTTTATGATTTGATCGGCGCGGAAACGGCCTTGATCGGAATGGTCGTCGTAGCGATCTCGGCCCTGGTATTGGGGTGGTTTCATGGACCACTTTTGGCGGCCGTCGGCATCATCGGCGCCTTTTCGGCGCCATTCCTGGTTGGCGGATCGTCCGATGACCCCAGTTGGCTGTTTTGGTATTTTGCGCTGATTGCAGCGTTTGGGTTAGGTGTCGATACGGTGCGCCGTTGGGCGTGGGTGTCGGCATTGACACTTGTTCTGGCTTATCTGGCCGGTTGGCTGATGATCTTGGGCGATGATGGGGTTATCTGGGCGTTTATCGGCTATGTGACGGCATTGGCGGTGATGGCAATTGTCATCCCTGCACGCGGTCTGACGCCGGATCACGCAGGCACATTGGTGTCGCAAGTCGCGCGGCGTATGCGCAAATTCGAAGGGCAAGACACCTCGGACTGGCCAATTTTCCCGACGCTTTTGTCGTTTGGATCGCTTGGTGCGACCTGTGCCAGTCTTGGTGTTGTATGGGCTGCGGGCAATGCCGAATTCTGGATGGTCGCCGCGTGTTTGACAGGTTTGGCTGCCGCAGTGATGATTTGGAGCGTAAAAGCCCCGGCACTGCAGGATCAGTCGGCGCTGCCAGTTCTCGGATTTCTGGGCGTGGTCTGCGGTCAAGGGTTCGGGTCATACGACGTCTTTGACAGATTCGCGGCAGCCTACAGCACAACATCTGAGGCGGATTTCCCGTTGCAGGTCACAGTTTTGGTCGGGTTTGGTGTGCTCTTGAGTTTGCTTGCGGCGTGGCGCGCTGCGCGCACCACAGGATTTTCAATGATTTGGGCGGCAACTGCGGCGCTGATCGCGCCCGCAACAGCCATCCTGATCGAGGTTACTTGGACGCCTGCAGAGGTTTTTGGACCTTATGCCTGGGCGCTGCATGCGGCGGTGATTGCAGGTTTGATGGTCTTCCTGGCCGAACGGTTTGCGCGCAGGGATGGCGAAGATCGGTTGCGATTTGCGATGTTTACGCTGTCGGCACTGTCGTCGATTGCCTTTGCTTTTGTGATCGTGTTGTCCTCGGCGGCGTTGACGGTTGCTTTGGCGGTCACGGTGGTTGCTGCTGCGGCATTGGACCGCAGATTTAACCTGCCGCCCATGGGGATATTTATCAGCGTCGGGGTCGTGACGCTTGGCTACCGTTTGGTGGCCGATCCGGGGCTGGACTGGGCGCTGGATGCCGCCATGGCCGAAATGATACTGGCTTATGGCGGGACATTGACCGCCTTGGTTTTGGGACTTTGGCTATTGCACGGGCGGGAACGGTTGGTGACACAGGTCATGCTGGACAGTGCGGCCTGGTCGACGGGGGGCGTGTTGGTCAGCCTGCTGATCTGGCGTGCCATTGATGCGCAAACCGGCGGTGGCGGCATTGACAGTCATTGGAGCATGGGCCTGTTCGCGACGATCTGGATCGGTTTGGCGATGGCGCAGGTACAAAGAGTGGCGACGGGAAAACTGGTCTTGTTCAGGCAAGCCCTGGCTGCGGTGTTTGCCGTCGTTGGGTTGGGCGCTTTGGCGCAAGGGGTGGGGGTGTATAACCCGATCTTTGGACCGGTGACCGGAGGGCAGGTTTTTGGGCCGCCTGTGCTTAATACACTGGCGGTGGCGTATTTGATGCCAGCGGCGGTTCTTGTCTTGGGGGCATTGCGGATCAAACAGATGGAACCCATCCTGCGTCTGGGCCTGTTTAGCCTGGCAGGGGTGTTGGTTGCCCTTTGGGCGACCATGGCGATCCGGCATTTCTGGCAAGGCACGGCGGGTATGGATATGGCAAAAGGAGTCAGCCAGCCGGAACTTTACAGCTATACGATTGCGTTGCTTTTGACGGGGGCCGTGGTTTTTTATCAATCCCTGGCACGTGTTTCTGATATGTTGCGACGGGCCGGGCTGGTGGTGATCGGACTGGCAGTTGCCAAGGTGTTTTTGGTTGATATTTCGGGCCTTGGTGGATTGACACGGGTGTTTTCACTATTGGTTTTGGGCCTGTCGCTTGCCGGGTTGGCAGGGTTGAACAGGTGGGCGGTGGCGCGTCAGGACATGGAAAAAGAGACCTGAAAGCCAGGCGCGGAAGTGCCATGCGATAGTGCCCCTGCGGGGCGGAATGGGGCGCTGCCCCAAACCCCGCGATATTTGTGCCAATTGGAAGACCGCAGGTGCGGGGTCTTGTCGCCGTTAGGTGGGCTGCTTATAAGCCGGGTCATGACATCTATGTATGCAAGCATCATTCGAATTATTTCCCCGGCGCTCTGATCTTTGAGACGCCGGGTCCGGATGCCTGGATACTTCCGCATCAACCATCGACATTTCCGCTATTTGACATCTGAAGGACGCCCCAAATGTGCGCCGATACGACCGAGAAGAACGACTATAAACATACACTGAACCTGCCAAAGACAGATTTCCCGATGCGGGCGGGTCTACCCAAGCGGGAACCGGACTGGCTGGCGCGTTGGGAGAGCATCGGTGTCTATGATCGGTTGCGTGAAAAGGCCGGGCGCACGCCGTTTACGCTGCATGATGGCCCGCCCTATGCCAATGGGCATTTGCACATCGGGCATGCACTAAACAAGACGATCAAGGATATGATCGTGCGCAGTCATCAGATGATGGGGTTTGATGCGCGCTATGTCCCGGGGTGGGATTGTCATGGGTTGCCGATCGAGTGGAAAATCGAGGAGCAATACCGCCAAAAGGGGCGCGACAAGGACGATGTGCCGATCAATGATTTCCGGGCGGAATGCCGGAAATTTGCCGCCGGCTGGGTTGATGTTCAGCGTGAAGAATTCAAGCGCCTGGGGGTTTCCGGCAACTGGGCTGATCCCTACCTCACGATGGATTTTCATGCGGAGCGGGTGATTGCCGAGGAATTCATGAAATTCCTGATGAACGGTACGCTCTATCAAGGGTCAAAGCCTGTGATGTGGTCGCCGGTTGAAAAGACGGCGCTGGCGGAAGCAGAGGTCGAGTATCACGACAAGGAAAGCCACACGATCTGGGTGAAGTTTAAAGTCGGTCTGCAACATTATGATCCTAGTGACCTGAGACGGCACGAAGGGGTTGATTTGTTAGATGCCTTTGTCGTCATCTGGACCACAACGCCCTGGACGATCCCCTCCAACAAGGCTGTCGTTTATGGCGAAGACATTGCCTACGGCCTTTATGAAGTGACGGGCACGCCTGATGAGAGCTGGGCCAAGATCGGGGACAAGTTTCTGCTTGCAGATACGCTTGCCGCTGACGTGATGGCACGGGCGCGGCTGGAGCCGGAGCAATACAAGCGCCTGCGGGATGTGACGTCAGATGAGCTGGCGCGCATTCAGCTGACTCATCCGCTGAGTGGTGCACAGGGTGGCAGCGGCGAATGGGATGATATCCGCGACTTCCGGGCGGCTGATTTTGTCACTGACACTGAAGGCACTGGTTTTGTGCATTGCGCGCCGTCACATGGGCTTGAGGAATATGAGCTTTATCGCGATCTGGGCATGTTGGAACAGGTCATCACCTATAATGTGATCGAGGATGGGTCGTTCCGCGCCGATCTGCCGTTTTTTGGCGGCAAGATGATCCTGAAACCCAACGGCAAGGAGGGCAACGCCAACGCGGCCGTGATCGACAAGCTGGTTGAGGTCGGCGGTTTGCTGGCGCGCGGCAAGATCAAGCACAGTTATCCGCATTCATGGCGTTCAAAGGCGCCGGTGATTTATCGCAACACCGCACAGTGGTTTGCCGCCATCGACAAGGTGGTGGGCGATGGGCAGGACAAATTTGGCACGACCATTCGCCAACGCGCCCTGACCGAGATTGACAACGTCAAATGGACCCCGAAATCGGGGCGCAACAGGTTGCATTCGATGATGGAGGCGCGTCCCGACTGGGTGTTGAGCCGTCAACGTGCCTGGGGTGTGCCGCTTACCTGTTTTACCAAGAAAGATGCGTTGCCGACGGACCCGGATTTCCTGTTGCGCAATGGGGATGTCAACGCCCGCGTTGTGGAGGCGTTTGAGGTTGAGGGCGCGGATGCCTGGTATGAGGATGGCGCGAAAGAGCGGTTTCTGACAGGTATCGTGGACCCGGACGCCTATGTTCAGGTCTTTGATATTCTGGATGTCTGGTTTGATTCCGGATCGACCCACGCCTTTGTTCTGCGTGACCGCGAAGACGGGTCCGCGGACGGGATCGCGGATGTCTATATGGAGGGTACCGACCAGCACCGGGGGTGGTTCCATTCGTCCTTGCTTCAAAGTTGCGGCACTTATGGGCGCGCGCCCTACCGCAATGTTGTGACCCACGGGTTCACGCTGGATGCCAAGGGTATGAAGATGTCGAAGTCCATCGGCAACACCATTGTGCCCGAAACCATCGTCAAACAATATGGTGCGGATATCCTGCGTCTTTGGGTGGCTCAGACCGATTACACCGCCGACCAGCGCATCGGACCAGAAATCCTGAAAGGTGTGGCCGATAGCTATCGCCGTTTGCGCAACACAATGCGGTATATGCTCGGCTCACTTGCCGATTTCACCGAAAGTGACCGGGTCGCACCTGGCGATATGCCGGAACTTGAGCGCCTGATCCTGCACCGGGTGGCGGAGTTGGATAAGGTGGTGCGTGATGGCTATGCGCGGTTTGATTTTCAGGGCGTGTTTCAGGCGGTGTTTACCTTTGCCACGCTGGATCTGAGCGCGTTTTATTTCGATATTCGCAAGGATGCGCTTTATTGTGACGGCGATACGTTGCAGCGGCGCAGTGCGCGTACCGTGCTCGACATCCTGTTTCACCGGCTGACAACCTGGCTGGCGCCGGTGCTGGTGTTCACCATGGAAGAGGTCTGGCTGGAGCGTTTTCCCGGCGAGGGCAGCTCGGTCCATCTGATGGATATTCCTGACACGCCTGACGCCTGGCTGGACAGTGAATTGGCCGCGAAATGGGCGGGCATCAGGTCGGTGCGCCGGGTTGTGACTGCCGCATTGGAGGTGGAGCGTACCAATAAGGTCATCGGCGCATCGCTGGAAGCCGCCCCGGTGGTTTATGTCGCAGATGATGCGTTGCGCGCGACATTGGCGGATATGCCATTCAATGACATTTGCATCACCTCGGATGTGACCCTTGCAAACAGCGCAGCGCCCGATGGCGCATTTCGCTTGCCCGAAATTGCCGGGATTGCGGTGCAGTTTGTCAAAGCCGAAGGCGGGAAATGCGACCGGTGCTGGAAAGTGCTGCCCGATGTCGGGACCCACGCGCATGCCGGTGTTTGTGCCAGATGTGACGCTGCTTTGAGCTGATATTCAGGGACGGGGCGGGACAGGTCCCGCCCCGTCGCCCCAAAGGGTCAAAACCCGCAGCTTTCGGGTTGCCATGACGGGTGGGTCCGCGTCAGACTGCATCCATGAAATATCGCGATGTAGATACCCAGTTCGGGACACTATGTGTCCATGAAAGAGACGGCGCAATTGTTGCCTTGTCCTGGCAGGCCAGCGGACGGTGCGACAGGTCTGAGGTGTTGGATGCGGCCGCGGATCAACTGGTCGGATATGATGCAGGCACGGTCACAGAATTTGACCTGCCGATGCATATCGATGGCAGCGCCTTTCAGCGCGATGTTTGTGCGGCCATGTCTGCCATTCCCTTTGGCCATACGCGCACTTACGGCGACATTGCCCGCGATCTGGGTGTACCAGCGCAGGCCATAGGGCAAGCTTGCGGTGCCAATCCTATTCCGATCCTCATTCCATGCCACCGCGTGATGGGGGCGAAAGGGTTGACCGGTTTTTCCGGTGCTGGCGGCGTTGAGACCAAAGTAGCTTTACTGCGGCATGAGGGGGCGGCAAGCCTGCTGATCTGAACGCGCGCAGGTATCAGGAGGTTTTGGCAGGAAACATCTGCTGAACGATGCCAGCAAACAGCAAATAAATACTGGTGGCGATCAACCCCCAATGTGCCCAGCTTTGCGGGTGAAAATCCACCCATGCCGCCCAGCCTGCAAAGAACGTCCATGCCAGCGCGATCGGCAAAGTCAACGTCCGCCAGCGTTCTGTCCGAA
>JBAUHN010000066.1:0-1774 GCA_049680295.1 Sulfitobacter sp.
GTTATCGGTAGTAGCACGGAATCTCCGGAGGACGAAGTGTTGGTGCTCCGTAATAAGCAGGACGCTCCGGAATTGATTGTCTGTGCCGTGCCCTACCTCCGCGACAGGGATATCCGCGTGGCCGAAGCAGGTGAGAGTGTCGAGGACAAGGAGCGGAAATTGATTGACGGCATCCGCACTCATTACGCCGCTGTCGCCGCCCTGGCCGAACAGAAACGAGAGAATCTCGGGGCCGATATTCCCATCGTTGGCATGGGGCATCTGTTCACTGCAGGCGGACAAACCGTCGATGGTGATGGCGTGCGCGAACTCTATGTCGGCTCCCTGGCTCATGTGACGGCTGGGATTTTTCCTGCCTGCTTCAACTATCTGTCGCTTGGGCACCTCCACGTCCCACAAAAGGTGAACGGCTCAGAAATAATACGGTACTGCGGCTCTCCATTGCCCATGGGGTTCGGAGAGGCAAAACAGCAGAAGAGCGTTTGCCAGGTTGTCTTTGATCAGGAGGAGGGCCACAGCGCCGCTGCATCCATACAACTGATTGACGTGCCGGTGTTTCAAAGGCTTGAGCGCGTCAAGGGAGACTGGGACGGTATCTCAGGCCGCATGCTGGAATTGTCGGCAATGGACGACCCAAACGGATCAGGGGCCTGGCTCGAGGTCATTTATGAAGGTGAGGAGATCATAGGCGACCTGCGTGAGCGCCTGGAGGCAGCGAATTCCGGCACCCGAATGGAACTTCTCCGGATAAAGAACAACCGCATCATCGACCGCGTGCTGGGACAAATCCATGAAGAGGAGACACTCGACGACCTGAACGTGAACGACGTGTTCGAACGATGCCTTGCCGTTCATGACGTGCCCGAGGAGCAGCGGCCGGAGCTGCTTCGGGCCTACCAGGAAGCCGTCTCGTCTCTCTATGAAGACGACGCGCAGGCAGAATAGCGAGACGGCCGATGAGAATACTGAAGGTACGCTTCAAGAATCTGAACTCTCTGGTCGGCGAATGGCTAATCGACCTGACGCATCCGGCCTTCGCGTCTGATGGCATCTTTGCCATAACAGGTCCCACCGGCGCGGGGAAGACCACCATCCTCGATGCTATTTGCCTCGCCCTTTATGGTCGCACGCCTCGCCTGAACAAGGTCACCAAAAGCGGAAATGAAATCATGTCCCGCCAGACCGGCGAATGCTTCGCCGAGGTGACCTTCGAAACCCAGTCTGGACGTTACCGCTGTCACTGGAGCCAACACCGGGCACGCAAAAAGCCGGATGGCGAACTCCAGGCCCCGAAACACGAAATAGCCAATGCCGATTCCGGCGAGATCTTCGAATCCAAGATCAGAGGTGTAGCCGACCAGATCGAGTCGGCTACCGGCATGGACTTTGATCGTTTAACCCGATCCATGTTGCTGGCCCAGGGCGGCTTCGCCGCGTTTCTTCAGGCGGCACCGGATGATCGAGCTCCGATCCTGGAGCAGATAACGGGTACAGAGATCTACAGCCAGATATCCATCCGTGTCCATGAACGCCAGCGCGAAGAGCGGGAAAAACTGAACCTGCTCCAGGCTGAAACGGCTGGCATCGTGATTCTTGAGCCGGAGCAGGAACAAGAGATTGAGCAGGCACTCAAGACAAAGCAGAAGGAAGAGACAGACCTTGCCGCTAAATCCGCTGATACCGGGAAGGCCATTGCCTGGCTTACCACCATCGACGGGCTGAATAAGGAAATCATCAACCTGGCCGATGAAGCGAGAAAGCTGCAGGGCGACAT
>JBAUHN010000067.1:0-15220 GCA_049680295.1 Sulfitobacter sp.
GCATGGTGCAGGGCGAAGGGGCGGGGATTTTCATATTCGAAAACTATGATCACGCCCGCGCCCGAGGTGCTGAGATTTTATGCGAAGTGGCAGGTTTTGCTATGACATCGGATGCGAGTGACATCGTTATGCCGTCCAAGAACGGTGCTGCACGGGCGATGTCTGGTGCGCTAAATGATGCGAAAATCAACCGTGATGAGGTCGGTTATATCAACGCACATGGCACTGGAACTGCTGCCAATGACAAAACTGAATGCGCTGCTGTGGCGGATGTATTTGGGGCGCATGCTGACCGTTTGATGATCAGTTCAACAAAATCCATGCATGGCCATCTGATTGGTGGCACCGGCGCAGTTGAGCTGTTGGCCTGCATAATGGCACTGCGCGAACGCGTGATTGCCCCCACCATCGGGTATCAGGAACCCGATCCGGAATGCGCGCTGGATGTGGTGCCAAACGAGGCCCGCGATGCAGATGTGACCGTTGCGCTGTCCAATGCTTTTGCCTTTGGTGGGATGAACGCAGTGCTGGCACTGCGGCGGGTTTGAAACAACAAAAAACCGCCCAGCACGGAGCCGGACGATCATTCATTCATTTCAATTTGCGGTAACGTTGCAGGTGCTCAGGGTTGTTCAATCACAGACACGACGTCGTAGGATTTTGTGAACCCCTCTAAGGAAACGGCTACTTCTACTTTTTGATCGGGTGCCAGTGCCGGTACGATGGTGATCACAGCCTCATTGCCCTTTTTGAAACCATTGATGTCGTCAGCTGTCAGACCCAGCCGCGCGTAACATCCGATGGGTGCGCAGAAAGCAAACGGGTAGCGGCGTGCACTGCCCCCGTCGATCCGCAGAGTCAACATTTCTGCCAATGATGTTTCAAGCGGGGCAACAATATTGGCACCCGCAACGGCCTTGCCACCTTCGGGCAGACGGAACAGTGAGATTTCGGCGACGGGCACATTGTTGCTGTCTTCGATCAGCTGGTACATCTGACAGGGGTCTTCTTCCTGTTCGGTTTTCACGCAGCGCATTGACCAGGCGCCAATCGTTTCTTTGACATAGAGCTTGCCCAATTCCGGATCTTTGTCTGCATCTTCGCCAAGGCTTAGGCTGTCTTCGATTTTTGGCGCGGCTGCCTCGTCTGATGCGGCCTCGGTATCTGTGGTGGCGGTCTGCGACCAGGCTGTGACAGGCGTCAACGCGCCGAACGCGATGCAAAGGGGAAGGGCGGTCAAGAACTTAAACATAATGGATCCAGATTGATTGTTTGATGACGGTTTAACATGGCTTTTTGGGCGTGTCAGCGGCGAAGACGCCGGTGACTTGAAAGAAGCGGCAAATTATTGCTGCTTTTGCCCGGCATAAGAAACATTTGGTGCCGACAACAAAAAAAGAGCGCTCAAAGAACGCTCTTTTTTCGTAGAATAGTCACTCCCTGCCGGACTTGCCGGCTTATTTTGTGCAACGGTACGCAACCATTTACAATGCGTCAACAGAGAAGTTCAAATTTCGTTGCCCAGGGACTTACCAAAAAAAGGCCGCACTCGAAAGCGCGGCCAGTCTGACAGGGAGGAATGCCCCACCCTTAAGAAGGACAACTTGAGCGGGGGCGCGTTTTACTATGGCTCTCAAAGGTTAAGTTTGTATGCTCATCCGGCACTAAGTCGCACAAAGGAACAAAAAGACGTGACACATGACATTTTTATCGGCGGCGGCGGGCCTGACTATGCCAGCCAACAGTTTCTATCGCTTGGATATGCCAACCGGCATGGTTTGATTGCCGGGGCGACCGGAACCGGTAAAACCGTCACGCTGCAAATTCTCGCCGAAAGCTTTTCGAATCAAGGGGTTCCGGTATTTTTGTCGGACGTCAAAGGCGACCTGTCCGGGTTGGCAAAATCGGGCAGCGATACCCATAAATTGCACGGGGCCTTCACCGAACGGGCGGCCAAAATCGGATTTGTCGACTATATCTATCAATCCTTTCCGGTCACTTTTTGGGACCTCCTGGGTGAACAGGGTCACCCGGTGCGCACCACCGTATCAGAAATGGGCCCGTTGCTTTTGGCCCGTTTGCTGGACCTAAGCGAGGCGCAGGAGGGGGTTTTGAACATCGCCTTCAGGCTGGCGGACGAAGAAGGTCTGCCACTGCTGGACCTGAAAGATTTGCAAGCCTTGCTGGTCTGGATCGGTGAGAATGCCAAGTCCATCGCCCTGCGCTATGGCAATGTCGCGTCGACATCGGTGGGCGGCATTCAGCGCAGTTTGCTGGTGCTGGAAAATCAGGGCGGCGCCAAGTTATTTGGCGAACCGGCATTGGCGCTTAGTGATCTGATGCGTACAGATGTGGATGGTCGCGGACATATCAACATTCTGGCTGCGGACAAACTGATGGGATCGCCGGGGCTTTATGCAACATTCCTGCTGTGGCTGTTGTCAGAGTTGTTTGAGGAACTGCCCGAGGTTGGTGACCCCGAAAAGCCAAAACTGGTGTTCTTTTTTGACGAGGCGCATTTGCTATTTGAAGACGCGCCCAAGGTTCTGGTCAAAAAGGTCGAACAGGTCGCCCGTTTGATCCGGTCCAAGGGGGTCGGCGTCTATTTCATCACCCAGAACCCGGCGGACGTGCCAGAGGATATTCTGGGCCAGTTGGGCAATCGCATTCAACATGCGTTGCGCGCCTTTACCGCCAAGGACCGCAAGGAGTTGCGGATGGCGGCGGAAACCTACCGCGAAAATCCCCGCTTTTCGACCGAGGACGCCATCACGCAAGTGGGCGTCGGCGAGGCGGTAACTTCGATGCTGCAAAAAAAGGGCGTGCCGGGCATTGTTGAGCGGACGTTGATCCGGCCGCCGTCATCGCAACTGGGGCCGATCACGTCTGAGGAACGCCAGGAGGTAATGAACCTGTCGGAAATGTCGGGCAAATACGACACGCCCTTGGATCGCGAATCTGCCTTTGAGATTTTGCGCACCCGTGCCGATGCCGCCGCGAAGGAAGCTGAGGCTGCCCAAGCCGCCGCCGAGGCCGCCCCGACCCCGAATCTGCGCGAATTTAATTCGGCGCGAAAATACGCAGGCAAAACCGCCGAGACATCCACGTCCCGGCGCAGGTCTACAAAAGACAGCGAAAGCTTTGGGGGTGCGGTTGCGTCCGTGATTATCAAAGAGCTGAAAGGCACCACCGGACGCCGCATCGTGCGCGGCATTCTGGGCGGGCTGTTCAAGGGGCGGTAACGCTAGAAACCACCCTGCGCCGCATCCGAAATAACGGCGGCGCGGGGTATCAATGTTCGGGGATCAGACCTCGGGGGCTAAACCGCAAAACCAGCAGCAACACCAGCCCCATGGTCAAAAGGCGCATATGTGCCGCACTCTCGATCAGGTGAGTTTTCAGCGCGCTGCCATCGGCCATACCTGCTGTGATCACCTCCATCAGCCACAGGCCCATCGGTTCGACCTGAACCCACAAGAACCAGATCAGAAACCCGCCCAGGACGGCCCCAAGGTTGTTGCCGGAACCGCCGACAATCACCATGACCCAAATGAGAAAGGTGAACCGCAATGGCTGGTAAGTGCCGGGCGTCAACTGGCCGTCCAGCGTGGTCATCATCGCACCCGCAATGCCGCATATGGCCGACCCCAGAATGAACACCTGCAAATGGCGCGCTGTGACGTCTTTGCCCATGGCTTCGGCGGCGACCTCATTGTCTCGGATCGCGCGCATCATGCGGCCCCACGGGCTGCGCAAGGCCCGCTGAGACATCCACAAAAGCACCAGCAAAACGATGGCGAACAACCCCGCATAGGCCAGTTTCACAAAAAGTGTCGAAGCCATCACCGGGTCCAGCCCGTAACCTGCTGCACGCTCAACAAAGCCGGGATCTGATTGCAGGTTGATCTCATAGGGAACCGGGCGCGGCACGCCGACGACGTTTTTGACGCCGCGCGACAGCCAGTCTTCGTTTTTCAGGATAGCGATGATAATCTCGGCGATGCCCAACGTCGCAATGGCCAGGTAATCCGAGCGCAGACCAAGGGCAGTTTTGCCGATGATCCAGGCGGCCCCAGCGGCAAATAATCCGCCCACTGGCCAGGCCAGAATGACCGGAATGCCCAGGCCGCCAAGATAGCCTGTGGCTGCCGGGTTTACTGCTTCGATGGCGGCGACCGCGGGGTCGAATATCGCGCGGTAGATCACAAAACCCACAACAAGGATCGCCAGAACAAGGATATTGCGCAGCCAGCTTGCGTGCATTTTGAACAAGACCACGGCCACCGCAACGATGGTGGCAGCGCCCAGAAACAACGCGGTGACAATGCCAACACCGCCTGCGGCCCATGCGCCGGGCGTGGGTGGCATCCCGATCAAAACCGCCGCAAGCCCACCTAATGCTACAAACCCCATGATGCCGACGTTAAACAGCCCCGCAAATCCCCATTGCAGGTTGACGCCCAACGCCATGATCGCCGAGATCAGCCCCATGTTCAAAACCAGTAGCGCCGTGTTCCAGCTTTGCGCATAGCCGGTATAGGCGATCATCGCGCCAACGATGGCAAACAAACAGGTGTTTTTGAGGGTTGAGTTCATAGCGATTTCCCTTGAAACAATCCGGTTGGTTTAAACAGCAGTACAATCAGCAGGATTACAAAGCTGACGGCCAGTTTATAATCCGTCGACAAAAGCTGGATCAGCCCGTCCGGCACAATGCTTTCGGGCAGCGCGTAGTTGGCGACTTTCTTCCAGGCGTAGGTGATGGTCACTTCGGAAAAGGCGATAACAAACCCGCCCGCAATGGCGCCAATCGGATTGCCCAGACCGCCGACAATGGCGCTGGCAAATATCGGCAGTAGCAGTTGGAAATAGGTGAAGGGTTTGAACGACTTGTCCAAGCCATAAAGCACACCTGCAATGGTCGCCAAACCCGCAACGATCATCCAGGTATACATCACCACACGTTCGGGATTGATACCCGATAGTAGCGCCAGATCTTCGTTGTCGGAATAGGCGCGCATGGATTTGCCGGTACGGGTGCGGTTCAAAAACCAGAACAAGATCGCCACAACGATCACAGCCGTAATCACGGTGATGCCTTGGGTGGTCTTGATCGCCAGACCTTCGCGCAAACCTGTCAGCTCCTTGAAGGTGCGGGCGCTGATGATAAACCGCTCTCCGTCAAAGAAATTCTGGTCATCCGGTCCGATGATAAAGCGCACCATACCGTTCATGATGAACATCACGCCCAGTGACACGATCACCAATATGACCGGCTTGGCCTTTTGCGCGCGGTAGAACCTGTAGACGGCCCTGTCGGTCACCAACAGCAACCCGATGCAGCCCAAGATGCCAAAGGGCAGGGCCAGCAGCGCCGTAGGCAGTGGGCCAAAGCTGATACCTACGGATTGAAACAACCACGTCACCAGAATGGTGCACATCGCGCCAAAGGCCATGGTGTCACCATGGGCAAAGTTGGAAAACCGCAAGATGCCGTAGATCAGGGTCACCCCAAGCGCCCCCAGCGCCAGCTGACTGCCATAAGACAGCGCTGGCACAAGAACGTAATTCGCGAAGGCGATGATTGCGTTTAGTAGGTCCACGTATCAGCCCCCCAAGAAAGATTTGCGCACATCCGGGTCGGCCAGCAGTTCCTTGCCGGTCCCCGTATATGCATTTGCGCCCTGCACCAAGACATAGCCTTTGTCTGCAATTTCAAGCGCTTGGCGGGCGTTTTGTTCGACCATCAGGATCGGAATGCCGGTGCGGGCGACCTCGATGATGCGGTCAAAAAGCTCATCCATCACGATGGGTGAGACACCGGCAGTGGGTTCATCCAGCATCAGGACTTTGGGCTGGGTCATCAGCGCGCGGCCTACGGCGACCTGCTGGCGTTGCCCGCCTGATAGTTCGCCCGCCGCCTGCAGGCGTTTTTCCTTGAGGATCGGGAACAGATCATAGATCTGCGCCATTGTGTCGCGAAAATCATCGCGGCGGATGAACGCGCCCATCTCCAGATTTTCCTCGACCGTCATCGAGGTAAAGATGTTCGAGGTTTGCGGCACAAACCCCAGGCCCTTGGCGACCCGGTCCTGCGGCGACAGGGCGGTAATGTCTTCGCCGTCAAGACGCACATGACCTTGACGCACGTCCAGCATGCCAAAGACCGCTTTCATGGCGGTGGATTTGCCAGCCCCGTTTGGCCCGACGATCACGGCAATTTCGCCGCGATCTACCGCGATGGTGCAGTCGTGCAAAATGTCAGGACCATTGCCATAGCCGCCGGTCATGCTGTCACCGATCAGGAACGGACCACCGGGGGCGGGATGCGCCGCACCACTGGATTTCGGTATCACGCTGCCCATGCCCCTGGCATTGCCAACCGACAGGTCCTTGTTGCCACGATCGTTGTAGGGGTCGTTACTCATGCGCCTACCTTATCTTTGTTCTTCAACCCGGTGCCGAGATAGGCCTCGATCACCTGCTCATTGGCCTTGATTTCATCCAGGGTGCCCTGGGCCAGCACGTGCCCTTCGGCCATACAGATCACCGGATCACAAAGCCGTCCAATGAAATCCATGTCGTGTTCGATCACCACAAAGGTGTATCCACGTTCCTTATTCAGCCGGATGATCGCATCACCGATGGTGTTCAAAAGCGTGCGGTTCACGCCCGCGCCAACCTCGTCGAGAAAGACGATTTTGGCGTCCACCATCATGGTGCGGCCCAATTCCAGCAGCTTTTTCTGCCCGCCCGAAATTTGCCCCGCCTTTTGATCCGCCAGATGTTCGACGGTCAGAAACTCCAGCACCTCATCGGCCTTGGCGCGCAGGGCGCGTTCTTCTTCGGCGATACGTTTGGTGCCAAACCACGTGTTCCACAGGGTTTCCCCCGATTGTCCGCCCGGCACCATCATCAGGTTTTCGCGGCAGGTCATGGAGCTGAATTCATGGGCAATCTGAAAGGTGCGCAGCAGTCCTTTGTGAAACAGATCATGTGGCGGCAGGCCGGTGATGTCTTCGCCCGCCATGAATACGCGACCGGATGTCGGGGCAAGAACCCCGGCTATTACATTGAAAAGTGTCGTTTTTCCTGCGCCATTCGGGCCGATCAACCCGGTGATCGAACCTTGTTCGATCTCAAGCGTGGCACCGTCCACAGCACGAAAGCCGCCGAAATGCTTGTGCACATCTTCAACGATAATCATCGTTTCACCATTCCCCGTCCGCGTCATTTTTTGCGCGTTTGATATTATTGAAGCCGCCCGGTGGTCCGGACGGCTTGGGTTTTTTTGGGTCTTTGCTAAACGGTTTATTTGAAACCGATTGTAGCGTTCTTGCCGTCCTGGACTTCGATCATGCGGTAGGTGCCCGCACTTTCGCCCGGTCCGATCAGTTCCACGGCCGATGCACCAACATAGTCAATGTCGGTGCCTGCGCGGATCAGATCAAAAGCTTTGGCCAATTCACCAGGATAGATTTTTTCGCCCGGTGCGTTGGCGACTTCCATGATTTTCGACCCATAAACGGCGGGATCCGTGGAATCGGCCGCCTGCATCGCCAGCATAAACAGCGCTGCTGCATCATAGGATTCAGGCGTGTAGGGCGATGTTGCATCAAATGCGTCACCGGCCATAGCGGTCAGTTTCTCGATGCCTTCGCCGCCTGAACCAGCAATCTGGCCATATGATCCGTTCAGTGCATCGCCGACGTTGTTTGGCAGGCTGTCACCGATCATGCCACCGGGCAGACCGAATGTTTCAAATGCACCGGTATCAAGGGCTGCGTTGATGATGCCCAGTCCGCCCTGGTCCAGATATCCTGCAACAACCAGCAGATCACCACCGGCCGAAGCCAATGCGCCCATTTCAGCGGAATAGTCAGCCTTGCCGTCTTCATGTGCGGCAACAATGGTGACTTCGCCACCGACAGCCTTGAAGTTGCTTTCGATCGCGTCGGCCAGACCTTTGCCATAGTCGTTGTTGGTGTAGGTCAGGGCGATGGATTTGACGCCACGCTCCTGCAGAATTTCGGCCATAACCTGACCTTCGCGCGCATCCGACGGGGCGGTGCGGAAGAACAGATCGTTGTCTTCAACGGTGGACAGACCCGGTGATGTCGCGGATGGAGAGATCATCACCATGCCGTTCGGGATCGCTACGTTTTGCAAAATAGCACCGGTGACACCAGAACAATCGCCGCCGATAATGCCGTGCACGCCATCGGCGATCATCCGTTCGCCGTTTGATGTGGATAACCCGTTATCAATACAGCCCGTGTCGGCACGCAAAGGCGTTACCGTTGCCGCATCCAGCAACTTGCCGCTGTCTGTGGCTTCTTTCATTGCCATCTCGGCACCTGCCGCCATCGGGCCGGTCAAGGATTCGATGGGGCCGGTAAAGCCAATCAAAATGCCAAGTTTGACTTCTTTCGCGTGGCCAGCCGCAAATGCGGTCGTCGCCAAAAGTGCTGCAGCCGTTGAGGCCAAAAGCAACTTTTTCATATGATTTCTCCCTTATATTGAACAAGATGTTCTGGAGCGAAGCGTATGACGGTGATTTGAAAAAGAAAAGCAGTTTTGAAAATTGTGGCACAAGTGTCCGCCTGAGACGGTGAAACAGGGTGGAATTCCGTGTTTTCATGACTATTTTTGTTTGGATAACGTTGCGTAAGGGGAAACACCATGCCGATCGTGAACCGTTTGTTGTCTGCAATTATCGTTGTTTTTTGCGCGTCAATGCCCCCGGCGCTGGCCCAAACGGCAGACAAAGTGAAAATCGCCCCGATGATTTCAGGTCTGGACGCGCCTTGGGCATTGGCGCATTTGCCCAGCGGTGCGGTGCTGGTCACTGAGCGTGATGGGCGTCTTTTGCACTGGCAAGACGGCAAATCCTTTGAGGTTCAGGGCGTGCCGATCATAGACGCTAACGGGCAGGGGGGATTGCTGGATATCACCCTGCCGCGCGATTTTGCGCAAAGCCGACAGGTTTTCCTGACCTATGCCAAGCCGCAAGCCCGCGGCAACGGCACTGCCCTTGCGGTGGCACGTTTGTCCCAGGACGGCAGGCAACTAATTGACTTGCAGGACCTGTTCGAAATGACACCCGGATCTTCGGGGGGGCGGCATTTCGGGTCGAGGGTGGTCGAAGCTGTCGATGGCACCTTGTTCGTCACCATTGGTGATCGCGGCGAAAGGGATACAGCGCAGAACCTGTCACGGCACAATGGCAGCATTGTCAGGATCAACCGGGACGGCTCGGTACCTGCAGATAACCCTTTTGTTAAACATGGAAACGCGCGGCCGGAAATCTGGTCATTTGGTCATCGCAATCCGCAAGGCGCAGGGCTGGATCAGAACGGCAGGCTATGGACCTCTGAACACGGCGCAAGAGGTGGCGATGAGGTAAATATCATTACCAAGGGCGCCAACTATGGCTGGCCGCTGATTTCTTACGGGCGGCATTACTCAGGCGCGAAAATCGGCTTGGGCACGGCAAATGAAGGCATGCAGCAACCGGCGCATTATTGGGATCCGTCGATAGCCCCCTCGGGATTGCTGGTCTATTCGGGGGCGATGTTTCCCGGCTGGCAGGGCGATATCCTG
This sequence comes from Sulfitobacter sp., assembly GCA_049680295.1. Taxonomy (GTDB): domain Bacteria; phylum Pseudomonadota; class Alphaproteobacteria; order Rhodobacterales; family Rhodobacteraceae; genus JBAUHN01. The sequence continues at coordinate 9,604 of JBAUHN010000067.1, forward strand.
ATCGGGTCGCTGAAGTTCGACTATATCGCGCGATTAAGGGTAACAGGTGAAACCGCCACCGAAATCGCACAGATCAAATCGCCCGAAACTTCCCGTGTGCGCGATATCGTGCAGGCACCTGACGGCAGCATTTGGTTTATCTCGGTCGGCAATGGTACGGTTTACCGAATGACGCCGGACTAACGCGAAACGCTTTAAGCAATCAGATCGACAGACGTGCCGCGTGGCTGCCGCGTTCGCGGTAGGGGGTGGTTTCATAATGCGCGCGGTAGCATTTTGAAAAATGTGACGGCGAAGCAAAGCCGCAGGCCAGTGCGACGTTGATCACGCTCATATCGGTTTGCAACAACAGGTTGCGTGCTTTTTGCAGCCGCAGTTCCATGTAATAGCGCTTGGGCGAGCGGTTCAGATAGCGACGAAACAGCCGTTCCAGTTGCCGGGTCGACATTCCGACGTTTTTGGCAAGGATCGAAGGGCTGATTGGTTCTTCGATATTGCCTTCCATGATCTGGATGACCTGACTTAGCTTTGGATGGCGCACGCCGATCCGCGACGGGATCGACAGACGTTGGGTATCCTGATCTGTACGAATGGACGAATAAATCAGCTGATCGGCCACGGCATTTGCCAGATCTTCGCCTTGCTGATCGGCAATCAGCTTGAGCATCAGATCAATTGAAGATGTGCCCCCCGCCGTGGTGATCCGGTTTCCATCCACTACAAACACGGATTTGGTCAGGATCACATCTTCGAATTCCTCGGCGAAACTGTCCTGGTTTTCCCAGTGCGTCGTCGCCTTTTTGTGATCAAGCAGTCCGGCGCGGGCCATTGTATAGGCCGCCGTGCACAGACCAGCGACCACCAGACCTTTGCGGGCTTCGCGGCGCAGCCAGCCCAAAACGCGTTTGGTTGTCGCGGCCTGCACATCAATACCGCTGCAAATCATGACCGTGTCGTCCCGGTTCAAATCATCAAGATCGCCATCCAGTTTGAATCCGCTGCCCGCTGAACAATAAACCAGCTCTCCGCCGTCGCCCAGAATGCGCCATTCATATAAGGTCTTGCCAGCCATCCGGTTGGCGATACGCAGACTTTCCACTGCCGCTGAAAAACACAGCAACGTAAAATTATCCAAAAGCACAAAAACGAACCGCTTCGGTTTATCTTCCGAAGTGTCACGCGGGACAACTTTGCGTTGCTCTTGCATGGCTGTCACTTTCAATTCGGTGGCTCAGGACGTTCAAATCCGAAAACCATATGGGTCTATTTACATGCTCACGCTCGGACAGACACGTCAAGAGGGCTCATTTGTGATATGGTCACTGCCGACCACCTTTTGTATAGAATGCCCTGCGGCACTGTGATGGCGCCGCAATCGCGCAACGGGAGAGACGACAAATGACGGATTGGACAAAATCAAGCTGGCGCAACAAGCCACGTATTCAAATGCCGGACTATCCGGATATGGACGCGCTGCACGCAGTCGAAGCACAACTGTCGAAGTTTCCGGTCTTGGTTTTTTCAGGTGAGGCGAAACGCCTTCAATCGCATTTGGCCGCCGCCGCCCGTGGCGAAGCTTTTTTGTTGCAGGGGGGTGATTGTGCCGAAAGCTTTGATCAATTCAGCTCAGATCTGATCCGCGACACGTTCAAGATCATGTTGCAGATGGCAATTGTGTTGACCCATGGTGCCAAAGTGCCTGTGGTCAAAGTCGGGCGGATGGCCGGGCAGTTTGCCAAGCCACGCAGCGCCAATACCGAAGTGGTCGATGGTGTAGAACTGCCCAGCTACCGCGGTGACATCATCAATGATCTGGCCTTTACCGCGGCATCACGGATCCCGGACCCGGAAAAAATGTTGCGCGCCTACACGCAAGCGGCGGCAACGCTGAACCTGATCCGCGCTTTTTCGACCGGTGGCTATGCGGATGTGCATCAGGTCCACGCCTGGACTCTGGGCTTTACCGAGGCTGAAAAGGTCGACCGCTACCGTGAGATTGCCAACCGCATTTCCGACACGCTGGATTTCATGGCAGCGGCAGGCGTGACGTCGGAAACTGCACACACACTGCAATCGGTGGAATATTATACCAGCCACGAATCGCTGCTGCTGGAATACGAAGAGGCCCTGTGCCGTCGCGACAGCCTGACCGGCAAATGGCTGGCGGGATCGGGGCATATGATCTGGATCGGCGACCGAACACGGCAACCGGACGGTGCACATGTCGAATTTGCCCGTGGTGTCAGCAACCCGATTGGTCTTAAGTGCGGCCCCTCAATGACCGAAAGCGATTTGAAATCTTTGATGGCCAAACTGAACCCCGGCAATGAAGAAGGACGTCTGACACTGATCGCGCGCTTTGGGGCAGGCAATGTGGGTGAACACCTGCCGCGTCTGATCAAAGCCGTCCGCGAAGAGGGCGCAAATGTGCTGTGGACCTGTGACGCGATGCACGGCAACACGATCAAATCCTCGACCGGATATAAAACGCGGCCCTTTGAATCCGTGCTGCGCGAAGTGCGTGACTTTTTCGCCGTGCACGCATCTGAGGGCACCGTTCCGGGCGGCGTTCACTTTGAAATGACAGGTCAGGATGTCACGGAATGCACCGGTGGCATTCGAGCGGTCAGTGAAGAGGATTTGTCGGATCGGTATCACACTGCATGCGATCCGCGTCTCAATGCCAGCCAATCATTGGAGCTGGCATTTCTGGTGGCGGAAGAGCTGTCAAACCGCCGCTCATCACAACAAGCCAAAGCGGCCGGGTAGAGATGGTTTGAAGGAAATAGCCCGGCGTCTCAGGCGCCGGGCTTTATCTTGCGCATTCTTGCGTCACGCAGCCCAGCTATTTGACGACACGCAAAAAGCTGGTCCTCTTTGTTGCACCATTCGCGCCAAATGCCGATTTCGCCTCGGCAAAGCCTGAACAGGCCGTTGTCGTGATCTGGGCATCATACAGGTCGACAGGTGCGGCGTCTGCAGCCGAGATGGGATGCAATAATTTTCTTTTTATTTCAAATCTCTGCGGTGCGTTCTTAATCACTGTCGGTGCGACAATACAACCCAGACATCTGCTGACATCACCCAAGTCACTTTTCAAAGGCAACAGAACCATCCGCGCGGTTTGCCGGGTCTGGTATTTGGTGGGTTCAGACTGCAGCACAACATCGCAACGTGCAGGTTTTTGAAACACTTCCTCTAAGGTGTCGCCCATTTCGTGGCGGAAGGGTGGCGTAAAGAACGCCGACAATGGCATGCCGCGCACCTCCATCCCCATCAAGGCGTTCAGGTGACTGCCCGCAACGCGCAGCCGGGCGACACCCGGTGCGACCCGTTCCACGATAAAGCAATACTCCAACGCCTGCTCAATTCCGCGAGGGTCGATTTCCGATCTGTTCGGCAACAATCGCGCGCCGCGCAGCGCCTCCCAATAGGCGACGACCTGTGCAAGGGCTGACGTGTCGGCGTCGCTGTCGGTTTGCATCATCGGAACAACATTCCGTTTATGTGTGTCGAAATTTTCCATCATTTTTTCCTCGTTACCACCAAGCAAAACAACTTTGTTCGCCTGGCTGTCGTGACACTGTTTACAAACTGGATTACTCAAAAGCCGAAAATCAAGCGTTCTGTTCATCCTTACTAACAAGTTAATACCTGAATAATGCGTTAATTGGCCCTAAATCTAAAGATTTGGTTAACCGGCATGGAATTACCGCTTTAGGTTGCGAACGCCGCAGGCGGGGTTGCCCCTCATGTACAAATCACCCTATGCCTGAGCCCAAGCAGAATACGTGTGAAAGGCTGTTTATGATCCGATCAATGACTGGTTTCGCCTCGGGCAACGGCGCCATGGGGCCTTATTCGTGGGGCTGGGAAATCCGTGGGGTAAATGGCAAGGGGCTGGACCTGCGGTTCCGGGTGCCGGATTGGATCGAGGGGCTGGAGGCCGGGTTGCGCCGTGATCTGACGGCCGTTTGCGCCCGTGGCAATATCACCGTGTCGCTGCGCATGACGCGGGGCGAAAACGGCGGATCGGTGCAGATAAACGCACCACAGCTGACCAGTATTCTTATAGCCTTATCAGAGATTGAGGCACAGGCGATGGATGCCGGTGTGTCACTTGCGCCTTCCAAGGCAAGTGACATTGTTGCCCTGCGTGGCATCCTTGAGCAATCAACTGAATCCGAAGACAATGGCCCACTTTGCAAGCTATTGTTTGCAGAATTCGAACAATTGGCCGCCGCATTCAACGAAATGCGCGAAACCGAAGGCCGTGCGTTGGTTCAGGTTTTGATGGCGCAGTTGGATGAGATTGAAACGCTGATGCAACAGGCCATCAGTCAGGCGGACACCCGAAAATCGGACATGGCAACCGCGTTGAGGCGCAACTTGCAACGGGTGCTGGACAATTCCAATGGTGTGGACCCGCAGCGGCTGGAACAAGAGCTGGCAATCATCGCGGTCAAGGCGGATGTCACCGAAGAAATTGACCGTCTGGCGGCACATATCAAAGCGGCCCGCGATCTGATCGCTAAAGGCGGTGCCGTGGGGCGCAAACTTGACTTTTTGATGCAGGAATTCAATCGCGAAGCCAATACGCTGTGTTCCAAATCACAGAACACCGAATTGACCAGCATCGGATTGGCGCTGAAAGCCGTGATCGACCAGATGCGCGAGCAAGTGCAAAACGTGGAGTAGGACGCAATGAAAACTGCAACCCGTCGGGGTCTTTTGATCATCCTCAGTTCGCCCTCGGGGGCGGGTAAGTCTACTTTGGCGGGGCGGTTGCGCGCCTGGGACCCCGAAATTGCATTTTCCGTGTCCGCCACAACCCGCGCCCCACGTCCCGGCGAAAAGGATGGTCGCGAGTATCACTTTGTCAGTGAGGCGGACTTCAAGGCGCAGGTGAACGATGGCGAAATGCTGGAGCACGCGTTTGTATTTGGTAACTTCTACGGCTCGCCGCGCGCGCCGGTCCAAACGGCCATTGATGCGGGGCGCGATGTTCTGTTTGACATCGACTGGCAGGGCGCGCAGCAAATTGCAAACTCGGCCCTGGAAACCCACACCCTGTCAATTTTCCTGCTGCCACCCTCGATCCGCGAATTGCGCAGCCGGTTGGAAAACCGCGGGCAGGACGACGCCAGCACCATTGCCCGCCGGATGGAGAAAAGCTGGGATGAGATCAGCCATTGGGGCGGGTATGATTTTGTGTTGGTCAATGATGATCTTGACCAGACCGAAGCGCGCCTGAAAACAATCATTCAGGCCACCCGTTTACGCCGCAGCCAGCAACCGGGGCTGACCGATCACGTGCGCGCCCTGCAAACCGAATTTGAGGACCTGTCATGACATGTTATTCCTTGGGCGCTCTGACGCCATCCATAGACGAAGACAGCTGGATCGCACCAGATGCCAATGTGATCGGCAATGTCGTATTGGCGGCAGGTGGGTCGATTTGGTTCGGGTCTACTCTGCGCGGCGACAACGAACAGATCGCCATAGGACGCGGCAGCAATGTGCAGGAAAGCTGCGTATTTCACACCGATCCCGGTTGTCCGCTGACGGTGGGCGAAAATTGCACAATCGGCCACAAGGTCATCTTGCATGGCTGCAC